>NZ_CP084712.1:3655000-3996496 GCF_023822045.1 Sphingopyxis sp. USTB-05 | reverse complement strand
CCGCGCCACGGTGCGCTGATCGTCGCCGACCTGCATCTGGAAAAGGCGAGCTGGTACGCCGCGCTCGGCCAGCCCTTGCCACCCTATGACAGCCACGACACGCTCGATCGGCTTGCCGCGCTTGCCGCCGAAACGGGCGCGCGCGCGATCTGGTGTCTCGGCGACAGTTTTCACGATCGCGATGCTGCCGAGCGTGTCGTCCCGGCGGTCGCCGACCGCCTGTTCGGACAGGCTGCGTCGGCGAAGCTGTTGTGGATCGCGGGCAATCACGATGGGCTGACGGGCGGGGCGTGGGGCGGCGAGGTCGCCGACGAGCTGGTCGTCGACGGGATCATCTTTCGTCACCAGAGTCTGGCACATGAGACGCGCCCCGAGGTTTCGGGGCATTTCCACCCCAAGCTGCGTCTCAACATCCGCGGCCGGCATGTCTCGCGCCCCTGTTTCGTGGGCGATGCACGGCGGTTGATCCTTCCCGCTTTCGGCGCGCTGACCGGTGGTCTCGCCGCCGAGGACCCGGTGATCGCAGCGAATTTTTCCGGGGCTTATGAAGCGATGCTCGTCGCGCGTGACCGGCAGCTACGCTTTCCCTGCCCCGGCCGACCGTCCGATGACGCTACGGCAAGCCGCATCGTCGCTGCCCGCCGGGCCTAAGTCCCGCCGAACAGGCGCTTTTCCGCCTGTGACTAAAAAGCATCACCAAGCCAAAAACGACGCAAATACAGGCCTCCCGCTGGATCGTCCGCGCAATTGAGTTATGTTCCAGCCGCAACAAAAATAAATAAATGTTGAGAGGAGTGCCCGATATGAAATCATCTTCCCTTCGTGCTGCCCGATTTATGCGCACCAGCGCGCTCGGCGTATCGCTTGCCATCGCTGCCGTGTCGGTACCGGCCGTCGCACAGACTGCACCGGCAGACACCGCGACCGACGACAGCGACAACACCCCGATCATCGTGACCGCACAGGGCCGCGCCCAGCTCCTGTCCGATGTGCCCGTCGCGATTTCGGCGGTCAGCGCCGAAACGCTGCAGAACAGCGGCGCGAACGACATTCGTCAGCTAAACCAGGTCGCACCGTCGCTGCTCGTCTCTTCGACCGGTTCGGAAGCCAATGGTTCGGCGCGTATCCGCGGCATCGGTACGGTCGGCGACAATCCCGGCCTCGAAAGCTCGGTTCCTGTGTTCATCGACGGCGTGTATCGCTCGCGTTCGGGCATCGGTCTCAACGAACTCGGTGAAATCGACCGCGTCGAAGTGCAGCGCGGCCCGCAGGGTACGCTTGGCGGCCGCAACTCGTCGGCGGGCCTGATCAGCATCTATTCGAAAAAGCCGAGCTTCGAATTCGGGGCCACGGGTGAAGTCACCTATGGCAACTACGATTATTGGCGGATCGGTGGCAGCGTCACCGGACCGATCAGCGACACGCTCGCGGCGCGCATCGACGGCATCTGGGTCAAGCGCGACGGCTTTCTGAAGGACACGGCGAACAACACCGACGTCAACAACCGCGACCGCTATTTCGTGCGCGGCCAGTTGCTGTTCGAACCGACCGACGCGCTGTCGATCCGGCTGATCGCCGACTATACGTCGCGTGACGAAGCCTGCTGCGGTGCGACCTACATCGACAAGAGCGTCAACCCCTATATCGGGAACCTCAACAACCTGTCGACGCCGCTGTCCGTGGGACCGGCGGGGACGCCGCAACCGAACGTGCCGCAACCCAATGGCAACAACATCATCAACGTGCTGCGCGACCTCGGCCAGCCGCTCGCGGCGTTCAATCAGGGCTACAGCCGCAATATTTCGGTCAGCCCGGGCCGCAGCTTCGACGGCAAGACCAAGGATTACGGTTTCTCGGGTCAGATCGACTATGATCTTGGCGGTGCGACGATCACCTCGATCACCGGTTACCGCGAATATCGTTCGGGGCAGGCCGGCGACCTCGATTATGGTTCGGTCGACATCCTCTATCGCGCGCCAAGCGACGACGCTTACCGCCAGTTCCATACCTTCACGCAGGAACTGCGTGTGCAGGGCGAGGCTTTCGACGGCAAACTCGACTGGCTCGTCGGCGGCTTCTACGCCAACGAAAAGCTGACGGTGCGCGACAATCTGCGTTTCGGCACGCAGTACGGCCGTTTTGCCGCCTGCCGCCTGATCTCGGGTGGCGGTCTTGCCGCGCTCTATTCGCCGACCTCGCCCGGTTGCGTCGCGGCGCGTCCGGCGGCGTTCGGCGCCGCTTCGCCTGCGATTTATGGCGCGCTCGACCAGCTCGACAGCATCAGCGACAAGGGCAGCATCGACGATCGCTACAACCAGAAGGATACCAACTGGGCGCTGTTCACGCACAATATCTTCCACATCACCGACAAGCTCGATCTGACGCTGGGCGTGCGTTACACCCACGACAAGAAAAAGTTCTCGGCCTCGTTCACCAACGACAATCAGGCGTGCGTCAACGTCCAGAATGCGGTCACCGGCTTCCTGACCGTCCCCGCACTGGCTGCGGTATCTGGCGGCCTTATCGGTCTGGCCTGTCAGGGTAACTCGACCGCCGAGCTCAACGGCGTTTCGATCAACGACAGCCGCAGCGAGGATGAATGGACCGGCACCGCGATCCTGTCGTACAAGCCCGTCGACGATCTGATGGTCTACGCCAGCTTTGCGCGCGGCTATAAGGCGGGCGGCTTCAACCTCGACCGCTCGGCGCTGAAATCGCCGACGCGTTCCTTCGCCTCGCAAGGCGGCGCACAGGCGCTGGTCGGCAACCTGCAGTTCGATCCGGAACTGGTGAACAGCTATGAACTGGGCGCGAAATATTCGACCGGGCCGTTCGGTCTCGGCCTGACCCTGTTCCGGTCGGACTTCAAAAACTTCCAGCTCAATACGTTCAACGGCAGCGTGTTCATCGTCCAGACGGTCAATGGTTGCTCGAGCGATCTCAATGGCGGCGATCGCGATCAGAGCAAGTTCACCGACGGCGCGACGGGTCTTCCGTTGCCGGGCGCACCGGCCAATACGACGCCGGTAACGCCGACCTCGTCCGCATCGACGACGGGCGCCTGCCCATCGGGCGATGTCGGTTATGGCGTGCGGACCGAAGGCTTCGAACTCGAAGCCTCGCTGGTTCCGTCGCGCAACTTCCGCATGACCGCGGGGCTGACCTATGCCAACACCAAATATCGCAGCAATCTGGTTGGCAACAAGTCGGGCGCACCGCTCGATCCGGCGCTCCGCCTTCTGCCCGGCAACAATCTGTCGAACGCGCCCGAACTGGTCGCAACCGGCAGCGTCGCCTGGACTCCGGACATCGGCAGCAGCGGCCTGACCGGTCTTGTCTATATCGATGGCCGTATGACCAGCGACTATAACACCGGGTCGGACCTGTTCCCGCAGAAGGAACAGAATGGCTATGCGATCTTCAACGCGCGTATCGGCGTTCGCGGCCCCGACGAGAAATGGGGCATCGAATTCTGGGGCCAGAATATCTTCAACAAGCAATATTCGCAGGTCGCGTTCAACTCGCCGTTCCAGGAAGGCGGCACCTCCGGCGCCTTCGCCGACCCGCAATATCCGGGCGGTCGTCAGATCTTTTCGCAGTTCCTGGCCGAACCCAGGACCTATGGCGTGACGCTGCGCGGCAAATTCTAAGCGCCACCGAATTTCCGACTATGGGGGCGGGGCCATTGGCCTCGCCCCTTTTCTTTGCCCGGCCAAGTCAACCCGTCACATCTGATAGCTGTGGCACAAAAGCCGCGCCTTTCGCGCAATGACGTTACGGCACGTGCGGCGCGCTGGCTTGCTGCCCTCAACTCATGTTACGCTCGGGCAACGATAAAAAAGACCGCTCTCCCCGCATCGACCGATCATGTGAGAGGAGGGCCATTTCCGATGAAAAACCGTTCCCGCCGTGCCGCCAGCCTGCTGCGGACCAGTGCCGCCGGCCTGTCGCTTTCGTTCGGCCTGCTGGCCGCGCCCGCCGTGGCGCAGGACGCTGGCGCCGAAACCGACGACAGCACGATCATCGTTACGGCGACCCGGCGCAGCGAAGCACTGTCCGATGTTCCGATCGCGGTTTCGGCGGTCACCGGCGACACGCTCGAGAAAACCGGTGCGACCGATGTTCGCGCGCTGGGACAGGTCGCGCCGTCGCTGCTTGTGTCGGGCGCGACGAGCGAGGTCAATTTCTCGGCGCGTATCCGCGGCATCGGCACGGTCGGCGAGAACCCCGGCCTTGAATCGTCGGTCGGCCTGTTCATCGATGGCGTTTATCGCAGCCGGACGGGCGTCGGCCTGTCCGAACTCGGCGATATCGAACGCGTCGAAGTGCTGCGCGGTCCGCAAGGCACTTTGTTCGGCCGAAACTCGACCGCGGGGCTGATCAATATCGTGACCAAGGGGCCTGAGCTTGGAACCTTCGCGGGGAAGGGTTCGGTGTCCTATGGCAATTATGATTATTGGCGCGTCGACGGCATGATCAACGCGCCGCTGGGCGACAAGACCGCAGTGCGCCTCGACGGCGTCTGGCAGAAGCGCGACGGCTTTATCGAGAATGTCACGCCGGATGAGCCCGATATCAATGACCGCGATCGCTGGCTGGTAAAGGGCCAGCTGATGTTCGAGCCGACCGAGACGCTGAGCTTTCGCCTGATCGCCGATTACAGCAAGCGAGAGGAAAATTGTTGCGGCGGGATATTGTTGAACCCCGTGCGCAACCTGACGCGGGGAGCCGATGGCTTCCCCGTCGCATCGGCGAATACATTGCTGCCGCTGCTGCAATTGCTCGGTGCCAATCATCAGGTCGCGCCCGTGGGAACAAGCTTCGTTCGCCGCCAGTCGACAACGCCCGGCGTCACTTACCGGTCGGATACCAAGGATTGGGGCGTGTCGGGCGAACTCGACTGGGATCTGGGCGCGGCAACGCTGACTTCGATTACCGCCTATCGCGACTACAAAAATGCTCAGGGTCAGGATGCCGATTTCAGTACGCTCGACATCCTGCGCCGTACCGACCTCGATCGCCGTTTCCGGCTGTTCACGCAGGAAGTGCGGCTGCAGGGCGAGGCTTTCGACGGGCGGCTCGACTGGTTGGTCGGCGGCTATTACGCCAACGAAAAACTCGATGTCGACGACGACATCATCTACGGCGCCAATTATGAGCGGTTCGCCAACTGCCTGGCCGCCGCGACGCTTTCGGCGGCGAATATCAATCCGGCGTCGGCGACCTGCTCGAACCTGCCAGCCACGACCTTCCCCGGTTTTCAGGGGTTTGCGGCCTTGCTCGGCGCCGCACGGCTGAACGGCACCGGCAACAATGGATCGACCTTTCACCAGCGCAGCACCAACTATGCGCTGTTCACGCACAACAGCTTCGACATCGTCGAGGATGTGCTGACGCTGACCGTCGGCGCGCGCTACACGCATGAGAAGAAGACACTGGCGGGCGACGCCAATTTCACCAACACGCTGTGTCCGGCAATCGTCAATTCGCCCTTTCAGGCGCTGGCTAGCCTCGCTTGCGTGATCAACGGCACCGCGCCCGACATCGTCAAGGGCGCGCCGGGGACGAAGTTCAGCGAGGGCCAATGGACGGGCACGGCGGTGCTGAGCTGGAAACCCGCGCCCGAATGGCTTGTCTATGCCTCGGCGTCGAAGGGGTACAAGGCGGGTGGCTTCAACCTCGACTATTCGGCGCTCGACCGGCCATGCAGTACGACCGCGGGGTCTGTGGCGCAAAATGCCGCCTGCACCACCGCGCTCGCGCGGCCGGCGAACACGCCGGGCAATGGACGGCCCGAAGCGAGCGACCTGCAATTCGCCAGCGAAAAAGTCGACGCCTATGAACTCGGGATCAAATGGGACGGCCCGGGAATCGACGTCAATCTTGCGGCCTTTTATCAGGAATATAGCAATTATCAGCTCAACACCTTCAACGGCGTCAATTTCGAGGTCACCAATATCCAGGCGTGCAAGGACGACCTTGGGACCGGTCCGATCGACAATAGTGCGACGACGGGCGCCTGCCCCTCCGACCGGCTGAAACCGGGGGTCGTCGCGAAGGGTGTCGAGATCGAGACCTTCCTGCGGCCCGCACGCTATTTGTCGGTCAACATGGGACTGACCTATGTCGACACGCTTTACCGCCGCAATCTGGTCGGTACGGGTGGAAGGCCGCTTTCGCCCGTGCTGTTCCAGCTCCCCGGTCGTGGGGTGTCGAACGCTGCCAAATATGTCGCGACCGCGGGGATCAGCTGGACGCCGCCGATCGGTTCGTCAGGGATGAGCGCGCTCGTCTATCTCGACACGCGTTTGCAGAGCGATACCAACACCGGGTCGAACCTAGACATCGAGAAGGAACAGGATGCCTTTGCGGTGTTCAATGGCCGGATCGGCCTGTTCGGGCGCGACCGCCGCTGGGGCATCGAACTGTGGGGCCAAAATCTGTTCAACAAGCAATATTATCAGATCGGCGCCGACATGCCGCTTCAGGGCTCGGGATCGTTCCGTGCGGTCGCCGCACCTGCCGCGAGCGGGCATCCCGGCACCGCGAACAAATTGTTCGTCGGCTTCCCCGGCGAGCCGCGCACCTATGGTGTGACGCTGCGCGGCCAGTTCTGACCGCTCTCTCCCCCTCCCCATGTCGGGGAGGGCGTAGGGAGGGCCTGCCGCGGCCGGGCACTGTCGCGGCAGGCCCTTTCGTTTCTTTGGGGCGGGTTTGGCGTGCGGAGCTGTCGTTGCGCTCTTTGGACATCGCCCGGCTGGATCCGGATCGGGTCGGCGCAAGGGCGGCGCAATATTCCAAAGTTCAGGAAAGTTCAGCCCTAGGAGCCCACGATTTGTCAGTCGGCGAGAGCTGGACGTGCGCGGCACGTCCGATCATGGTCGTACCCGCAATTAGGGCAGCGACTGCATTTTTGTTCACCGAATGAAAGAGCCGGATGAAGGCTGGCACGGCCCGATAATGTAGGAAAGGCCTTTTTGGAGGCGATGTTTGTTTTGGAGTGGGGAGCGGACATCCCGTCCCCCACTTCCGTCATCCCGGGCTTGATCCGGGATCCCGCTTTTTGACGCGCTCACTGACTTCGGCCTCAAGCGGGACCCCGGGTCAAGCCCGGGGTGACGAGGATGTGGAGGGCCGCTTCCGGTCGTTAGCCGTCACTCCAAATCACGTCGGGCAACGAAAAAGGGCGGCCCCATTGGGACCGCCCTTGTTTCGTTTCGCTTTGGTCGAAAGCGTCAGGCTGCCTTGGGCAGCGCCGCCTTCGCCTGCGCGATGATCGTGGTGAACACGCCACCTTCGTTCATCGCGAGGTCGGCCATGACCTTGCGGTCGAGTTCGATCCCGGCCAGCTTCACGCCGTGCATGAACTGCGAATAGGTGAGGCCTTCGGCGCGGACCGCGGCGTTGATGCGCTGGATCCACAGACCGCGGAAGCTCCGCTTCTTAACCTTGCGGTCGCGATAGGCATACTGGCCGGCCTTTTCGACCGCCTGCTTGGCGACGCGGATCGTATTCTTGCGACGGCCATAATAGCCCTTCGCCTGTTCCAAAACCCGCTTATGCTTGGCACGCGTGGTCGTGCCGCGTTTGATGCGTGACATCGTCTAGCGCTCCTTACTTCAGGCCGTAGGGCGCCCAGAGGCGCACATGAGCCGCGTCCGAATCGCTGAGCACGCTGGTGCCGCGGTTGGTACGGATATATTTCGCATTGTGGCTGCTCAGGCGGTGACGCTTGCCGGCGACGCCGTGCTTCACCTTGCCCGAGGCGGTGAATTTGAAGCGTTTCTTCACACCGCTCTTGGTCTTCATCTTGGGCATTTTGGTCTCCTTTTGAAGTCCGTTTGCGTATCGGCCTGGCAGCCCTTTCAGCCAGCCGACACAATCGGAAGGCGGGCGCTTAGGGGTATTCGCCCCGAAATGCAAGCGATTCGGCGGAGTTTATCCATGGCCCCGCAACCTGCGCGATCAAAAACTTGCGCCGTCGACCTTGTGAATGGTGAGCGCGTCGAGATCGGCGTCGGGAACGCAGCGCAGGTTCACCGCCGCCATCTTCTCGCCCGACGGGCCGGTGCCGACCGAAAAACCCTGACATCCGCAATCGGTACAGAACTGATGGTCGATATTATGTTTGTTGAACCGATAGGATTCGAGCTTGTCGCTCCCGCCCGTCAGCCGGAACTGGTCGATCGGAACGAACGCGAGCAGAAAGCCCTTGCGCCGACAGTGGGAGCAGTTGCAGCTCATCGCCGTATCGGGAATATCGCCCTCGACCGAATAGGTCACCGCGCCGCAATGGCAGCTCCCTTCAAATGCCATGTCCGTTCCTCTCCTCGTCATTGTGGTGGGATCAATGGTGGCAGGCGAGCCCCTCGATCACATCCTCGAGCCGCGCGGGATCCCCCAATGCAATGACATGGCCCGAACTGTCGACGCTCAGCGGGTCGCCGTTCCAGTCGCACATCGTTCCGCCCGCGCCCTCGACGATCGGGGCGAGTGCGGCAAAGTCGTGGAGCTTCAACCCCGCCTCGACGACAAGGTCGATGTGACCGCTCGCCAGCAGGCCGTAATTATAGCAGTCGCCACCGAAGACCATGCGCTTGTGCGAAGTCTTTGCGGCGAGCGCCATAAAATGCTCGCCGTCATGGTCGCTGAAATATTGCGGGCCGGTCGTTGCGAGCACTGCGTCGGCGAGGCTGCGACAGCTACGCGTGCGCGCGGGCGCGCCGTTGAAGAGGGTCGGCTGCCCCAGCGCGCCGACCCAGCGTTCGCCGGCGATCGGCTGGTCGATGATCCCGAGGATGGGCCAGCCATCCTGAAGCAGCGCGATCAGCGTGCCGAAGATCGGGCGTCCCGCCATGAAACTGACGGTGCCGTCGATCGGGTCGAGTACCCATTGGCGCGATGCATCGGCGCGCTCGGCACCATATTCCTCACCGATGATCCCGTCGCGCGGCGCCTCCGCATCGAGCAGGCGGCGCATCGCGGCTTCGGCGGCGCGGTCGGCTTCGGTCACGGGCGAGGCATCGGCCTTCGCTTCATGCGCGAAGGCGGAGCGGAAGAGCGGACGGATCGCTTCGCCGGCGGCGTCGGCGAGGCGGTTGGCGAGAGTGAGGTCAGATGTGATCGACATGGCCCTGCGCTAGCCCAGCTCGGTCCGCGCCGCCAGTCCGCGCGACGCCGCAGGCTCGCTCAAAGCCCAATTTTATAGATTTTACAATATTCGTATAAACTGTAAAATCGAGACTATGCCGGGTGATTTTCCTCTCGATCCGATTGTCGCGACGATCGCGCGCTATGGTTTGCGCAAGACGTCGATGGAGGATGTCGCAGCCGCGCTCGGCGTGTCGCGTCAGGCACTGTATAATCGTCACGGATCGAAGGGCGCGCTGGTGGACTGGGCGACGCAGAGCCTGATCGACAGCTCGCTGGCTGCCGCGCTCGCCAGCATCGATCAGCCCGCGCGGACGCTCGTCGAGCGGTTGACCGGTGCGCTCGACGCATGGGCGGGGCGGCATATGGATGCGCTGCACGCTTCGCCGCATGGCGCCGAAGTCGTCGCGATGCTCCGGCGCGAGCCTTCCGAGGCGGTGCGTGTGGCCGAGCGCCGACTTGTCGCGGCGATGGCGGAGGCGATCCGCTTCAGCGGGCCGGGGTCGGCGGTGTCGCGCGCCGGCAGCATGGCGCAGTCGCTATGCTGGACGGCACGCGGGCTGGTCCATGCCGTGCCCGATCATGCGACCTTTCGGCGGCAGCTCGATCATATCGTCAGCGCGCTCGTCGCGCGCTGAGCCGGCCGGTACCGCTTTTGGTAACGATCAGTCGAAGAGCGAGGAGACGCTCGACTCGTCGGCGATGCGCTTGATCGCTTCGCCGAGCAGCGGCGCAACGGTAAGCGCGCGAACCTTGCTGCTGTCATTGACTGCATCGGTCGGCTGGATCGAGTCGGTGATGACGAGTTCGGTGAGCTCGCTCGCATCGACGCGGGCAACCGCGCCGCCCGACAGTACGCCGTGGGTGCAATAGGCTACGACGCCCTCGGCGCCCGCAGCCTTCAACGCGGCGGCGGCGTTGCACAGCGTACCCGCCGAATCGACGATATCGTCGATGAGGATGCAGAAGCGGCCCTTCACGTCGCCGATGATGTTCATCACTTCCGATTCGCCGGCGCGTTCACGGCGCTTGTCGACGATCGCCAGCGGCGCGTTGTCGAGCCGCTTCGCGAGCGCGCGGGCGCGAACCACGCCGCCGACGTCGGGCGACACGACCATCAGATTCTTGCCGCCGAAGCGCGCCTGAATGTCGGCGCTCATCACAGGTGCGGCATAAAGATTGTCGGTCGGAATGTCGAAGAAGCCCTGGATCTGCCCCGCGTGCAGATCGATCGCGAGTACGCGGTCGGCGCCCGAGGTGGTGATCAGATTCGCAACGAGCTTTGCCGAGATCGGCGTGCGCGGGCCGGGCTTCCGGTCCTGGCGCGCATAGCCGAAATAGGGAACGACCGCCGTGATGCGCTTCGCCGAGGCGCGGCGCAGCGCATCGTTGATGATGAGCAGCTCCATCAGATTGTCGTTCGCCGGGAAGTTCGTCGGCTGAACGACGAACACGTCCTGACCGCGGACATTCTCATGGATTTCGACGAAGACTTCCTCGTCGGCGAAGCGGCGCACGCTCGTATCGGTGAGCGGCAATTCCAGATAGTCCGCGATCGCACGGGCCAGCGGCAGGTTGCTGTTGCCGGAGATAAGTTTCATGGGGTGCAAGGCCCTTTCGCGCGGGTGGGATTGCGCGCCCCCTTAGCTAGCGCGGGCCAATAGGGGAAGGGGTTAAAGCCATCCCGCCGCGCGCAAGTGCGGCATCATGTCGCGCGCGACCGGCGCCTCGTGCCCCGAGCGGAGCGTGATCACCGCGGTACGGCCGTCGCGGCGCACCGCTTTGATGGCGTCCTTCGCGACCCACCAGCTACGGTGGATGCGCAGGCCATCGCGTTCGCCAAGGCGCCCGATCGCGTCGCGCATCCGCATCAGGACAAGCTCCTCGCGCCCCTCACCGATGATGCGGACATAATGATCCTCGCCCTTCAGCGCGAGCACCGGACCGAAGCCGGGCGGCAGCGGGAGCGTGGGGACAGCAGCGGCAGGGGCAGAGGCAGGGGCGGGCGATGACGGTACGGGGTCGGGCGTAGCCGCGCTCGGACCGGCGCGGCCGAAGACTGCGGCCATCACCGCCGACGCCACGACCGCGATGACGACGATATAGAGATACATCGTCCAGAAACCGCGCCAGCGCAGCACGTGGGCAAAGGACAGGTGCGTCACCATCATCGTGACGATCAGCGTGAGCGGCACGCTGGCGACGACGAGCGCCAGCAGCTTGCCGGCAAAATGCGGCAGCCCCGTCGCCTCGCACAGCCAACCCGCGACGACATTTGTCGGGCGAAAAAGCAGATAGCCCGCGAGCAGCCAGATCACCCAGACCAGCATCCGCTGTGCCGGCGGAGCGCCGAAGGTCCCGAAGGGACCTAGCAGGCCGACGAGCAGGCCGAGCGCGACCATCACCAATATTTCGATCGTCAGCCGCTTCGCCATGCCGCGCCTTGTGCGTGCCATTTCACGAAGCGTCAATTGGCGAACCGCCCTGTTTCGCGAAGAAATCCGCCGCTTTTGCGAAGGGGCGGTTGCCCGCGAACGGCGGCCGGGCAGGGAGGAGGCATCGATTGCCAGCCAACAGGATTTTGCCATGACCGCCGTTCCCGCCAGCCCCATTCGCCGGATCGCCTTGATGGCGCTCCTTGTCCTCGGCGCAATCGTCGCAGCGGTGCTCGCCCGTTCCTATATCGGCACGTCGGACTATCGCACGCCGGCATGGGCGATCCAACTGCATCTCGCGACGGTCGTCCCGGCACTGCCGCTCGGCGCCTGGTTGCTGTGGCGGCCGCGCAAGGGCGACGCGGCGCACCGGATCGGCGGCCGCATCTGGGTGCTGCTGATGATCGTCACCGCGATCGACAGCTTCTGGATCCGCACGATCACCGGCGGCATCGGCCCGATCCATATCTTTTCGGCGGTGACGATCATCCAGCTCCCGCGCGCGATCTGGTTCGCGAAAACCGGGCAGATCGAGCGTCACCAACGGATCATGCGCGGCGTCTTTTTCGGGCTGATCGCGGCGGGCTTTTTCGCCATGGCCCCCGGCCGCACGCTGTGGGCGCTTCTCTTCGGTTGAACGGACGGGGCGGTTGGGCCTAAACCGCGCGCATGACACAAGAACTGACCATCGTCCTTTCGCAAATGACCCAGTCGGTAGGCGACCTTGCCGCCAATGCGCAGGCGATGCGCGAAGTGCGCGCGCGGCACCCGGATGCCGACCTGATCCTCTATCCCGAATTCCAGTTGATCGGCTATCCGCCCGAGGATCTGGTGCTGAAGCCCGCGCTTGCTGCGCGCGCGGCAAAGCTGCTTGAAGAGTTGGCGGCCGAAACTGCCGACGGCGGCCCCGCGATGCTCGTCGGTTCGGTCGAGCGCACGAAGGACGAGAATGGCGGCGACGCGCTCTATAATATCGTCGCCTTGCTCGACGGCGGCCGGATCGTCGCGACGCGGCGGAAGCACGAGCTCCCCAATTACGGCACCTTCGACGAGAAGCGCATCTTCGTCCCCGGCCCGCTGCCCGACATCGTCGAATGGCGCGGGGTAAAGCTCGGTCTGCCGATCTGCGAGGATGGCTGGTTGCCGAAGGTTTGCAGGCATCTTGCCGCCCAGGGTGCCGAGCTGCTGATCTCAGTCAACGGCAGCCCCTATGAGATCGACAAGGACGAACGCCGCCTGACGCAGGTCTTCGCGAGCCGCGTCGCCGAGACGAAACGCCCCGTCATCTTTCTCAACCGCGTCGGCGGGCAGGATGAGATCGTTTTCGACGGCTGTTCGTTCGTGCTCAACGGCGATGGGACGACGGCGCACCGGCTGACCGACTGGGAAGCCGAGGAACGCGTGACGCGCTGGACGAAGGGCGCGAACGGCTGGGCCTGCGATACCGGCGCGATTGCCGAATGGGAGGCGCATCCGGCCGATATATACAGCGCGATGATCCTGTCCCTGCGCGACTATGTCGAACGCAACCGCTTCCCCGGCGTCGTGCTCGGGCTTTCGGGCGGGATCGATTCGGCAATCTGCGCCGCGATCGCCGCCGATGCATTGGGCCCTGACAAGGTGTGGTGCGTGATGCTGCCGAGCCGCTTTACGAGTCAGGAAAGCCTCGACGATGCCGCGGGCTGCGCCGCGATGATCGGGTGCAGGCTCGACACGATTCCGATCGTCCCCGCGGTGGAAGCGTTCGACCAGATGCTCGCCGGGAGCTTTGCCGACAGGGACGTCGACATCACCGAGGAGAATGTTCAGTCGCGCATTCGCGGCGTGACGTTGATGGCGCTCAGCAACAAATTCGGGCCGATGCTGCTGACGACGGGGAACAAAAGCGAGATGAGCGTTGGCTATGCGACCATCTATGGCGACATGGCGGGCGGCTATAATCCGCTGAAGGACGCCTATAAGATGACGGTCTTCGCGCTCGCCGCGTGGCGTAACGAGAATGTTCCGCGCCTGTCGCGCAACCCGGTGACCCCGGTGATGCCCGCGAATATCGTCACCAAGCCGCCGAGCGCCGAATTGCGTCCCGACCAGAAGGACGAAGACAGCCTGCCTCCTTATGTGGATCTCGACCGAATGCTCCACATGCTCGTTGAAGAAGAAGCGAGCGTCGACGACGTCGTCGCGCGTTACGGTTTCGACCGCGATGCCGTGGTGCGGATCGAACGGCTGCTGATGCTGGCCGAATATAAGCGGCGTCAGGCGCCGCCGGGGGTCAAATTGTCGACGCGCAATTTCGGGCGCGATCGGCGCTATCCGATAACGCACGGATTCCGGACGGGATAGAATAGAGGGGAGAGGGGAATGCGATTGTCGGGACCGAAGGCGCCGCCTGTGCGGGCGGAGCAAGTGCTCGAAATTCTGCGCGTGACTGTCGCGGTCCTGATCCTGATCCACGGCGTCTATCGTCTCGCTGCCGGGCTCGTCGCGCCCTTCGGCATCTGGCTGGATAGCCTGGGATTTCCTTATGGTTATGGCTGGGCGATGGCGGTGACGCTCTATGAAATTGTCGGCCCCATATTGATCCTGGCGCGGCGCTGGACGAGCCTCGCCGCACTTGGCCACGCCGCGATCCTGACACTCGGCATGATCCTCGTCCATTTTCCCGCGGGCTGGTTCGTCGTCGGCGGCGGGCGCAACGGGATGGAATATAGCGTCATCCTGATCATATCGCTGCTCGCCATTGCCTGGGCCTATTGGCCGGTGCGGCGCAGCGCATAGCTATCGCCGCGGCATCAAATGCGGCTATAGGCGCCGCCCATGACCGTCACGACCCGCTTCGCCCCTTCGCCGACCGGCACGCTCCATGTCGGCAATGTCCGCACCGCGCTCCACAACTGGCTGTGGGCAAGGAAGCATGGCGGGCGTTTTCTGCTGCGCGTCGACGACACCGACCTCGAACGGTCGAAAGAGGAATATGTCGACGGCATTCGCGCCGATCTTGCCTGGCTCGGCTTCGATATCGACGGCGAAGAGCGGCAGTCGGCGCGCTTCGCGCTGTACGAAGCCGAGTTCGACAAATTGAAGGCGGCGGGCCGCGTCTATGCCTGTTACGAGACGCCCGAAGAGCTCGATATCCGGCGCAAGGTGCTATTGTCGCGCGGACTTCCTCCCGTGTACGAGCGCAAGCCCGAGGGGGCGCCGGTGCCCGAGGGTGTACAGCCGCATTGGCGTTTCAAGCTCGACCATGACGCCGCGATCGAGTGGACCGATATGGTCCGCGGCCCGCAGCATTTTGAGCCGAAGACGATGTCCGACCCCGTCGTGCGCCGTGCCGACGGCAGTTGGCTCTATCTGTTGCCGAGCGTGATCGACGATATCGCGATGGGCATCACGCATGTCGTGCGCGGCGAGGATCATGTGTCGAACACTGCGACGCAGATCCAGATGTTCGCCGCGCTCGGCGCGAACCCGCCCGAATTTGCGCATGAGGCGCTGCTCGTCGGCACCGAAGGCAAATTGTCGAAACGGCTCGGCTCGCTCGGCATGGCCAGTTTGCGTGAGAGTGGGATCGAACCGATCGCCCTCGCCGCCTTGCTCGCGCGGCTTGGGACGAGCGATCCGGTCGAACCCGTGACGAGCCTGGCGCCGCTGATCGAAAGCATCGACTTCGCACGCTTTGGCCGCGCGCCCGCGCGCTTCGATGAAGCCGAACTCGCGCTACTCAACCAGAAAATCCTGCACCATACCGATTATGCGGCCGTCGCGCCGCGCTTGCCGCTCGCCATCGGCGAAGCGCGCTGGAACGCGATTCGCCCGAACCTGATGACGGTCGCAGAGGCAGCCGACTGGGTGGGGGTGTTCGACGGCCCGCTTGCTCCGCCGCCAGCGGAAGCGAGCGACCGCGAGGTGCTCGCCGCCGCCGCCGCCGCCGCGCCGAATGTCGACTGGTCCACCGATCCCTGGCACGCGCTCACCGGCGCGGTGAAGGAGGCGACCGGGGCAAAGGGACGCGCGCTGTTCCTGCCGCTGCGCCGCGCGCTGACTGGCCGCGATCACGGCCCCGATATGGCCGAGCTGCTGCCGCTGATCGACAAGGATCAGGCGGTGGCCCGCTTTTCCGCCGTCTGACCGCGTATTTCATGGCTTAGGGTCATGTTTACCGATCTGCTTGACATGAGACGTAATGTTATAATATCACGTTGATCTGACCTGGCCGATAGCAACGGTCGGAACGCGGCAGGGCCGGGTCGTACAGGCAAGGAGAGATGCCATGACCCTGATACCACTGATTTCGGCGATTATGACTGCGCCCGAAGCGACCACCGCGCCCGCCGGGACTGCGGTGCCGCTGCCGCGTAACAGCTATGGAAGCGATCGTGGCCGCCACCCGGTCGCTGCGCTGTTCGCGGTGGCGTTGCCTGCGGCGCTGGTCGCGGCAGTGGCCCTGTCGCCGATGATCATCATCGATGAGCCGTCGACCGCCACGCCGCCGTGGAAGTCGATCACGCTGCCCAAGCCCAAACCGCCCGAGCCGCAGCCCGACGCCAAACCCCAGGCCCAGCAGCCGCAAGAACAGTTTACGGCGCCGCGGACCCCTCTACCGCCGATCGCTCAGGATCCGCCCGTCGGCCGGATCGACGAGCCCTATGTTCCGCCGGCCGGCACCGGAACGGGAACGACCTTGCCCCAGGTCATCGATCCGCCCGCGCAGCCCCCAAAGCTGGTGCTCGCGCGGCTCGACGAGCGCTATGCGGGCCTTTTCCAGCCCGATTATCCCGCACGCGCGCAGCGCGAGGGGATCGAGGGCGTCGCGGTCGTCCGTGTGCTGATCGGCACCGATGGCAGGGTGAAGGCGGTCGAGCTGGTCAGCACCGACGATCCGGCGTTTTTCGAGGCGACGAAACGGCGGGCGCATACCAAATGGCGCTTCAAGGCGGCGACGCGTGGCGGGGTTCCTGAGGAAAGCTGGAAGGAAATGCGCGTCCGGTTCGAGATCAAAAACGCCTAGGGTCTTCATTCCGACCCCTCCAGGGCGGGCGGTTTTGTGCCGCCCGCCCGTTCCTTTCGCTTGACAGAAAGGCCGAATCCCGTCAAAGGCGCCCGGATATTGAAGGGCGGTGCGGCATCGCGCGGCCCTTTCATGTTTTTCACACCAACGTCGGGGCCCTAGTCCCGCCGCATCCATCGGGCCTCCGGCGGATGTGCAGTTATTTCGAGGAACAGGGCCATGGCCAAGCCGACGACCGTCAAGATCAAGCTGGTGAGCACCGCTGACACGGGCTTTTTCTATGTCACGAAAAAGAACCCGCGCACGATGACCGAAAAAATGTCGGTGCGTAAATATGATCCGCGTGTCCGCAAGCACGTCGAGTTCAAGGAAGCCAAGATCAAGTAATGCATTTTCCCGTGCGGCATTGCCGCGCGGTTTGAAAATGCATCATCCTCGCGCAGGCGGGGATCGAGGGGCGGCTGCGAGCCGCCCTTTTTCGTGCCCGCATAATGGCTGGTTTGGGGTGGGAAGTTGCCCTTTGTGCACCCCGGCGAAAGCCGGGGCCCAGTGCGGAAAGGCAGCGTTGGAATTCTGGGCCCCGGCTTTCGCCGGGGTGCACATCCCTATCGCCAACTCCCGCTCGTTACCCACCGTTCGTCATCCCGGGCTTGACCCGGGATCCCGCTTTTTGAGGCACCGGATAGCTTCGACCGAAAGCGGGACCCCGGATCAAGTCCGGGGTGACGAAAAAGGATTGGTCGGCAACCGGTCGTTTCCCATTTGCGCACCCCGGCGAAGGCCGGGGCCCAGGGCTTCAGAGAGCCGACCTCTGCTCGTTGCGCTCTGGACCCCGGCCTTCGCCGGGGCACACACCTGCAACGGCAGCAATAGGTCGAAAAGCCGTTTTTGCTCTAGCGGCTGCTGCGCGCGATGAGGTCGATCAGGTCGGCCTTCCACTGGACCGCCCATGTGTGCGTGCCGTGGCCGCGCGTCTCGTCGCTTTCGGCGATCAGGCGGAATCGCGCGTTGGGCATCCTTTTCACCGCTTGCTCGGGATAGGGCAGATTGCGCGGGTTGATGAAGTCGTCTGCCGAGTTGATCCACGTCATCGGCGCGGTGATCTTCTCGAGCCCCGGCCATGGATTGTACGTCCGCGACGATTCGAACTGATAGATCATGTCGTTGGCGTCGCGGCTCGCGATGTCGCGCTCAACCCGCTCGCGCGCATAGGCGGCGGCGGCATCGCGCGTCGGATAATTTTTCTGGAGGTTGAGCGGCGCGCCGCCCGCGATCACCGACAGCGACGCCGCGGTGCGCAGCCCCAGTACCGGCTGGCTCTTATACTCGCCGCCCATCCACGCGGGGTCGGCCTTGATTCCGTCGACCAGCAACTGGCGCCACATGCGATTCTGACCCGCGATCTCGACCGGCTGGCACGCCATCGGCATCAATGCCTGCGCAAAGTCGGGATAGGTCTCGCCCCAGATGAAGCCGTGCATGCACCCCATCGAGGTGCCCATGATCAGGCGCAGCTTCTTGATGCCGAGCCCTTCGGTGAGCATCCGGTGCTGCAGTTCGACCATGTCGTCATAGTCATATTGCGGGAATTTCATCCTAAGACCGTCCGAAGGTTTGGATGAAGCGCCATGGCCGACATTGTCGGGCAGGATGATATAATAGCGTTTGATGTCGAGCGGCTGGCCCGGCCCGTACAGCTCGTCGGCAAACTGCGGCTGGAGGAATTGCTTGCCGCTGCCGCCGGTGCCGTGGAGGACCATCACGGCATTGTCGATCTCGCCGTTCGCACCCCGATGCGGCGTGCCCAGCGTGCTGTAGTGCAACCGGACCGCAGGCATGATCTCACCCGAGCGGAATTTGAAATTGCGGATGGTGACGTCGCCTTCCTTCGTCACCCACTTGCTCGCAGGTGCCGCAACAGGGGCCGGGGCGGGCGCTGCGGCCGGGGCCGTGGCGGACTGCATGGCGAGCAACGCGAAGGTCAGGAAGCTCATCGGTGTCTCCTCTAATATGGGATGCCGCGGTGCCGTGCCGCCCCGCAGCCGTCAAGACGGCCGGCGCCGCGCGGTGATGATCACGTCGATCTCGTCGGCGCGCGGGTTGATATATTCGAGCCGCGTGCGCCCGTCGTCGGTCTGTTTGATCGTCGCGGGGATCGAGCTGTTGGTGAGCACCCAGCCCGCGGGCAGCACGACGGTGTTGAGCGGCCGCCCGAACGAGCGGTGCCACACGAGTTCGTCGCCGGACACGCCATAGCGTTCGGGGTCGGTATAGGTTTCGGAAAAGCGCAGCCGCGCGCTCTCGCCCTTTTTCACCGGGTCGAAGTGGAACACCACCGCCTCGGTATCGGCGGTCACGCCCTGTTCGCCGGGGCTCGCCTTCAAGATCGCCTCGCCCTTCAGCATTTCCCAACGTAGCGGTGCGCCGCTGTCGAGGTTGCGCGCCGACGGTTTCGACGCGCTGCTGCCGGGGCGGACGATGTTCACATAGGTGCCGACCCCCGGCCGCGTTTCGGTATAGTCGTGATAGAGGTCGAAGCTGTGCGTTTCGGGCGGCTGAAGGAAATAGGTGACCTCGCGGCTCTGGTACGCGCGCTCGACGAGCGGCGCCTTGACGCTCGACGGCGCGGCTTTGAGGCCGGGCGAGGGCCGCGCCTTGATCAGCAGCGGCGCCTCGGCCGGCGTGTTGTTCCAGAAGGCGATCTTGATCCGCCCGTCGGCTTCCTGCAGCACCTGCGCCGGATAGTTGCACGAGAGCAGCTCGTAGCCTGCGGGCAGGATCACCGAATTGCGCTTGTTGCCGAGCGGCCGGTCGAAGACGATGACATCGCCCTCGCTGTAATAGCTTTTCGCATCGGCATAGGTCTTGTCGATCAGCACGCGGCCCTCGCCGCCGTCGGCGGCGACCGGGCGGGCGAGCTTCACCTCGATATATTCACCGTCGGGTTTGGCACCGCGGACGCCGCCCGCCTTTGCGACGCCGCCCGGAACGACGCTGAACGGCAGCGGTTTGCCCGTCGCGCGATCGGTGACGCTCTCGTCGGTTGCGACACTCCCGGGACGAATTGGGTTGTAATAAGCGGTCGCGCCCGGCGAGCTCGCGGTGATTTCATAGATAATGCGGAATTTGTGGCTGCCCGGAGCGAGCAGCTCATAGCGCGTATAGGCATCGGTTTCGGTTTGCGGGGCGGGCGCCGGCGCCGCAGGCTGTGCGTGCAGCGGAACCGCTATCGCCAAGGTCATCGCCATCATCGCCCATCTGGAATGCGCCATCATCGTCTCCCTGGGATTGCCCTTGGCCAGCAACGCTAAACCGCTCTTGCATCGTATACTAAATACAATAAACTCGTCCGCGTCAATCGGCGGGAGGGATCATGAGGTTCGGGAACATCATGCTGGCGTTTGCGCTGGTCGCGACACCGGCGGCAGCGCAAATAAGCGAAGCCGATATCGACCGCTCGCTGGCCTTGCGCGAAAGCTGGATCGGCCTGACCGAGAATGTCGCCTTTGCCGGCCACTGGACCGCCGACGGGCGTGGCTATGCCTATCGCAAGACGGTGCCCGGGGGCTTCGCTTTCGTCACCTATGACGCGAAGTCGGGAAAGAAGCGGCCGAGCTTCGACCAGCAGCGCCTCGCGTCGGCGCTCGGCAAGGCGACGGGGGAAAGCTACGCGGCGTTGCGCCTGCCGTTCGAAAGCTTCGCTTTCTTGCCCGACGGCAAGGCAATCAAATTCTCGCTGCACGACGATAGCTGGCAATGCAGCCTCGCCGACTATGTCTGCGCCGAGACCCCACGCGTGGGTCAGCCGCGTGCCTTCGGCGTCGTACGCGACCTTGCGGTCCCCGCCGACAACAGCCCGCGCCGCTCGCCCGACGGCAAGTGGGAGGCGCATGTCGAAAATTTCAACATCGCGGTGCGCCCGATCGGCGGCGCGTGGAAACGGATCAGCACCGACGGTTCCGACGCCAATTTCTACGATCCCGAATCGATCGTCTGGTCACCCGATTCGGCGAAGCTCGCGGCGTACCGCGTCCGACCCGGCTTTCGCCGGATCGTCACCCGCATCCTCTCGACCCCCGCCGATCAGGTGCAGCCGCGTGTGATGGAACAGCTCTATCCGAAGCCCGGTGACGCGGTCGACATCGACCAGCCGGCCTTGTTCGATGTCGCAGCGGGGCGGCAGCTTTCGGTGCCGGGCGAACTGTTCGCCAATCCTTATGACATGACGAAACTCGAATGGCGGAAGGACAGCGCCAGCGTCAGTTTCGTTTACGAGCAGCGCGGCCACCAACTCGCGCGCGTCGTGTCGATCGATGCGGTCACGGGGGCGCCCCACGCCGCGGTAACCGAAGAGGCGAAGAGCTTCATCAACCAGGGGCGCCGCTTCCGTTACGACCTCGATAACGGACGCGAAGTCATCTGGATGTCCGAACGCGACGGGTGGAACCATCTCTATCTTTTTGACGGCGCCACCGGCGCGGTGAAAACGCAGGTCACAAAGGGTGCGTGGGTCGTCCGCGATGTCGTCAAAGTCGATGAGGCGAAACGGCAGATATATTTCACCGCGAGCGGAATGAACGCGGGCGAAGACCCCTATTTCCAGCATTTTTACCGGATCGATTTCGACGGCAGCAAGCTGACCCCATTGACCAGCGCCAATGCCTATCATGACATTGCCTTGTCGCCCGACATGAGCCTGTACGTCGACACCTATTCACGCGTCGACCTGCCGCCCGTCGCCGAACTGCGTCGCACGCGCGACGGCAGCCTCGTCGCGGCGCTTGAGCGCGCCGATATCTCAAAACTGCTCGCGGCGGGTTTCAAGGCGCCCGAACCCTTCGTCGCGAAAGGCCGCGACGGGCAGACCGACATTTACGGCCTGATCGTCCGCCCGCGCGATTTCGATCCGGCGAAGCGCTATCCGGTGATCGAGAATATCTATGCCGGCCCGCATTCGAGCTTCGTGCCCAAGACATGGTGGCCGTTCGGCTATCATTCGGGGGGCGACAAGGTCGTCGGGATGCAGTCGCTCGCCGACCTTGGCTTCATCGTCGTCCAGATCGACGGCATGGGTACGCTCAATCGCTCGAAGGCGTTCCATGATGTCGCCTGGAAGAATATCGGCGATGCGGGCTTTCCCGATCGCATCCTCTGGCACAAGGCGGTCGCGGCGCAAAATCCCGCTTACGACATCTCGCGCGTCGGTCTCTATGGCGGATCGGCGGGCGGGCAGAACACATTGTCGGGCCTGTTGTTCTATCCCGAATTCTATAAGGTCGGGGTCGCCTTTGCGGGCTGTTTCGACAACCGCATGGACAAGATCAGCTGGAACGAACAGTGGATGGGCTGGCCGGTCGATGCCAGCTATTCGGCCTCGTCGGGCGTCGACAACGCCTGGCGGCTCAAGGGCAAGCTGTTGATGATCGTCGGCGAGCAGGATGAGAATGTCGACCCCGCGTCGACGATGCAGGTGGTGAGCGCGCTGGTGAAGTCCAACAAGGTCTTCGACCTGCTCGTCGTCCCGGGCGGGGGCCATGCGGTCGGCCGCTCGACCGGCCCGGTCGATTACGGCCAGCGCAAGCAATTCGATTTCTTCCTGAACAATCTGGCCGGGCAGGAAACCCCCGACTGGAACGCCCGCGCCGCCGCGCCGCCCGCGCCGTGAAAAATGGAGAAATGCCAATGATCCGCGCGACCCTCGCCACCGCTATCGCCGCCTTCATTCTGCCGATGTCCCCCGTCAGCGCCGAACTGAAGCGCGACCGCAGGATCGATGCCGCCGACGCGCAGACGATCACCGACACCTGCCTCGCGCTCGCCGCGAAATCGGGGTGGAAGGTGCATGTCGCGGTGCTGAGCGAATATGGCGACCTCATTCGTTTCGTCGGCATGGACGGTGCGACGCGCACCAGCGGCGTTCTTGCGCAGGGCAAGGCGCGCACCGTCTTCCGCACCGGGCGCAGCAGCCGCGAGGTCGCGAAGATGGACCCGTCCGCGCAAAATGCCTTTGATGCCGTGGCGATCGGCGGCGGCGTTCCGGTGATCGTCGACGGCCGGATGATCGGTGTCGCCGCTGCGAGCGGCGCGCTGCCCGAGCAGGACGAGGCCTGCGTCGCCGCGGGGATCGAAGCTGCAATGTAGTATCGGCTCAGTCGGCCGGATTATGCTTTGCGAGGAAGGTTTCGATCGACGTCAGTAATGTCATGCGATCGGCCTGACGTGTGAAATAATGGTCGGCAAGCGGCACCGATACGAACTCGACCGACTTGCCGGCCTTCGTCATCGCCCCATACATGCGCGACGACTGGCCGTGATCGACGGTGACGTCCTTCTTGCCGTGGATCAGCAGCAGCGGGGTCTTGATCCGGGCAATCGCATTGATCGGCGACACTGCGGCGAAATCGGGGGTCATCTTCTGCCACTGGCTTCGATAGAGGCGTTCGCGCATCAGCCCACCGAAATCATTGACCTCGCGGCGCAGATTGGCGACGCCGTTGATCGAAATCGCGCAGCGATACAGGTCGGGATCCTTGGCGATCCCCCACATCGCGGCATAGCCGCCATAAGAGCCGCCGACGATGCAGACCCGTTTCGGGTCGGCGATGCCTTCCTTAACCGCCCATTGCACGCCGTCGGTGACATCGTCCTGCATCGCAAAGCCCAACTGGCCCTGCCCCGCCTTTTCGAATGCAGCGCCATAACCGGTCGATCCACGGAAATTGGGCTGGAGTACCGCATAACCGCGTTCGGCGAGGAACTGCGCCCAATAGTCATAGCTTAGCTCGTCATGCCCCCAGGGGCCTCCGTGCGGCATGACGATGAAGGGCAAATTCTTGTCGCGCCGACCGCGCGGCATCGTCAGCACGCCCTCGATCTCCAGCCCGTCGCGCGCCTTGTACTGGACCATCCGCCCACGCGACAGGCGCTTGCCGCCGATCGTGTCGTTCATCGCCGCCAGTTTGGACAGATCGCCCCTCGCCGCGTCGAAATAAAAGAGCAGGCCCGGATTGTCGGGCGTGCTGAACCGCACCAGCATCTTGCTTTGATCGGCGCTCAGGCTTTCGATCCGGACCTTCGATTGCGGCGATGCTTCCTCGAGCGACTTTTGATGCGCGGCAATCGCGGGGTCGATCCAGCGGAGCGGTGCCTCGCGGTCATTTGTCCTGACACCGAGCAGCTTCGACCCGTTCGATCCCAGCACGACACTTTCGACATCGGCCTTGTCGGCGGCATAGACCGTCCGCACATCCTTCCCGGTCGAAATGTCGACTTCGACGACCGCCGACCGGCCGTCCTCGATCTCCTTGATGACGAAGCCGTTGTTGCTGCCGGGGACGAAATGGAAGGGAACGGTCAACTCCTCTTCCGCGCTAAGCTTTGCGCGATCGATCACGCGCAACGACCCCTCGCCGTGCGGGCGGAACAACAGCGTCGATTGCGTGTCCGAATCGCGATAGCCGATGCCGAAACGCACCTGGCCCAGATGGTCGGCGCCCCAGTCCCCGATATTCGTGCGCGGCCTTTCGACGACCCGCTTGCGCGCCGTGGTGACATCGACGCGATAGACCGTCGGCCAGAAACCGGGATCTTCGCCATAAATCGAACTCTGCGCCGCGACCAGGATTTCGGTGCTGCCATCAGCGGGGATCCAGAGGACATCGGACGCATTCTGCCCACCGATGTCCCAGAGCAATTTGGTGATCTTTCCCGTGGCCCGGTTGATGCCGATCACGCGCGAGATGTACCAGCGATCGGCCTCGACCGGCATCAACGCATAGAGCCCCACGACGATATTGTCGTTTCCGACCCAGCGGATCCATGCGACCTGCGTCTGGTCTGGTACGGTGATGCCGACGGCTTTTGACCGGTCGCCCAAGAGGGGCATCATCATGATGCGCTGTTCGCCCCCGCTGCCGAACAGTCCCGCGATATGGGTGCCGTCGGGCGACAGGTCGACATCTTCGACAAAGGGAAGCTCGGCAAAGGCGCTGGTCGGTAGCGGAGTGAAAGCGGGCGTGGCCGGCGGGGTCTTCGGATCCGCCGCAGCGAGCGCGCCCGACGAAAAAAGAAGCAGCGCCGCCGCCAGAATATAGGCGCCCCGCGACGCTCGCGTCATGTCCCGCTTTTGCGGATATCCAAGCCCCAAAACATCCTCCCCCCGAAAGACGAACAGCAATATTGTCGGCCGATACTTTCTCCATGCGCGAAAAAAAATCAAATGTTACGGGTTACGTAGCCGTGTCCTTATGCGTGCGTACCGACTGGAGCGCATGAATCGACCCTCTTGGCCGCGTAGTCCGATTGACGCCGCGAAAGAAACTTTGACGACGCGCTGGAAACGCTTTGCGGTTCAATCAGATCTACCATCGGCGCGCGGCCGCCGAAGCAAGAAATTTTGACCGACATGCAGCAGACTTTCTTGATATATTAGTCAATTAGATGCGCCGCAGATTCGGTTTTGGTACGCATTGTTTTCATGATATTTTGCAGCTGCTGTTTCTGATCACCTTCGGGGAAGGGGGATTGTGATGCCGGGCCCATTCAAATTCGCAGTCATTGCAGGGATCGGCTTTTCCCTGACGAGTTTCACGCCGCTGCCCGCTTTTTCGAACGCCGCATTGGAAGCGCTCGATCCCACCCGTCTTGCGACCCTGTTTTGCGGCGCGCGGCGCCCGGGTTCGTCGCTGGCGCAAAATCTGTTGGTTGCGTCGGCGTTCGCGGCGCCCGCCAGCGAAGGCAGGCCGATACCGCTCTTTCCGGATCTGGCCACTTCGCGCTTTCCCGTCACGACGGACACGGACCAGGCCCGGCGTTATTTCAGCCAAGGGCTGCTCCTGACCTATGGCTTCAACCATGCGGGTGCGGTGCGTTCTTTTCGTGAGGCGCAGCGGCTCGACCGCGATTGCGCGATATGCTGGTGGGGCGAGGCTGTCGCCCTTGGTCCGAATATCAACGCGCCGATGGACGAGCGCGACCGCGACGCCGCGCTGGGCGCGATGGATCGCGCGATGGCGCTACGAAGCTCTGCCACGCCGATGGAGCGGGCGCTGATCGAAGCCGTCGCCAAACGATATTCGCGCGATCCCGCGAGCGACCGCGCCGCGCTCGACGCGAACTATGCCGACGCGATGCTCGATGTCGCGCGCCGCTTTCCCGCCGATGACGATGTCGCGGTGCTCGCTGCCGAAGCGGTGATGGACACCAGCCCCTGGAATTATTGGGAGAGCGACAAGAAAACATCGGTCGGCCGGAGCGGCGAAGCCGTGCGGCTTGTCGAAACGGTGCTGAACCGCAACCCCGCCCATGTGCAGGCGAACCATCTCTACATCCATCTTATGGAAGCGAGCGACCCGCAACGTGCAGAGGCGGCCGCCGACCGGCTGGCGAGCCCGGCGGCGCCCAGCGCGGCCCATCTCGTTCATATGCCGGGCCATATCTTCCAGCTACGCGGGCGTCATGCGGACTCGATTCGCGTCAACGTCGCGGCCGCGCGCGCCGACGAGGAATATATCCGCAGCGCCGGCGACAACGGGCTCGTGCGCTACGGCTATTATCCGCACAATATCCATTTCATCGTGACCTCGGCGCAGATGGCGGGCGATATGCGCACCGCGATTCGCGAGGCACAGCGGCTTAGAACCGTCCTCGATCCAGCAACCTCGGCGCAGATCGCGTGGATTCAGTCGATCGATGCGGCGCCCTATTTTGCGATGGCCCAATTTGCCGACCCGAAAGCCATTTTGGCGATGCCGGCCCCTGATCCGCGCCTCGCTTATCCTACTGCGATGCGGCATTTCGCGCGAAGCATTGCCTATGCCGGGCTTCGCAACCGTAAAGCGTTCGACCGCGAACTCGCGGCGATGGCAAAGATACGGGCGTCGGATGCGATGAACGCCATGATCGAACAGGGCGTACCGGCGGGGGATCTGGTGTCGCTCGCCGAATTCGTCGCGCGCGGGCGCTTCGCGAGCGCGATGGGCCGTACCGACGAAGCGATCGGCTTCTACCGGCAGGCGATCGCGATCGAGGCCGGGCTTCCCTATCAGGAACCATCTTATTGGTATTATCCGGTGAAGCAGTCGCTGGGTTCGGCACTTTTCCGCGCGCGGCGCTATGGCGAGGCCAGCGAGGCTTTTCGCGCCGCGCTGGCGCAGACGCCGAATAATGGCTGGGCGCTCTACGGACTCGGCCGCAGCGAGGCCGCCCAAGGGAACAGGCTGGAAGCGGCCGCCGCAGACAAGGCCTTGTCGAAAGCGTGGATCGGCGACAAGGCTTGGCTCCGTATGGACCGCCTATAAGTTGCGCCCCCGCGGAGCCGGCCGACCCTGCCGCTCCCATTTTTGCTGATGTCCCGCCGCCGGCCGGCACGATACTCTCCCCTCAAAATAGCGAGAGGAGGATGCGATGGACCTGGGTCTGGCCGGTAAGAAGGTGATCATCAACGGCGGTGCGCACGGGTTGGGGCTTGCCTCGCTCAAGATTTTCGCGGCCGAGGGCGCCGATGTCGCCTTTTTCTCGCGCGACGCCGACAAGGTTGCCGCGGCGGTCGCGGCGATCGACGCCGCGGGGCCGGGCAAGGTGCTGGGCGAACAGTTCGACATGACGGACAATCCCGACGGCTATCGCGCCTGGCTCGAAAAAGCGCGCGACACGCTCGGCGGGTGCGACATTTTCATCCACACCGCCAGCTCTTCGGGGCAGGGGGCGACCGGCGACTGGCAGCGCGGGCTCGACATGGACATCATGGGCGCGGTTCACGGCGTCGAAGTGCTGACCGAAGCGCTTGCGGCGTCGGGGTCAGGATCGATCATCTTCATGTCGTCGACTGCGGCGGTCGAGACCTTCATCGTGCCGCAGGCGTTCAATGCGCTGAAGGCCGCGCTCATCACCTATGGATCGCAGTTGAGCCAGGCGCTCGCGGCGCAGAATATCCGCGTCAATATCGTGTCGCCCGGCGCCATCTATTATCCGGGCGGCAATTGGGAGGTCATCAAATCGGCGGTCCCGGCGCTGTATGACGCAACGCTGGCGCAAATGCCGATGGGCCGCTTTGGTGAGGCGGAGGAAGTCGCGAAGGGCATCGTCTTCATGGCGTCGCCCGCCTGTCCTTATATGACCGGGGCGCACCTTGTCATCGATGGCGGCTTCACCAAGCGCGTTCAGTTCTAGGCCGCGGGCGATGAAACTTTATCAGTCGCTCGGCCCCAATCCGCGCGTGGTGCTGATGTATCTGGCCGAGACGAACGTGCAGGTCGATCGCCGGTTCGTCGACATCATGGCGGCCGAGAACCGCCAGCCCGATTTCTGCGCGAAGAGCCCGCTGGGGCATACGCCGGTGCTCGAACTCGACGACGGGAGCTGCATCGCCGAGAGCGTCGCGATCTGCGAATATCTCGACGAGACGCTGGGCAGAAATGCCTTGCTCGGAGCAACGCCTGAGGAGCGCGCGCAGACGCGGATGCTGGTGCGGATCGTGGACCAGCTCGTCGTCGTGCCAATGACCGCGGGCTTCCGCGGCGCCGAGGGGCTGCCGATGTTCCAAAGCCGGCTGCTCTGCCTGCCCGATGCCGCCGCCGACTTGAAACGGCTGGCCGCCGACGGGCTGGCGCAGGTCGACCGGATACTCGGAGCGGGACAATGGCTTGCGGGCGACCGCTTCAGCCTGGCCGACATCCTGCTTTATTCTTTCGTCGAGTTCGGCGCGATGGTTGGGCAACCGCTCGATCCCGCATTGACCAACCTTGCTGCCTGGCGTGGCCGCGTTGCCGCCCGTCCCAGCGCAGCCGCCAGCGCCAACCCCCAAATGGGCATCGGAGAGCCTGCATGACCGAGACGACGATCGACCGCGACACGCTGCGCGACATCTATACCCGCACGATGCGCGTTGCGCGTGCCGACGAGAAATTCCGCTCGCTGTTGATGACCGGCAAGCTGGCCGTGATCTATTACACCGTGCGCGGGCAGGAACTGGTGTCGGCGGCGGCGATGGCGGCGCTCAATCAGGATGATTATCTCGTCACCACCTATCGCGGTCAGCATGACCAGATCGCCAAGGGCGTGCCGCTGAATCCGCTGTTTGCCGAAATTGCCGGCAAGGTCGGCGGCACTTGCCGCGGCAAGGGCGGGTCGATGCATATCACCCACCCCGAAACCGGCGTGATGGTGACCACCGGCGTCGTCGGGTCGGGACTGCCGATCGCCAACGGGCTGGCGCTGGCGTCGCAGAACCGCGGCGATGGCAAGGTGACGATGGTCTGTTTTGGCGACGGCGCGACCAATATCGGCGCATTCCACGAGGCGATGAACATGGCGCAGCTCTGGAAGCTGCCCGTGATCTTTCTCTGTCAGAACAACCGCTATGGCGAACACACCGCCTTTGCCGACCACACCAAGGTCGATTCGATCGTCACGCGCGCCAAGGCCTATGGCATGAATGGCGTGAAGGTCGACGGGAACGACGCGATCGCAATGTATAACACCACCAAGGCGGCGGTCGAGCGCGCACGGGCGGGCGAAGGTCCGACGCTGATCGAGGCGATGTGCTACCGGATGCTCGGCCATTTCTTCGGCGCCGACTTCTCCTATATGCCGCCCGAGCATCTCGCCGAAATGGCGGCCGAGGACCCGTTGCCGCGCCTCCGCCAATTGATGCTCGACCATCAGTTTACCGAAGCCGAACTCGACGCGATCGTCGCCGACCTTGACGCGCAGATGGATGCGGCGGCCGAATTTGCCGCGAACAGTCCGCTGCCGGGGCCGGAGGAAATCCGCAAAGATGTCTTCGAAGAGGAGATTGCGGCATGAGCGCGCAGATCACGATGACGCAGGCGATCAACCGCGCGATCGACGAGGCGATGGCCGAGGATGAAGGCGTCATTCTGCTCGGTGAGGATGTCGCTGCGAAACAGGGCGGCGGCGTATTCAAAATCTCGGCCGGGCTCACCGAAAAATATGGCGAGAACCGCGTCCGTGCCACCCCGATCTCCGAACAGGCGATCGTCGGTGCGTGCGTCGGCGCCGCGCTCGCGGGGTTCCGTCCGATCGCTGAGATCATGCTGATGAACTTCGTCACGGTGGCGATGGATCAGATCGTCAACCATGCCGCGAAGCTGCGTTTCATGTCGGGGGGGCAGACGAATGTCCCGCTGGTGATCCGCACGACGACGGGCGTCGGTGTCGGCTTCGGCGGCCAGCATTCGGACATGCTCGAAGCCTGGTTCGCGCATGTCGCGGGGTTGAAGATCGTTACGCCGTCGAACGCCGCCGACGCCCAAGGGCTGATGCGCGCGGCGATCGCGTGCAACGACCCGGTGATCTTTATCGAGAATATCCTCTGCTACGGCCTGAAATCGGACGATCCGGGGCCGGGGCATATCGTCCCGCTCGGCAAGGCGGCAGTGACGCGCGAGGGCACCGACTGTTCGATCATCACCTATGGCCGCACCGTGCTCGACGCGCTCGAAATTGCGGGCAAGCTGGCCGAGGAAGGCATTTCGGTCGAGGTGATCGATCTCCGAACCATCGCGCCCTATGACGAGGCGACCGTGACCGCGTCGGTCGAAAAGACCGGCCGCGCGGTCGTGCTCCACGAAGCGGTGAAGCAATATGGCACCGGCGCCGAAATCGCCTCGCGCCTCAATGAGAAACTCTTCGGCAAGCTCAAAGCCCCGGTGACGCGTATCGGCGGGGCCTTTTCGGCGGTGCCGATGGCAAACGCGCTCGAACAGGCGTGGATCCCGAACAAGGATGCGATCGCCGACGCGGTACGCGCCGCGGTCAATTGGAAGGGGTGACGACGATGGCGGAGGAATTGCGCATCCCGAAGATCGGCATGTCGGCCACCGAAATGACGCTCAATGAATGGATGTTCGGCGATGGCGAGCGCGTCGAGATCGGCGATATCATCTACACGGTCGAGACCGACAAGACGACAGTCGAGATCGAGGCGCAGGTTGCGGGGACGATCCGCCCGACGGGGGTCGAGGGCGAAGTCTATCCGGTCGGCGCGCTCGTCGGCACGATCGAATGACGCCGCTCGAAGCCAGCAAGGCGATGTACGCTGCGGTCGCGCGCGGCGAGTGGGACACGGTCGCCGACTTCATGTCGGACGATCTCGTCATCCATGAGCCGACCTCGCTTCCCTATGGCGGCGAATGGCGCGGGCGCGATGCGCTTCAGAAACTTTATGCGCATGTCATGGGCTATTGGGAGGACCCGGTCGTCCAATGGCAGGAACTGGTCGGCGGCGAGAAATATGCCGTCGCGCTGCTCCATTTCACCGTCACCGCGAAATCGAGCGGCAAACGGTTCGAGACGCATATCGCCGAAGTCACCGAATTCGACGACGCGGGCAAGATGGCGTCGATGCGCATCCATTATTTCGACACCGCGCATATGGTCGAGCAGTTGAAGGCATAGATATGAGCGAAGCGCCGCACGTCATCGTCCTCGGCACCGGCGGGGCGGGCTTCACCGCCGCGATCGCCGCACATGAAGCCGGCGCGCGCGTGTCGCTGTTCGAAAAGGGCGATCAGGTCGGCGGGACCACCGCCTGGTCGGGCGGGATGATCTGGATTCCGAACAATCATCACGAAGCGACGCTGGGCGTCGAGGACAGCCGCGAAAAGGCGCTGACCTATCTGATGTCGATGTCGCACGGGCTGATGCAGCAGCATATGATCGAGGCCTTCCTCGATCATGGACCCGAGATGGTAGCTTTCCTCGAAGCGAATACGCCGGTGCAGTTCCGGCCGATCCCCGAATTTCCCGATTACCATGCCGAATTCCCGGGCGGGATGCCGCATGGTGGGCGTTCGCTCGATTGCCCGCTCTATTCGTTTCAAGAACTGGGCGACTGGGCCGACAAGGTCACGCTCTCGCCTTATTATCCCATGCCCTATTTCTCGATCTATGACACGCCGCTGGGGCAGGCGAAGCCGCAGCCGCTGACGGCGGAGGAGTTGCAGCGCCGGATCGACGCCGATCTGCGCGGCAGCGGGCAGGCGCTTGTCGGCCGCTTGCTGCGCGCCTGCCTCGATCGCGGTATCGAACCGAAAACCGGCCATCGCGCGGTGCGCCTACTGATGGACGAGGAGCGCGTCGCCGGGGCGGCGTTCGAGACGCCCGATGGGCCGATCGCGGTCGCCGCCGATGCGGTGATCCTCGCGACCGGGGGCTTCGAATGGGACAAGGATCTGCTCCGCGCCTTTCTTCGCGGCCCGATGACGCATCCGCTGAGCCCGCGGACGAATAGCGGCGACGGGCTCAAAATGGCGATGCGCGTCGGCGCGATGCTCGGCAATATGCGCGAGGCGTGGTGGATGCCGGTCGCCGAGGTGCCGGAAAGCGAAAGCTCGACGGGCAAGACGCTGGTCGCGGGGCAGCGCAGCCTGCCGCATTCGATCATGGTCAATCGCGCGGGCAAGCGCTTCACCAACGAAGCCGCCAACTATAATGCGATCGGCGCGGCGTTTCACGACCAGGACGTGAGCGCCTTCGATTATGCGAACCTGCCGTGCTGGCTGATCTTCGACCAGCAATATATCGACCGCTTCGGCTTTGGCATGATCAGCGGCGAGCGCGGGGTTGCGCCGCCGCAATGGGCGATCCGCGCCGAAAGCCTGCCCGAACTCGCCCAGCGGCTGGGCATCGATGCCGATGCGCTGGCGGCGACGGTCGAGCGCTTCAACGATCATTGCGCGACCGGGCGCGACCCCGATTTCGGGCGCGGCGATGCTGCGCATGACCAATGGTGGGGCGATCCCGGCGGTCGCGGCTCGACCGCTGCGACGCTCGGCCCGGTCGGCAAGGCGCCCTTCTTTGCCGTCGAGATAAAGAGCGGCGCGCTCGGTACGAAGGGTGGACCGCAAACCGACGTCAATGCGCAGGTTCTGAGTGTCGACGGCGGGCCGATTGCGGGGCTTTATGCCGCGGGCAACGTCATGGCCTCGGCCATGGGCATGACTTACGGCGGCCCCGGCGGGACGATCGCGCCGGGAATGGTGTTTGGCTATCTCGCCGGACGGCACGCCGCGCGCGTTTCGGCGAAGCAATTGGAGGGTGCGGCATGAAGAAAATTCTCGTTCTTGGCGCCCCGGCTGATCAGGGCATTCCCCTGCTGACCGCGTTGAAGGCGAGGGGGCTAGAACCGACCGCCGGCGTGCGCCGCGCGGGCGCGATGGCGGCGACACCGCATCCCGATGTGCTCGAGGTGGCCGCCGATCTCTATGATGTCGCCAGCCTGACCGCAGCCTTCAAAGGGCAGGACGCACTGGCGATGCATCTGCCGTTCGAATTCGACCGCGACCGCGCCGCGACGATGGGACGCAACATTGCGGCGGCGGCGCGCGCGGCGGGGCTGCAGAAGATCGTGTTCAACACAAGTTGCTTCGTTGCCGATCACGACCTCGACCTCTCAGCGCACGACGGACGGCGCGATATCGAGCGCGCGATCCACGACAGCGGCGTTCCTTACGTGATCATCGAGCCGATGGTGTTCATGGACAACATCACCCGCATCTGGTCGCGGCCCGCGATCGTGAACAGCGGGATCTTTGCCTATCCAGCGGCCGAGACGCTGAAGATAAGCTGGGTCTGCCTTGAGGATGTCGCGGCCTATATGGTCTCCGCGCTGCTGCACGAGGATCTGATTGCCGACCGGATCGCGGTGGGCGGGCCGGAGGCGCTGGTGGGGGCCGAGGTCGCCGAGCGGCTGAGCGCCGCGGCAGGGCGTTCGGTGCGGTTTCAGAGCCTGTCGCCCGATGAATTTGCGGCGCGGATGAGCGAACTCGTGACCGGCTCGCGCGAGGTGCAGCCGGCGAGCATCTATGACGGGATGGCGAAATTCTATCGCTGGTACAACGATCAGCCGGTGTCGCCGGTGTCGCTCGATACGGTGCCGGCGGCGCGGTTGCTCGGCGTGACGCCGACGCCTTTTGCGGAGTGGGCCACGCGGCAGGACTGGTCGCCGGTGAAGGTTCCCGCCTAATTCGTCATTGCCTCGCTACGCTCGCAATGACGCGGATGTTCACGGCAACTGCCCGCCCACATATTTCCCCAGCGTGCGATGGAAATGCCGGATCCGGCTTTCCTGATAATGGCCGAGTTCGATCACGCCATTGGGCGATGATTTCATTCCCTCCTGAACATAGGGGAGGTTTTCCATATCCTGATCGAACACACCCGCTAGCGCGGCGCCGATCAGGTGGCTGGCGCTGGCGAACGGCTGGTCATCAGGGATCAGGTGCATCGGTGCTGACTTGGGAGCCTTCTCGCCCTTGGGTGTGCGCATCAGGATGCGGACCTCCATCAGGCTGTGGTCCGTGTCGCCCCACGGCCGCCAGCGATAGACGATGTTCGGCACCAGCCCGCCCCACGGCGCCCAGTTCGGGAAGACGTTATAGGTGAAATTGTCGAGCATCTCGCTGTCGGTCGCGTTCGAATAATCATGCCCGTTCATCGCCGAAAAGGCGTCGCGGTTCGCCTGTGCGAGCACCTTGCGCGCGAGCATCGGATCGTCGGCGTCAAAACCCTTCAGGTCGGCCGGGTCGCCGGTCGCGCGCCGCGCGCGGCTGTCGCCGCCGCCGATGAACTCCTCGAGCGATTTCAGGACATAGAATTGATCCTTGCCCTTGATATGCGGCGACATCGCGCCTGCCGGCGTAATCGCGCGATTCAGGAAATCGCCATAAAGGTCGTAGCGCGTGTTGGCGTCGGCGGTGAAGCCCAGAATCTGTGGATGCGTGACGATGCTGTGCCATGCTTCCATGAACGCCTCGGCAACCGCCTTCCAGTTGGCGGGGATAACGCGGCCGACCCAGGCCGCGGTATGGCATTCGTCGAGCCGCCAATTGTCATAATGTTCGACGCCGGGGCCAACCCAGTCGCGGAAGCTCGGCAGATCATGGTTCTCGGTAACCAGGATGAAACCCTGCCAGCGGTCGACCTTCAACTCGGGCAGACTCATGTCCTTGTCGTCGAGATGTTTGAAGTCCCACGCGCACGGCGCTTCCTTGAAACGGCCGTCGTGGTGCCAGGAAAAGCCGTGGAATGGACAACGCAGGTGCACTGCGGGACCGCTTTCGGTACGCAGCTTGCGGCCGCGGTGGAGGCAGACGTTGTAGAAGGCCTTTATCGAGAGGTCCTTCTGACGGACGAGCAATATGCTCTTTTCGTTGATGTCATAGACGACCGTGTCGCCGGGGCTCGGCATATCCTCTTCGCGGGCCGCGAATTGCCAGATGTTCGGCCACATCTTCTCGCGCTCAAGCTTGGCCCAGTCCTCGCTGACATAACGCTCGATCGCGATCGGCTCGTCGCCGAGTTCCTGGTTGGACTCGGCGAACAGATAGTCGGGAACGCGCCGCGTATCGGCATTCAGCATGTCGGTGTAGCTGGTGCCCGGGCAGCGGTCGTCGCGGGTCTGGTCCTGGGGAGGCGAAAGGTCGTTCATCTGATACTCCGAAAGGGTCAGGCGATCTGGTCGAGCGGCATCTTGCATGCCGCGGCGATCGAGCGGTGGACGCCGTGCAGCGCGGGCTCATTCGCGCCGAGCACGACGCGGAAGTCGTCGGGCGCGGTCATCAGGTTCGAATAACCGCTGCTCGCGACGCGATAATCCTCGGTCTGCACGACCGTGGCGGTCGCGTCATAGGCCAGCTCGCACATCGCGCGGTGCTGCTCGTTCTCGACCCCGAAGGGCGCATAGACCGCGAACTGGCAGAACATCTTGCCCGCGCCGTCGGGGAACAGGCGAAAGACCTGCGTGAAATAGACGCCCGGCGTCACCGCGCCGAAGAAGATAACGGTGTTGGGGAAGAGATAATGGACCCCGCCATAATCGGTTTCGGGCCATTCGCTCTCGTCCTTGCCGACGAGATTGCCGATGGAAAGGTCGGGGAAACTGACGCGGTGGTGGCGGCCGATCGGTTCATAGACATTGCGGTCGCTATAGTGCGTGCCGCCGATGGTCGAGGCGTGGAGCATCTTGAAATGATAGCCCTCGCCATAAGTGTCGAGCGCGAATTTCCAGTTGGAATCGGCGGTCAATATGCCCTTCTTCACCGGTTCGGCGCGGTGAAGTTCGAGCTGCGCCAGCACCGGACCGAAATCACCGAGATGCGCCGCCGCGTCGATTGGCTCGCCATCGGGATTGGCACGGACGAAGATCAGCCCGAGATGCTCGGCGCAGGGGAGTTCGATCAGGTTGCGCGCGCCGATCTCGCAATTCGCGAAGCCTTCCTTGCCCGGTTGCCCGACAAGCTGCCCGGCGGGGTCGAAGGTCCAGGCGTGGAAGGGACAGACAAGGCGCGGTCGCGAGCCCTGCCACGGTTCCTTCTCCTCGACCAGCTTCGCGCCGCGATGCGTACACATGTTGAGGACGGCGCGCGCGACGCCGTCCTTGCCGCGCGTGACGAGGATCGACGGGCCGACCGAGTCGAAGACGAGCGTGTCGCCGGTCTTGGGAATGTCGCCTGAAAGTCCCGCGACGATCGGCTCGTTCCGGAAAATATGCTCCATCTCGGCGGCGTTGCGCGCTTCGCTCATATAGATGGACTTGTGCAGCGGCAGCGGCGCCTCCGCGCGGTCGGTGCGGTTCTCGGCGACGATCGCGACCAGCTTGCGCAGGCCCGCGCGCGCATTGCGCTTGCGGACGGCGAACCAGTCCTGCGGTGCGATCTTCGGATCGGACTCGGCCATGGCACTCCCTCACATTTTGCCCAGTATGACTCCGGGTCTCGAAAGGCTTATCGCACAAAGCCCGGCGCTTGTGCGCTATCGCTTTTGAGGGGACAGACATGTTCGAGGGGAGAGACATGGCCGGACCAGGAACGCTCGCATCGCTCGGCGACATCATGCAGCTAGCCTTTGTACCGTCCGATTTCGACGCGGCGGTCCGGCATTGGACCGAGGTGATGGGCGCCGGTCCCTTCTTTCTCCTGCCCAATGTGTCGCTTCCCGGCGGGCGCTATCGCGGCGAGGCAAGCGATCCGATGTTCACCATGGCGCTCGGCTATTGGGGCGACATGCAGATCGAGCTGATCCGGCCCGAGAATGACGCGAAATCACTTTATCGCGGTGAGTATGCGGTGGGCGAGGGGCTGCACCATGTGTGCGTGTTGGTCGACTCGATCGCCGAAGCACGGACGCGCTGCGGCGAGGTCGGGGCAGAGATTATTTTCGAGGCGCCGGTCGGCGAAACCGGCGGGGTGATTTATGCCGATCCCGGTACTGGGCCAGGGACGCTGGTCGAACTGCTCGAACCGCAGGCGGGCACGCGCGAACTGTTTGCAATGATGCGCGAGGCGGCGAAAGGCTGGGATGGCAGCGAGCCGCTACGGTCTTTGGGCTAAGTTCGGCGAAAAGCATCGTCATTGCGACCCCGGCGAAAGCCGGGGGAAGCAATCCAGGCGGTTTACGCCAATCTGGATTGCCGCGTCGCTTCGCTCCTCGCAATGACGCGTTTAAAAAGAAGCGCGTTTTAGCTGTTTGCGCCGAGATAGCCGAGTTGCCCGGCCTTGAAGATCGTTTGCGCGCGGTTGACCGAGTTCAGCTTTTCGCCCGCGCGGTGAACATGATAGCGCACGGTCGCGTGGCTCAACGAAATGATCATCCCGATCTCGCGGTCGGTCTTGCCGATTGCGGCCCAGCGCAGGCACTCGACCTCGCGCTTCGACAGTTCGCAGTCCGACGGAATACGCCGCTTGGTTCGCATCGCCGAGGCATAGCCTGCGATGAAGCGCCGCGTGCCTGCACCCAATATGTGCCCGATCTCGGCGAACTGGTCGGTCAGGTCGGTGATGGTATGATCCATCGGATGATAGCTGTTGGCGGAAATCTGCCCGAAAGGCAGGTGGACCGGGACGACGATCGCGGCCTTGTAGCGTTCGTTCGCGGCAAAATAGCGCGCGAGATTAATGTCGTCGAGATAGGGGTTGGGGTTCGCCGTACGGAACCCGTCGCCGTTGCACCAGAAAGGCTCGCTCTCATAGCGGCACGAGCGCGGTAGGGGCGAATGGAGGGCCAGCCTATGGTCCTCCCACCAGCGCTCGCCATCGCCGAGCCATCCGAAGAGGTCGGCGGCAAGTACCGCGCCATCGGCGTCGACCATCGTTTCCTTGGACGCGATATCGTCACAGAGCGCGGCGCGGAGGCCATGCGATGCGGCATAATCGCGCAGCACAACCGCCGCATCGTGGATATCCTCCACGCTGCGGACCGTTACCGCTTCGACGAGCGCCCGGGCATTCATTGGTGGTGCGAACCCGTCGTCCGGCAGTTTGACTGCCTTTTCTCCCATAGGCGGGACTATTTCACACTGATCGGCAAGTCGCAATGCATGTGTCATAGGCGTAGCACCGTCTTTGCTATGATGTTCTTCTGGACTTCGCTCGAACCGCCGAAGACGGTCCAGGCACGACTGTTGAGATAGCGGGCGGCCGCGACCTGCGCGTCCTCGTCGCCGATCGCGGGCGGCGCTTCGTTGCCATAGAGCGGGCGCACGGTCGGTAATTGCAGCCCGTCATAGCCGTGCAGGTCCATTGCGAGCCCGTCGATACGCTGATGGATTTCGGACGACAGCAGCTTGACGAGCGAGGTCTGCGGACCGGCCGGGCGGCCTTTCGCAATGTCGGCGAGGATACGAAGCTCGGTGGTTTCGAGCGCTTCGGCTTCGAGTCGCAGTTTCGCTATGCGTGTCGCAATCTGGATGTCGCCGCCGAGAGTGCCATTATGGCCGCTCGGCGCGACGCCCGCGAGCTGTTCGAGATGGTCGATCGCACGGATCAGCCGCGGCGCGTGGAATGATCCGCCACGCTCGTTTTCGAGCAGGAATTTCGCGATCGTCCAGCCTTGTCCTTCTTCGCCGATGCGATTGTCGACCGACGTGCGAGCGCCGTCGAGGAAGACCTGGTTCACCTCATGATCGCCCGCCATCGTGATGATCGGGGTGACGGTGACGCCGGGCTGGTCCATCGGGATCAGCAGGAAACTGATGCCCGCCTGTTTCTTCACCTCGCCGTCGGTACGGACGAGGCAGAAGATCCAGTTCGCGTGATGCGCGTGGGTGGTCCAGATTTTCGACCCGTCAACGACATATTCGTTGCCGTCGCGCCGCGCGCGGGTACGGAGCGAGGCGAGATCGGAGCCGCTCTGCGGTTCGGAATAGCCCTGGCACCAATAGTCGGTGCCGGCGCGGATGGCGGGCAGGAAACGGTCCTTCTGCTCCTGCGTCCCAAAGGCGCAGATCACCGGACCGACGAGGCGAAGGCCGAGTACCGACAGCGCCGGCGCGCCCGCGATCGCGCATTCCTTTTCAAAGATATAGCGCTGCATCGGCGTCCAGCCGGTACCGCCGCAATCCTGGGGCCAATGATAGGCGACCCAGCCCTTGTCGTTGAGGATGCGGTGCCAGACCAGGCCAATGTCGGGTTCGACGAACACGCCGGGCGTGCGCCTGGCGCCGTCGCGGACGTGGGCCGGGAGCGAGGTGCGGAGGAAGTCGCGGACCTCCTCGCGAAATTCCAGTTCGTCCTTGGTAAGGTCTAGATCCATAAGTCCACTAACGTTCAAGGATCGCCACCGCCGACAGGCCGGGCGCTCCATAGACATGAGAGTAACCGACCTTCGGGTCGTTCGGCACCTGCCGCCCGCCGCCGCGGCCTCGCAATTGCACCGTATTTTCGTAAACTTGCCTGAGGCCCGACGCGCCGATCGGTTCGCCGCACGCGAGGCAGCCGCCGTCGGTGTTGACCGGCATCTTGCCGCCGATTTCGCTCCAGCCCTCGGCCAGCCATTGTTCCTGCTCGCCGTCGGCGCAGAAGCCATTCTCGGCCATGTGCATGATTTCGGCGCCGCTCTCGGTGTCCTGCAATTGCGCGACGGAAACATCTTCGGGGCCGATACCCGCCATTTCGAACGCCGCCTTGCTGGCAATCTGGGTCGGCTTGCCGCCGCCATTGACGCTGATCGACGGCGCGAACACCTCGAACGACCCTTCGGGGCGGGTACGGAAGGCGACGCTGGCGATGCGCACTGCGTCGGAGCCCAGTTCGCGTATCTTTTTGCCGCTGGCGAGCACAAGTGCGACCGCGCCCTCCGCGGGCGAGCAGAACATATATTTGGTCAGCGGATCGTTGACCATCGGCGCGTTCAGGATCGTATCGAGATCGACGGGCGATCGCCGCCAGGCATGGTCGCAGAGCGTGCCGTTGCGAAATGCCTTTTCGGCGACGAGGCCAAGCGTGCGGCGACTGATGCCGTGGAGCGCCATGTAGCGCTGGATCTTGAGCGCAAAAAATTGCGTCGTCAGCATCATGCCCGTCTCGCCATACCATTCGGGCAGGCCATATTCGGCGGGCTTGGCATTGAAGGCGCCGCGCGGATGCTTGTCGAAGCCGACCGCGAGCGCGATGTCGCACGCCCCCGCCGCGATGGCGTTGCGCGCAGCGGTCAGCGCGCTGCCCCCGGTCGCACAGCCATTCGCGACGTTGATGAAGGGCACGCTTGTCAGACCAAGTTCGTTGACCATGATGTCGGCGGACCCCGCCGCGGCCGATCCGCCATAGGCGAATTCGACGTCGCTCCATTCGATCCCGGCATCGGCAAGTGCTTCGCGTACGGCGAACACACCCTGATCGCGCCCCGAGCGACCGTCGGTACGGCCGAAGGGATGGATACCCGCCCCGATGATATGGACGTCGTCACTCATGGCAGGCGCTCCGGACGGAAGGCATAGGTCGACCGCGCGTCGTCGAAGGGGACGACGGCGAACTCCATCGGCATGCCGATGACGAGGTCGGCGGCAGTGGCATCGACGATCCGCGTTTCGACGATCACCTCGCCGGGCAGTTCGACATAGCCGATAAGGAAGGGCTGAAAGGGTTGCGGGCCGCTGTACGGCTCCTTCGGTTCGAAGCCTTGCGTGGTCCACGACCAGAGCGTCCCCTTGCGCGACAGCGCCACGGGCTCGACAAGTGCCGCGGCGTCGCCACCGGGAACGGGGAAGATGATCTCGCCATCGGCGCGGCGCGCGCCGATCAGCCGCGGTTCGGCCTCGTCGGTCCACAGGCCCGGCGCGATGGGGGCAAGCGCGCTCATGCGGCTCTCGCAAAGCTGCGCAGGCAATGATCCTGGTCGCCGAACAATTTGTCGAGCAGCATTACCCGCTTTAGCGCATGGCCGATCGCCAGCTCGTCGGTCTGGCCCATCCCGCCATGCATCTGCACCGCTTCGAGCCCGATCCGTGTCGCCGCTTCGCCGACGAAGGCCTTGGCACCCGCGGCGATCCGCGGCCAGTTCGCGTCCTCGGTCGTCGGGTCGAGCATCGCGGTGCGCAGCATCATCGAGCGCGCCTGTTCTAGCGCGGCATAGCATTCGACGAGGCGGTGCTGGAGTGCCTGGAAGCTGCCGATCGCGGCGCCGAACTGTTGGCGCTCGCCGACATAGGCGAGCGTGTCGTCGAACATCGTCTGCGCAAGCCCGACCATTTCGGCGGCGGCGAGCATGCGAACGTCCCCGATCACGCGCTCGAACTTGGCCTTCGGCAGGTCGAGGATTTCGGCCGGGGAGCGATGCAGGTCGAACGTGGCGGCGTTCGAACCGTCGATGACCGGATAGTCCTGCTGCACGATGCCGGCAGCGCCCTTCCTAATCCTGGCCACCTTGTTGCCGGCAAGGGTAACGAGCAGCGTATCGGCGAGCGGTGCGCCGAGGACGAAGGTCTTCGCCCCGACGATCTGGCCACCCTCCGCCCTGGTGCCTACGGCTTCGGTTTCATATCGGCGCGCGGGTTCGGCAAAGGCGACCGCAGCGAATTGCGTGCCGACGATCAGGTCGGCGACCAGAGCCGTATCGCCCGCAGCCGCGGCAAGCCGGACGGGCAGCACGCCGTTCTCAAGCCAGGGATCGATCGCGACCCCCTTGCCCAGCGCCTCGGCGACGAGTGCCAGATCGACCATCGTCCCGCCGATGCCGCCCATCGCTTGTGGAGCGGCGAGCGCGAGCAGGCCGAGATCGGCAATGTCCTGCCAACGCGCGCGCGAATAGCCGTTTTCGCCTTTGCGCATCGCGTGTCGCGCGGCGACGTCGACCGGGCCGAGAAAGCGCCCGATCATGTCGCGCGTGAGCTGCTGGTCTTCGTCGAGATCGAAATTCATACGCGGCGCCCGAATGTGATCGGCAGGGCGGTGAGCCCACGCAGCAGCATGTTCGGCGGCCAGCTCGGCGTGTGGCCGTCGGCGAGGCTGAAGTCGGTGAGGCGCTTCAGCAGTTCGGAATAAGCGACCGCCATTTCCTTCCTGCTCAACATATTGCCGACGCACATATGGATGCCCTTGCCGAAGGCGAGATGGCTGCGCGCATTGGCGCGTTCCATATCGAACCGGTCGGGGTCGGGATATTTGGCGGGGTCGCGGTTCGCTGCGGCATAGCGAAGCTGGACCATCGCGCCCTTCGGGATTTTGACCCCGCCAAGCTCGGCGTCCTTCAGCACCATGCGCCACATGCCCGCGGTCGGGCTTTCGATGCGCAGCACCTCTTCGACCAGGTTGATGATCGCGCGCTCATTTCCTTCATCTGCGGCGGCGACCGCCTTTGCCATCTGGTCGGGATTTTCGATGAGCTGGAGCAGCCCGCCCGCGAGCGCCGAAGTCGTCGTCTCGTTCCCCGCGACCATCAACTGCTGCATGATCGAAAGGATTTCGGCATCCTCGAGCGGTCGTTCGCCATCGACCTCGGCATGGACAAGGTCGGATAGCAGGTCGTCGGTGCGATTGGCGCGGCGTTCGTCGATCTTTGCCTTCACATAATGCTGGAACTCGACGACTTCGCGCGCGCATTCGAGCTCGCGGTCCTTGGGGATCATTCGGCCAAGCCGATCGACGAAGGCGTCGGACCAGCGCTTCACGCGGTCGAGGTCGCCCTCCATGCCGATTTGGCTCGCGATCATCGCGACGGGCAGGGGGATGCCGAAATCGCGGACGAAATCGGTTTCGCGCCCGGAATCCTTGGCGTCTGCCATCTTCTCGATCAGGTCGATGACGACACCGCGCATATCCTCCTCGATCGCGGCGACGCGCTTCATCGAAAAGGCGAGGTTGACGAGCTTGCGGAAGCGCGTGTGTGTCGGCGGGTCGGCGGTCAGCAGCGTATCGACCTGCGGCCAGCCCTCGGCGAGAATTGCGGCGACATCGCCGTCCTCGGCCATCGCGCCCGACAACGTGCCCTGAAAATTGTTCGAGAATGTCTCGACGTCACCCGTCGCCTGCGCACAAAGATCATAGGAAAGGACGAGGAACATCCCCTCCGACAATTGCACGACGGGGCTTTTGGGCAACCAGGCTCGATAATAGTCGAACGGGTCCGCGATGACTTGCGGGTCGAAAAAACTGCTTGCGGCGATATCGTTCACGCGCCTCTTCCCTCGTTCTTCTCTTTATACGCGCAACTATATGCAGCCGCTCCGCGCGCGCGATGCACAATTTCGTTAGGAGTGGTTGGGGCCGGCGGCGACATGGGTGAGCGCATTCGCAAGCAGCCGTCGAAGGTTCGAATCGGCATAGGCGGCGGGTCCGTCGCCCGGCTGGAGATAGACGAGGCAGCCTGCGCCCACCGGCTTTTCCCATGCGATCACGTCGCTTTCGGGGCGATGATCCCAACCCGCGTTGCTGAACATACGGCCCGCGACGGCCTGCGCCGCCGAATAGAAATTGTCGCGGACGAAGGCGTGATCGGCGCGGAGCAGGGGTTTCGCGGCGCCCCAGACAGGCGCCAGATACAGCTCGTCGCAGAGCGGAAAGCGCGGCGGCAGACCTGCGGTCACTGGATGATCGGGATCGAGGACGACGGCGTCATAGCGGACCTCGTGGCGATAGCCCGAGTCGAGATGGGTTTCGCCATGCGCCTCGCCGGGATCGTAGAGGAAGCGTCCGCCGAGCATCTCGGCCCATTCGGGCCATTCGGCCCAGCCCGCGATCGCATGATGCATCGCGACCGCACCGCCGCCGCGCGCGAAATAGTCGGCGATCGCGCGGCGATAAGTGAAAGAAGGCGGCCGCGTTGCCGCTTTTCCGCCCTCGAAACGATATCCGGGCATATCGTAGAAGAGAATTGCATCGGCGTTGATCGCCGCGCCCTCGGCGACCGCTGTCTCGGCCTCGGGATGGATCAGGTGCGTGACCGCCCAGCCCTCGAAGCTCGCGAGCAGTTCGGCGAAGGGTTCGGCTTCGTAGGGATGGCCGCCCGACAGGACGAGAAGGCGGCGTGGCGCGCTCATGCGATTTTGAGGATCATCTTGCCCTGATTGCTTCCCGCGAACAGCCGCATGAAGGCATCGAAGCTATTCTCGATACCTTCGTCGATATGCTCGTCGGCGACCATCTTGCCCTGTTGCAGCCACGCCGCCATCTCGGCACCGCCTTCGGCGAAGCGCGGGATATAATCGGCGACGAGCAGCCCGCGGATAGAAGCGCGGTGGACGATAAGCTGCCAGATGTTGCGCGCACCGATCTTTTCGACGCTGTTATACTCGCTGATCAGGCCGCAGAGCCCGATGCGCGCGCCGTGGCGCAGATTGTTGAGGCCCGCGTCGAGGATGTCGCCGCCGACATTCTCGAAAATGATGTCGACGCCATCGGGGGCTTCGGCGCGGACCGCCTCCGTGAGTGCCTGAAGATCCTTGCCGCGATAATCGATCGCCGCGTCGAAGCCGTAGCGTTCGACCAGCTTGGCGCATTTTTCCGGTCCGCCCGCGATGCCGATGACCTTGCTCGCGCCCTTGATCTTCGCGATCTGCCCCACAAGCGATCCGACCGCGCCTGCCGCGCCGGTAACGAGCACGACATCGCCCGGCTTGGGTTCGCAGACGTCGATATAGCCGAAGTAAGCGGTCATCCCGACTGCACCGAGCACAGACAGATAATTGGTGACCGACGGCACGAGTGCGGCGTCGATCGGCTGGGTGAAGCCGCCGACTGTGCCGACCGAATAATCCTCGATTCCGTTGAGGCCCATCACCCACTGGCCGGGCGCGAAACCTTCGGCCTTGCTCGCTTCGACGATGCCGATGGTCGAGGCGCGCACCGGATCGCCGAGCGGGATTGGCGGCATATAGCTCGGCGCATCGTCCATCCAGCCGCGGATCGCGGGGTCGAGCGAGGCATAATGGTTGCGGATCAGAAACTGGCCGTCGGCAAGCTCGGGCGTGGGTTCACTAACGAAAGAGAAGTCTTCCGGCACAGGTTCGCCATTGGGGCGGCGTACGAGCAGGAAGCGGCGGTTGTCAGGCATATGGGCTCCTCAGGCCGGGACGATGGAGACCGGAATCGCGCTTTGCAGCGACTGGCCGGTGATGGGGTCGTAAGCGACGCTCTCGCTGACGAGGCGGTTGGTCGAGGCGCCATGTTCGTGGACGCCGTCGGGGCCGATGTCGGGGCCGCCGAAGGCATGCGCCATCGACACGACGCCGGGGCGCATGTTTTCGGCAGCGCGCGCGACCGCGACGACTTCGCCCGCCGCCGACCGGATGCGGACGGTGTCGCCGTCGGCGCAGGGGATCAGCGCGAGATCGTCGGGATGCAGGAAGGCGGGGTTCGTGGTGCGCTTGGCGCGGAGCGCGGGCAGATTCTGCCCCGTCGAATTGAAGCGATGCCGGCTGCGCCGCGATACCATGCGCCAGGGAAAATCGGGTGTCGGCTGGGCGGCGCCGGCGTAGGCGATCAATTGGTCGGGCATCGCGCCCGCGGTCAGGTCGAAGCGTCCCGGCGCGTCAGGATCGCCTGCCTCGACCACCGGGTGGCGGTCGGCATAGATCACCGCCTTGCCGTCCACGGTATCCGCCCGCACGATGCTCGGCGCGACGGAGCAGCCCGCGACCATCAAGTCGAGGAAAGTCTCTTTGCTGGGCCGCTGATCCATCGGGCAGGCTCCGCCCGCAAGCGGCATGCCGGTGCCCAGGCGGTGCGCGAGTTCCCAGAGCATCTCCCACTCCTCGAGCAGCCCATCGGGCGCTTCGATCATAGCTTCGGTATAGCGGGCGTAGGGAATCTCGTACCACCATTCGCTGAGATTGCTGATGTCCTCGCGTTCTAGGCACATTTTGGGGGCGAGGATGTAATCGGCGCGTTTCGCGGTTGCGGACTCGGCGTTGACGTCGATCGAGACGAGCAGCTCGAGCCCGTCGATCGCGCGCGTCATCTTGTCCTGATCGGGGAAGGCGACCACCGGATTGCCACCGATGACGATCAGCGCCCGCACCTGGCCTTCACCAGGCGTCAGCATTTCGTCGGCGAGGACATTGCACGGCATTTCCATGCCGAGGTGCGTCAGGCCGCGGATACGCGAGGCGGGGAAACCCTCGCCATAGAGCGCCATCGGCGGCGCGACCTGCGCGCGGCGCGGCGTCACCGGCGTGAAGACGCGGGGGATCGAGCTTTTCTCGCCCTCACGGCAGAAGCGCCCGCAGATGATGTTGATCGACGAAACCAGATATTGGGTGAGCGTGCCGTTGCCCGCCATCTCTGGCCCGGTGCCGGTCGAGACGACGCCCTTGGTCCCGTTCGCGAACATCCGCGCGGCGGCGATCAGTTGGCCTTCCTCGACTCCCGCACGCGCCGCGGCGACATCGGGGGTGAAGCCCGCGACCGCGCGCTGCAACTCGTCGAGACCGTCGACGTAACGCTGAACAAAGGCCTTGTCATAGAGCCCCTCAGACAGAATGACGTGGATGATCCCCGCGAGCAGCGCGGGATCTTCGCCGGGCCGCACGGGCAGGTGGATATGCGCGAGCGCGGCGACGTCGCTCTGCCGCGGGTCGGCAACGATCAGCTTCAGCCCGCCTTCGAGCGCATCGCGCAGGCGCCGCGAGGGCGAGAAGGGGGGCAGGCCGCCCGGCGGGCCATAGTGCGAGACGATCGGATTGTTGCCGATGAAAAAGGCGACGTCGGCCTCGCTGAACGTGTGCATCCCGCCCATCCAGCTCCCGTAACGCATCGTCGTATAGACCTTCGCAGGCTGGTCGAGCGTCACCGAAGTGTAGATGTTGCGCGTGCCGAGCCCCTGCGCGAAGGACATCGCGCTGCCGACCCCGGCGCTGTTCTGGAAGGCGTAGGTACCGCCATAGACGGCGACGGCGTGGGGGCCGTGCTCGGCGACGATCGCCGCCAGTTTCGCGCCGACCTCGTCGAGTGCATTCGTCATCGATATGTCTTCGAACACGCCCCCGACACGCTTTTGCGAAACCGTCAGCCGCTGCGGGCCATTGTGCGCCTCGGCGAGCTGGCGCCCCTTGATACAGGTATAGCCGCCGAACACAGGGTCGTCGGGATCACCTTGCACCTTGGTGACGCGGCCTTCGTCGACGGTGACGAGCATCGCGCAATTGGCGTGGCAGAAACGGCAAAAACTGCGGCGGACTTCGGGCATCGTCTCTCTCCCTGATCACACCCTACGCCTCGGCGCCCTTCAATCGACTGGCACTTTTGGCGGTGGTTGCAGGCCAAGCGCGGGCGCAGTTTCGGTGCAAATAATGGGGAGAGTATCGATGCCGACATCGCGCCAATGGCTGCTGAACGGACATCCGCGCGGGCGCGGAATCGAGGATGGCGACTTCCGGCTCGTCGAGGCCGAAGTCGGCGCGCCCGGCGAGGGCGAACTGCTCTTGAAGACACTCTATCTCGGCTTCGATCCCGCGCAGAAGGGCTGGATGGAGAATATCGCCGACTATGTCGCGCCGATGGCGATCGGCGATGTGATGCGCGGCAGCGGGATCAGCGAAGTGGTGGAGAGCAACCATGCGGGCTTTGCCGTCGGCGACCTGGTGATGGGCTCGACTGGCTGGACCGAATGGCATTTTTCCAGCGGCGAAGGACTGGTGAAGATCGATACCCGGTTGCCGCCGACCGCGATGCTATCGGTGCTCGGGACCACGGGTGTCACGGCCTATTGCGGGCTGTTCAAGGTCGGGCGGCCGGTCGCGGGCGACACGGTGCTGGTGTCGGGCGCCGCGGGGGCGACGGGGTCGGTCGTCGGCCAGCTCGCCAAGATCGCCGGATGCCGCGCCGTGGGCATAGCGGGGGGCGAGGACAAGTGCCGCTGGCTTGTCGAGGAAGCGGGCTATGATGCCGCGATCGATTATAAGGCTGGTAACGTCCGTGGACAGATCAAGGAACATTGCCCCGGCGGCGTGAATGTCATCTTTGACAATGTCGGCGGCGCGATCCTCAACGATATGCTCGGCGAGATCGCCACCGGCGCGCGCGTCGCCGTGTGCGGCGGGATCAGCCGGTACGAGATGGGGACGCTGCCGGCGGGGCCGCAGAATTACTTCAACCTGATCTTTCGCCGTGGGTCGATGGCGGGCTTCATCGTGCTCGACTGGGCGAACGAGTTTCCAGAGCTTCGCAAGCGGCTCGAAGGCTTCGTGCTCGATGGCCGGCTCAATTATCGCGAGGATTTGCAGCATGGGTTCGAGAATGCGCCCGAAACGCTGAAGCGCCTGTTCAGCGGCCAGAACCGCGGCAAGCAACTCTTGAAACTCTGAGGAGATCGCTATGGGCAGGCTGGCAGGAAAGCGCGCGGTCATCATCGGCGCGGCATCGGCGGGGAATATGGCGCAGATCACGGCGCGGATCTTTGCCCGCGAGGGCGCGACGGTGATGGTCGCGGGACGCAAGCAGGAACCCCTCGACGCGCTCGCCGCCGAAATCGGCGGCCATGCCGCGCTCTGCGACATCACCGACAAGGCCTCGGTCTTCGCGCTCGCCGATGCGGCGAAGGCGACGATGGGCGGGGTCGATATTGCGATGAACGCGAGCGGCTGGGGACTGCTCAAGCCGCTGCTCGACGTGACCGAGGACGAGCTTGCGGCGATCGTCGCTTTGCAATTCACCGGGGTGCATCATTTTCTGCAGGCGTTTGTCGGCGCGATGCTGACGAACGATCCGACCGGGGGCTCGATCATCCAGATTTCGTCGGCCACGACGCGGTCGCCGATCAGCAATCATGCGGCCTATATCGGCACCAAGACGGGGTCGGAGGCGTTGGTCCGCTGCGTCGCGAATGATTTCGGCGCTGCGGGTATTCGCGCAAATATCGTGTCGCCCGCGTTCACCGAATCGCCGATGACGCAGGGCGCCTTTGCGACGCCAGGGCTCGTCGACGCCTTCCTGCCGCGTTATCCGCTCGGGCGGCTCAACACGTCCGAGGATGTTGCCAATGCGTGCCTGTGGCTTGCGAGCGACGAGGCGTTTGTGACGGGAGAGAATCTCCAGCCCAACGGCGGGCTCGCGCTGCGCGGCAATCCGCAGGAAGGCGATATCGCCGCCGCGGTCGGCGCGGCGATGGCGAAGCTGCAGGCGCAATAAATCCCATCGTCATTGCGAGCGCAGCGAAGCAATCTAGGGCGGCTTGTCACGCTCTGGATCGCTTCGCTGCGCTCGCAATGACGGGGTTTTGTCTCGAGATTGGCTAGCTGATCTGCCGCTCGCGCCCTTCCCAATAGGGCGCACGCAGTTCGCGGCGGAGGATCTTGCCCGACGGATTGCGCGGCAGCGCGGGAATGAAGTCGACCGACTTGGGGCACTTGTAGCCCGCAATCCGTGTCCGCGCCCAGCCGATGATGTCGGCGCTATCGGCGCTCGCACCGTCGCGCAGCACGACGCAGGCCTTCACCGCTTCGCCCCATTTGTCGTCGGGAACGCCGACAATCGCAACGTCGGCGACCGCGGGGTGGCCGTAGATCGCATTCTCGACCTCGGCCGGATAGACATTCTCGCCGCCCGAGATGATCATGTCTTTCACCCGGTCGTGGAGGTAGAAATAGCCGTCCTCATCGGTGTAGCCGGCGTCGCCGGTGCGTAGCCAGCCGTCGCGGTCGATCGTCTCCGCGGTCGCTTCGGGGCGGCCCCAATATTCGCGCATATTGGCCTGCGTCCGGATCGCGATCTCGCCGATTTCACGCGGGGGCAGGGGGTTGCCGTCGGCGTCGATCACGCGCATTTCGACGCCGCGCAGCGGCTTGCCGACCGACCGCATCCGCTCGTTGCCCGCCGGGTCATGATCTTCGGGCGGCAGCGCGGCGATCGTTCCCGACGTCTCGGTCATTCCGTACATCTGGACGAAACCGCACTGGAAGATGTCGATGCACTGGCGCAGCAGGTCGAGCGGGATCGGCGAGGCGCCATAGGCGATATGGCGGAGGCGCGAAAAATCGACGTCGCGCGCGCGCTGCTGATTGACGATGATCTGCATCGCTGCGGGCACCATGAAGATTTTCGAGATGCCATAAGCTTCGATCAGGTCGAGTACCCCGCCCGGATCGAATTCGCGCGTGATCACCCCCGTCGCGCCATTGGTCATCACGGTGATGCCATAGCCGGTGCCGCCGATATGAAAGCAGGGCATCGCGACGAGCCCGACATCATCGGCTTCCCAGCGTTCCCAATCGGCTTGCAGCGCGGGGTCGCGGTCGAGTTTCGATCGCAAGACCGACCCGTTGGTGAGCACCGCGCCCTTCGGCTTGCCGGTGGTGCCCGACGTATACATCTGGATCACCGCGTCTGCTGTGCCGCGCGGCACGTCGGGGTCGGTGTCGGCGAAGCTGTCACGCCAGGTCCGATAATCGGCAAAGCCGCCTGCGGCGCCTTCGGTGGCGATCACATGCTCCACGCCCGGAAAAGCGTCGCGGTTTGCAGCGACTAGGTCGGTGAACTCGGGGCCGACGAACAGGATGCGCGCGCCGCAATTGTCGATGATCCACGCAATCTCGGGAACCGCGAGCCGCCAGTTGACTGGCGTCATCACGCCGCCTGCCTTGGCGACCGCCATCACCAGCTCGAAATAGATATCGCTGTTCTTGCCAAGATACGCGACGCGGTCGTCGGGTTTCAGCCCGAGCGCGATCAGCGCGTTCGCGCCCCGGCTGCTGTTCGCGTCAAATTCGTCGTAGCGCGTGGCGCGCCCTTCGAAATGGAACAGGATCTTGTCGGGCCGCTCGCGGGCGTTCCGTCGCGCGACATCGGCGACCCGTTCAAATGCTGCGACCTTGGGTTCCACCTGCTCTTAGCTCCTGCCTAACACCGTCATTGCGAGCGAAGCGAAGCAATCCAGAGCGGTTTACGCCAAGCTGGATTGCCGCGTCGCTTCGCTCCTCGCAATGACGACGGTGGTTTATGCTGCTTCGCCCAGCGCCTGCCGATAGAGACTGGAGTCCGCAGCATAGAAATTGCAATGGAAACCCGACGGCACGCGGAAGGGGACCTGGATCGTCGCGATCGGTCCCGCTGCAATGTCGAGCGCGGCAAATATCGCGAGTTCGCTCGTCGCTGCACCGGCACGGTGAACGAGCGTCATCGCATAGCCATCGCCTTCGCCCTGCGCGCCCACTTTGGGAGCGAAAATCAGTTCGCCGCACGAGGCGCCGTTGCCGAAGTGATAAACATCTTCGGTGCCGCTGACGGTGTCGAAACGCAGCACGCCGTCCATCCCTTCGGCACGCCCGTCGCGGCTGTTGAGGTTGATGTTGGCAAAGCTGTGCCGCGACGCGCGCGTGACGAAGCGGTCGTCGGGACGCGGAAACTGGATATCGCGGTCGTTGAGCGTCTCTTCCTTGATCCAGCTGCCCCCCGAATTGGTGCGCGGATCGATCGTCCAGCGGCGCAGGCTCTGCTGCGTGTCGCCGTGCGTCCGTTTCACGCCCGTTTCGTCGGGGAACAGCGCTGTCCCGTTTGCCGCTGCGACATCGGCGATGATCTTGCCATCCTGTTCCCAGACGTTGAGCTCGTGGAACATGTGGCGCGGCTCGTAATCGAACCAGCGCACATCGCTCGCCGATCCTTCGCGCGGCATCACGGCGAATTTGGTCGGACGATTGTTGACCCACGCGGTCATCGGGCCGCCCTTCATGAACCGGCCGAGATCGACGTCGATCGGAATCACCGGGAAGACGACCCAGTTTTCGGTCAGAAAGAACGTGTGCATCAACGCATTGTGCGGCATGTCGATCAGCTCGGCCTTGCGCACGCTGCCGTCGGCAGCAATCACGTCATAACGAATTTGCGCGGCGCCCATCGGGCCGTTGATCATCGCGCCGATATTGACGAGTTCGCCGGTATGATGGTCGATCTTGGGATGGGCGGAGAAGGTCGTGGTGATCGTCCCGCCATAATGTTCCTCGCCCAGCGTCTCGAGCGTGCGCGGATCGAGCTCGACCGCGGGCGCGCCCTCCATCAGCGCGAGCAGCTTGCCGCCATGCACGATGATATTGGTGTTGGCGGTGTTGTATCGCTTTCCCTGCGTCGACGGGTCGGCGGTCATCGGATTGCCGAACAGGCCGAAAAGGCGTTTGCCCGCGGCCTTCTCCATCTCGAACTTCTCGGTCCGCACCCAGCGGTTGAGCATCGACGCGCGGCCACCTTCGATATGAAAGGCATAGACCATGCCGTCGCCGTCGAACCAGTGATACTCGCCCTCGCGCGTCGGATAGAGCGGCTCGGGACCGTTGCGGTAGAAAACGCCGACCAGATCGTCGGGAATCTCGCCATCGACGATCAGGTCAGGGGCGGTCGCCTCGAACCGCACGGGCTGGTGATGCCCCGAAAGAAAAGGGTGGTCGAAAAAGGCCTGCGTCATCGTGAATCCCTCTGATCATCGAACAAGGGGCGGTGCATTGCGCCGCCCCCCGTCCCCCTTTTTTGGGTTCCCCCTTGCGATCCCGCCGTGCCCGTGGCGGGGCCGTATCTTCGTCAGAAACGGAAGCCGAGCTCGACCCCGTAGGTGCGCGGCGCCTGTGCTGCGCCGAAGGTGAAGAGACCCGCGACCGGCAGGGTCGACGACAGGCCCTTGTGGTTGGTGAGGTTGCGGCCGAACAACGCCAGGCTGACTTCGCGATCGTCGCCAAGCAGGAAGGTGTAGCCGATCTGCGCCGACAGATTTTCGCGATCCTCGGTGAAGCAGCGATTGTCGTTGGTCACCGCGCCCGGGACGACCGGGCGGTTCGGCGCGATGCAGGTCACATATTTGCTCTGATACCGCAGCAGCGTCGACGCATCGAAGCGGCCCGAGCCGATTTCCTTCGAATAGTTGAGCCCCGCCGACCATTGATATTTGGGCGCGCGGCGCAGCGTCAGCGTCGACACATCGTCCGCAATGCCGTCGGCCGGGCTGCCGGGCGTCAGGCCGACGATGTCGTTGAAGAAATTCTTATATTTGGCATCAGTGTAACTGAACGAAGCGTTGAAGCTGAAAGAATCCGTCATCTGCGCGATGATTTCGGCTTCAAACCCCTTGATGTCGGCCGAAGAGGCATTGCGCACGACCGTTTCCTGCGGGCTCGACGAACCCGGGGGCGAGGGCTGCACCACCTCTTCCTGCTTATTGTCATATTTGGTGTAATAGAAGGCGAGGTTGGTGCGCAGCGTGCGGTCGAGCCAGTCGGCCTTGAGCCCGACCTCATAGGCGTCGACCGTTTCGGGCTGATACGGCCCGAGCGACGTCGGCGATGCCGCGCGGCCGTTGAACCCGCCCGAGCGGAACCCGCGTGAGAAGGACGCATAGACGAGCTTGCCGGGTTCGATCGTATATTCGGCGTTGGCGCGCCAGGTGAATTTGTCGAAGCTGTCGCTGCCGGAGCAGTTGTTTGCCGCGCTATAAACCGGGATCACCACGCCCGGCGCGGGGCTTGTCGTTCCGGTCACCGCGACGCACGACATGCCGTCAAAAGTCGGCAGCGTGATGCGGACGAGCGCGCCGATCCGACCATAGTTGTTGAAGATTTCCTTCTTGTCCTTGGTGTAGCGCGCGCCGAGCGAAATTTTGAACGCGTCGGTCAGGTTGATCTGCGCATCGGCAAAGCCGGCGTAGGATTTGGCGCTGTGATCGACATATTGGCGCAGCACCGCGGTCGAACCCTGACCGAGAACGACGCCGAAATTGGTCGACTGGTCTAGCGTGTACGAGCTGTCGAAATAATAGCCGCCGAGCAGGACGTTGACCGTATCGAAGTCGGCGAGCAGGCGCAGTTCCTGGCTGAACTGCTTGTATTTCTGTTGGCGCCGCGTGTCGAAGAAATTGGCTGAACTGCCGTCGAAATCCTGCGTCACGGACTCCCGGTTCTTGATGTATCCGGTGACCGACGACAACGTCAGATTGTCGCTGAGGTCGATGTCGATATTGCCCGTGATGCTGTCGACATTGTTGCGGACCGGGGTCTCGATATTCTGGAACGTCGTGTAGAGGCCATGCGCTGGCAACGACCAGCGGTTGCATTCTGCGGCGGGCGAAAAGCCGGGCGCGCCAGGGGCGGCGCAGATGACATCGCGGCCGGTTTCGGACAGCGCCGATGCGACGGTTTCGCCGCGTTCGCGCGTGTGCTGATAGGTGACCTGCGCGGTGATCGCGTCGCTCGGCGTGATCAGCGCGGTGACGCCGCCCGTCAGCGTTTCATATTTGCCCTCGCGGCGGTCCTTGGTGACATTGTGATAAAAGCCGTCGGTCTTATCGTAATAGCCGAACGCCTTGAGCGCGATGAAATCGCCGAGCTTGCCGGTGTTGACGACAAGGCGCGCGCGCTTGGTGTCGAAACGGCTGTAGGCGAACTGGCCGCGCACGCCGAAATCCTCGGTCGGGCGGGTGCGGATGACATTGATCACGCCGCCGATCGTATTGCGGCCGAACAGGGTGCCTTGCGGCCCGCGAAGGACTTCGAGCCGTTCGAGGTCGAAGCTGTCGAGAAGCTGGCCGGTGTTGGTCCCGATGAACACACCGTCGACAACGACGCCGACTGCGGGGTCGAAGCTTTTTTCGATATCCTCGAAGCTGATGCCGCGGATCGCGATGGCGGCGGCGCTTGGGCCCGCGCCGACCGAGTCGACGACGAGGCTGGGGACGCGGCCGGCGATATCGCGGATATCGTCGATCGTCGCCGATTCCAGCGCCTTTTCATCGAGCGCGGTCACCGCGATCGGAATCGACTGGATGCTTTCCTCGCGCTTCTGCGCGGTGACGACGATCTCGCGGATGGCACCGCCGCTGCTTTCTTCGACGGGGGCCTCCTGGGCCGCTGCCGGGGTGGCGATCGCCAGTGCGGCGAGCGATACGGTGGCGTAAACAGCAGGCAGCATTCGGGCATGCGTGATCATCGCGTTCCTCCCTCCTCGCGCCGGCGCATAGGCTCGCCGGTCACGTTGGAGGGGAAGGTCCGCTTAATACCCCGATTCAACAATCATCAAAAATATCAGGCATGCCGTGACGGATCATAACATATTGATTTTATTGGCGTTGTGTTGCCCCGCCGTCGACGAAAACCCCATGTCCGGACATGAATCGCGCGTCGTCGGAGGCCAGAAAGGCAGCGACGTCGGCGATATCTTCGGGCTGTCCGAGCCGGCCCAATGCGGCCTTGTCGATCCAGCGTTGTCTGAATTCGGGCATCGCGGCAAAGGCGGGCGCGGTCATCGGCGTGTCGATCGCGCCGGGCTGTATGCAATTGACCGTGATCCCGAACGCACCGACCTCGGCCGCGACCGATTTCGTCATGCCGAGCACCGCATGTTTCGACGCGCTATAGGCGGTCATCCCGGCCTCGCCAAAGCTCGACATCACCGATCCAATCAGGACGATCCGGCCATATGACGAACGCTTGAGCAGCGGCAATGCGTCGCGCATCAGGCGAAATACCGCGGTGACGTTGACCGCCATCATCGCGTCGAAAAATTCGTCGCCGGCCCCGTCGAGCATTTCCAAGCCGGTGATCCCCGCGCAGGCGACGACGATGTCGAGCCGCCCGAAACGCGCCTCGGCGTCGGCGACCAGTCGGGCGTTGGCGCCGGGCGCGGTGACATCGGCGACAATGTCGACCTCACCCGCGCGATCGGTGGTAAGCACCTGCGCGCCGTCGGCAGTCAGGCGTTTGGCGGTCGCGAGGCCGATGCCCGACCCGGCGCCGGTGACGAGCGCGGCGCGGCCGGCGAGACGGCCCGCCGTCACAGCGAACTGCCGCCGTCGATGCGAAACTCGGCGCCCGTCGCAAAGGCGGACTCGTCGGAGGCGAGATAAAGGACGATCGCCGAAATTTCCTCGGGCTTGCCGAGCCTTCCCACAGGATGCGTCGCGACCCAGCTATCGTAGAGCGCCTGTCCGTCGGCGACCTGCGCCATCACCTTGTCGAGGATCGGCGTATGGATCGCGCCCGGGTGCACCGAATTGCAGCGGATGCCATAGCCCTTGCGTGCATAATGCAGCGCGACCGACTTGGTCAGGTGCGTCACCGCTGCCTTGGCAGCGTTATAGGCGGCAAGGTCGCCCTGCGCGCGGACGCCGCACATCGACGACATGTTGACTACCGACCCGCCATGATCCTTCATCTTCGGGATTACGTGCTTGCAGCCCAGAAAGACGCCGTCGACGTCGACCGAAAATTCGTGACGAAAGGCTTCGAGCGTCAGATCCTCGATCGACCCGTGCGTCGTAATGCCCGCATTGTTGACAAGGATGTCGATGCGATCGCAGGTGCCGAGTGCGGCGAGCCACTCCGCCTCCTTCGATACGTCGAGCCGGACGAAGCGCTGCCCGAGTTCGGCGGCGAGTGCCTCGCCCGCAGCGACGTCGATATCGGCGATGACGACGCTTGCGCCCTCGGCGACGAAGCGGCGCACGATGTCGAGCCCCAGCCCCGAAGCGCCGCCGGTCACGAACGCGATCTTGCCTGAAACGCGGCCTTGCCCTGTCATCCTGTCCTCCCTCTTTTTGCCCCGGCACTATCATGCTGCGCCGAGGACGAGGGGACTATTTATTGCGCTAGGTGCGGTGGATGGCCGCTCGGGATCACATCATGGCGGGACAGGAGAAATGCCATGGCGGAAAGCTGGGACTATATCGTCGTTGGGGCCGGATCGGCGGGCTGCGTGCTTGCCGAGCAACTCAGCGCCGATCCAGAGGTTCGCGTGCTGCTGCTCGAAGCGGGCGGCAGCAACGACAGCCGCTGGGTCGCGATCCCCAAAGGCGTCGCAAAGCTCGTCACCAATCCCGACCATATCTGGGCCTATGGCGTGTCGCAGCCGCGCGGCGACGGCGGCGCGCCGGGCGAAGTGTGGATTCGGGGCAAGGGGCTTGGCGGATCGTCGGCGGTCAATGGCATGATCTGGAGCCGCGGCGAGCCCGCCGACTATGACGAATGGGAAAAACTCGGTTGCACCGGCTGGAACGGCGACGCGATGACCGACGCCTTCCGCAGCCTTGAGGATCACGGCCTCGGCGCGAGTGCGATGCGCGGTGCGGGCGGACCCGTCGGCGTCGCGCCCAAGATCCATAGCTATCCTCTCGCCGAAACGATGGTGCAGGCGGGAGTCGAGATGGGGCTGAGGCCTGTAGACGATCTCAACGCCGCGACATCGGACCGGGTCGGTTTCTATTCGCACAATGTCCGGCGCGGCCGGCGCGAGAGCGCGGCGACCACCTTTCTCGCGCGTGCGAAGAAACGGCCGAACCTGCACGTCGTCACATACGCCATGGCCGAGCGGCTGATCGTGGCGGGCGGGCGCGTCACGGGCGTCGAGGCAAAGGTCGCGGGACAGACCCAGCATTTCGATTGCGATGGCGAGGTGATCGTGTCGGGCGGCACGCTGGAGAGTCCCCTGCTGCTTCAGCGATCGGGCATCGGCCCCGCCGATGTACTGCGCGCCGCAGGAGTCGAGCCCGTCGTCGACGCCCCCGATGTCGGCGGGCGTATGCGCGAGCATCTCGGCTTTTCGATGCCGCACCGTCTGTCGCGCGACGTCGGCAGCAACCGTAGTTTTTTCGGGATCGGGCTGATGCGCGCGATGGCGCAATATATGCTGACGCGCGGCGGGATCATGGCGACCGGGCCGTTCGAGGTCGGTGCCTTTCTCAACTTGACGAGCCGCGACCTGCGGCCCGACCTGCAACTCTATCTCGGCGGTTACACTTTCGCGCTCGGTGACGACAAGCATCCGGTGCCGCTGAACAGCATCGACCGCAAGCCGGGGATGACCATCTATGGCCAGCTCCTTCGTCTGACGAGCGAGGGAAGTATATTGATCGCCGGCCCCGGCAGCGATGCGCCCGCCGACATCAAACCCAATTGGCTGTCGACGCGCGAGGATGAACGCACCGCGATCGCCGCGGTCCACGCGATGCGCCGCTATATGGCGCAGCCGGCCCTCGTCGGCCTCGTCGAACGCGAACTGCTGCCGGGCGCGGCGGTACAGAGCGATGCCGAGATTCTCGCGGCGTTCCGCCGCCTCGCCACATGCGGACTGCACGGGGTCGGGACCTGCCGGATGGGCAGCGACAATCGCGCGGTCACCGACGCGCGGCTGCGCGTCAATGGCGTGCGCGGGCTGCGCGTCGTCGACTGTTCGGTGATGCCGTCGCCGGTGACGGGGAACACCAATGCCCCCGCAATGGCGCTGGCGCTCCGCGCGGCTGGGCTGATCCGCGAGGACCGGCGACGGTTGAGGGCGGTGGCGTAACTTATGCGACGATGCCTGCTTGGGGGGTCGGGACCTGACGTCCATCTCCTCCACTTCCGTCATCCCGGGCTTGACCCGGGATCCCGCTTTTGAACGCGCCGGCAAGCTTCAAAAAAAGCGGGACGCCGGGTCAAGTCCGGGGTGACGAGGATAGAGGGGCCGCTCCCGGCCGATACCGGGCACCGCCGCTCACACGCGCTCGCGTTCCTTCAGCCAGCCGATCCCGCGGCGCAGCAGGTCGTAGAAGACCGGCAGGTCCCATGCACAGCGGTCGACCGTCGGCCACCAGTCCATCATCGGCTGCAGGTCGTAATGCCCACGGCAATGGCCGAGCGTGAGGTAAAGCACCGCGCCCGCGCCATGCTGCTTGATATAAAACACCGGATAGGTGCCGGGCGCATCCTCGGCCTCGACGAAGCCGGTGCCTGGCCCGCTGCATTCCGTATCGAGCAGGACGTGGAGCGCGCCATGCGTTTCGAGGTGATACAGTTCGTCGGTCGTCTCGAACGGCGCGATGCCTTCGACGAGCGGATGGTCGGGGTCGGCGACGCGGACGGTATAGGGTTCGATCGCGGGATGGCTGATGAACTGCGAGCCGAGGAGATCCATCATCAGCGGCGCCCAGCGCGGCGCGTCCCATACGCCCGTATCGAGCAGGCGCAGGATCGAGTTGGTGCCGTGCAGCGCGTACCAGCGCCCGCCCTTGGTCAGCCAGCGCTTCAGCGCCTCCTGCGCGGGCAGCGACGGGGTGACATCGCAGGTGTAGGTGATCAGGATATCGGCACCCTCGATCGCCTCGATATTCTCATAATTCTCGAACACGCGCGTCCGCACGCGCTGGTCTTCGGCGAGCAGTTTGAGCAGCTCGAGCCGCGCAAAGTCCATGTCGTGCCAGACGCCGCCGCAGATCAGCACGCAATCGATGCGGGGTGGATGCTCGCTCTCGCTCATCGCCGGTCCTCTCCTCCTGTTATCGGCGCAACATGCGTTCGCGGCGCGCCCGCGTCACCTTGCTGTATTGATAGGTTCACCGATGTAGCGAAACTGGCAAGAGGAACAGCGAGAGGAGAGGCGCGATGCAGCAGAGGCTCGGCGGCAAGGTCGCCCTGGTCACCGGCGGGACGAGCGGAATCGGTGCCGCGACGGTCGAGCGGTTGACGAACGAAGGTGCGAAGGTCGTGTTCACCGGCTCGAACGCCGAGGCGGCGGCCACGGTTGAGGACCGGACCGGTGCAATCTTCCGCGCCCACCGCGTCGAGGACGCAGCGGCTTGGGATGCGCTGATGGCCGAGATCGAGGCCGAATATGGCCGGCTCGACATCGCCTTCGCCAACGCCGGGACCGAGGCGGGCGATGCAAGCGTCGAGGATATCGGCATCGACGCATGGGACCATATCGTCGGGGTGAACCAGACGGGCGTCATGCTCACCGTCCAGCACGCGATCCGCGCGATGGCGAAGAACCCGCAAGGGCCCCAAGGTTCGATCATCGTCAATTCGTCGATGAACGCGCACCGCGCGATGGGCAATTACGTCGCCTATTCGGTGACCAAGGCGGCGGTCGTCGCGCTGGTCAAATCGGCGGCGATCCATTGCGCGGGGCAGGGATATGCGATTCGCGTCAACGCGGTGCTGCCCGGCGTCGTCGAAACCGACATGATCCGCGGCGTCATCGATCGCTCCCCCGATCCGGTCGCCGCGCGCGCGGCGTTCGAAGGGATGGCGCCGATGAAACGTATGGCGCAGCTCGGCGAGGTGAGCGCGCTCGTCGCCTTCCTCGCCTCTGACGAGGCGGCTTTTATCTCGGGCGCCGACTATGTGATCGACGGCGCGACGACCGCCGGTATGATGGGCGTGTAGGGCGCAGGCCCGTCACACCAAAGCGGAGCATATCGTGTCCTATCCTGCCCTGTTCACGCCCTTGCCGGTCGGCCGCCTTGCCTTGCGCAACCGCATCGTGATCGCGCCGATGTGCCAATATTCGGCGATCGACGGCTGCATGACCGACTGGCACCTCATTCATCTGGGCAATCTCGCGCTATCGGGGGCGGCGTTGCTGACGATCGAGGCGACGGCGGTGTTGCCCGAAGGGCGGATCAGCCACGCCGACGTCGGCCTATGGGACGACGCGACCGAGGCCGCGATGGCGCGCACCCTCGATTCCGTTCGCCGTTGGTCCGACATGCCGGTCGCGATCCAGCTTGGCCATGCCGGCCGCAAGGCGTCGACCGAAGTACCGTGGAAGGGCGGCGCACAACTGCCGCCGGGCGACCCGAACGGCTGGCCGACCGAGGCGCCGTCGGCGCTGGCCTTCGCCGAGGGGCAGGTCGCGCCGCACGAACTCGATCGCGCCGGCCTGGCCCGTGTTCGCGACGCTTTCGCCGCCGCCGCGGTGCGCGCGGCGCGTCTCGGCATCGACGCCGTCCAACTGCACGGTGCGCATGGCTATCTGCTGCATCAGTTTCTCTCGCCGCTCTCGAACCGGCGGACCGACGACTATGGCGGCAGCCTCGAAAACCGGATGCGTTTCCCGCTCGAGGTGTTCGACGCGGTGCGGCAGGCTTTTCCCGCGGACCGTCCGGTCACCGTCCGCGTGTCGGGGACCGACTGGGTCGACGGCGGCTGGACGATCGAACAGACGGTGGCGTTCGCGCAGGCGCTGGAAGCGCGCGGTTGCGCCGCGATCCATGTGTCGAGCGGCGGGCTAGATCCGCGGCAGGATATTCCGGTTGGACCCGGCTATCAGGTTCCCCTCGCGCGCGCGGTGAAGCAAGCGGTGGCCATGCCCGTCGTCGCGGTCGGACTGATCACCGATTATGATCAGGCGGAGGCGATCGTTGCGACGGGCGACGCCGATCTGGTGGCGCTGGCGCGCACGATCCTGTTCGACCCGCGCTGGCCCTGGCATGCCGCCGCGCATCTGGGGGCGCGCGTGACCGCGCCGCCGCAATATCTGCGGTCGCAACCGCACGGCTTTTCCGACCTGTTCGACATATAACTGCCGTCACACTGATCGCGGGCGAAATATTGGTGACCCCTACGGGAATCGAACCCGTGTTTCAGCCGTGAGAGGGCCGCGTCCTGACCGCTAGACGAAGGGGCCTTGTGGGTCGGAAATTTGCGGAAAAGGGGAGCCGACCGCTCCCGTGACCGATGGTGACCCCTACGGGAGGGGTCGGATGGGCTGGAAGCCCACGGTTTTCCGACATTTTACGCGACGTGAAACGACGCATGTGTACTCAGTAGGTGTACTCACGATTGCGAGCACGCTGCCGCGATAGCCGTTGGTGAGGTGATCTGTAAAGGCTGCTTTGCGCCTGATCCCGGTCATAGCCGGCCACGAGACCGATGCCTGAGAGCTGCCGTTCGGGTGCTTCAGAACTTACCGGCAGGAACGCGCCTGATCTAAGCCGTAGCCGGCCGCGAGGCGGCAGCCTGAAACCTGCCGTTCGCGAATGTCAGAGCAGGAAATCAGCAATGCGCCCGATTTCGTTCGTTCGACATGCTGACTACTCAACGCGAAACCAGCTCCTCATTCGTTGCAGCTTGCGCAAGAGGAGAAGGGCGTGAGTGCCAAAAAGCGCGCGACCTGAGTGTGCTTACAACAGCCCGAAGCGCCCCTCAGCCGGGTTGCGCGTAAACACTGTAAGGTTGAGGCCCTCGAGTTCGCTATCTGGCGGATGCTGATTTTCAATGATGATAACTTGGCTTTCAACGCCATGATGTGCCTTGAGGTAGCCATAGAAGCGCTCTTTCAGATCAGTACCTTGCAGCGCGGTATCCTCGTCCCCTTCGGGCTTGAAATAGGCAAGGAGCGGGGAGTCCAGAAGCAGAAAGCCCGGGTGCGGTAGTTCATGCTCCTGGCAATATTCGAGTAATGTGATCGAAACGGCGGCATGCGTAATTGCGCGCAGTCCCTTGCCGCGACTGCCTCTCGGTTTACCGTCGATGACGAAATCGCTCGCATCCTTGTCGTAATAGACGCGGCATTCGCCAGGAAAATTCCACGCTTTGAGGATTTGTTCGACCTTCAACGAGAACTGGTGTGCGACCACCTCCGAGAAACCAATCGCAACCTTAGCATTTGCGGCAGGCTCTGGCGCCACGTCATCGAGACTTGCGCGGCGCGCCTCGAGATGTCGATGGACGAAGTTATTATGTGCCACTGCCGTAGGAAGGTAAGTGATGCGGCAAATCTGAAATTCGTCGAAAAGCAGGTCGTCAAAAGGACCTACGGTTTCGATCACGAGGCTCATTTTCGATCGATGCTTATTCGCCTCGTTGGCATAGTGACGATTGAAGAAATTGGAAAAACGATAAACGTCGCGGTACATACCAAGTTTGTTGCGGAATTGAGCAACCTTAAGACCGTCCGCGACAGTCTTGCCCATACATATGTGAAGCAGGTTTCAGCGATTGATGCGCCTTCAACGACGAGAGCGCGATTCAATTCATTGTGGGACGGTCTGAAAGCGTATGACGACGCGTTGCGGCGGCTTTAGTTTCGTATAGTGGGGCCTCTCGGCCCCCATCCCAAAGGCCAGCGCCAGCAAAGCGCAAAACCGATGCCCCAGCCTCGATCATAGCGGGCGTTATATAAATCTCATTGGAGAAACCCGCCTGTGTCACTTCCGCTCTGCTTTCTCATGTATATAAATGCCCGACTTCGCCTATACCGCAGGCGCCGAGATATCGCCGCGCAAGGGCAGGCGGTTTTGGATCGCGAGCGACGACATTCCGGCGCGGGTCGGCAGGCGCAGCGTCACGCCGGAAACCTATAACGGCCTCGGCCTGGCAACCAGAATCGGGCCACTCGTTTTCGTGCTGACCCCCAGCGGCCGCGCGTTGCTTGTCGTGCAGGGTGCGAGCCTCAGCGCCGCGGGGAAGTCCCGGTCGGCGAAGTCGCTGCGCAAGAATGGCGGACTGCGGAAGGGGCAAGTTGCCGCCGAGACGATCGTCGCTTTTGTCGGCATCCGTCGCACCTCGCGCGCCGCCCGGGTCGACGTGCCTTCGATCATGCGCGAGGCGCAGGCTTCGTTGCCGGGGCTGATCGATCAGCAGCTGGGGAAGGGATGACGGTTGCGCGGCCGCGCGCGTTGCTGAGGCGGCGCGCTCCCTAGGGTTGGCGGTTTTGGCGCCCACGCCATATCCATTTGGCTGTGGCGACGGCTGCCCACGTGATCAGGTAAACGACAGCGCACAATAAAAAGCCGGCACCCACCCCGATCCACCATGCCTCCCAGCCCTGATAGGCGCTGTCATTTCCTTCGAGCCATATATTGGCCACTCGTTGACGTTTAATGTGCCGTCAGACCGGGGCGAATAGCCGATACCTATGTCCAGGTGGGGAAATTTCGGTCGAATTCTCTCACCGCATCGGGGATTTACCGAAATTAGTCCTGCTTTTCGAACGCAAACCATGGCGGCGTAGCGAAACCGCACGACATCTATCGCTTACCGCCCTGAACTCCTGAACAGCGCGGCCATGAAGGTGGCTTGGGCAGCGATACGGAGCGTCTGATTCGCTTCTTTGCGAAAACCATGGCCCTCGTCACCGAAAAGGATATATGGCGCATGAATTCCTCGCGCCCGCAATGCCGAGACGATTTGATCTGATTCCGATCGCGGGACCCGCGGATCATTGGCCCCTTGCATCACAAGCAATGGCTTCTGCATGCGCTCCACATTCGTGAGCGGAGAAATCGCCTTTAGAAATTTCCGCATTTCTACATCGCGCTCGTCGCCATATTCAGGCCGCCGGAGGGCCCGTCGATACTCCGCCGTACTCTCGAGAAATGTAATGAAATTGGATACGCCATAGGCATCGGCCCCTCCGGCAAGGCGATCCGGATAATGGATCAGGCTGGCAAGAGTGAGATAACCACCATAGGAACCGCCCGAGACGATGACGCGCTTCGGGTCCAAGTCGCGTTGGCTAGCGACCCACTCAAGCAATGCGCCGACATCGCGAACCGCGTCCTCGCGTTTCATTCCGTTGTCCAAGCTCATAAAGTGCTTGCCATAACCTGCGCTTCCCCGAACATTGGGCTGAATGACAGCCGCGCCGAGCGACCGAGCATAATATTGTAGGTCGCTCCTATAAACGGGCCTTGCCTGATCCTCCGGACCACCGTGGAAATCGATGATGACCGGTATTCGTACGTTCGCCTTGGCGGTCTCGGGACGATATAGAAACGCTGGAATTTGGAGACCGTCGAATGACCGGAAACGGATCAGCTTTGGTTCGATAAACCCATCCGTCAACGCGATTTCCGAGTCCGGTATTGTCCAGCGCTCGAGCTTTTGCCCTGCGAGCCTCAAGACCCACACATCGCCGGGCGACGTCGCCGTCGCAAGCCCGAAGGCGATCCGACTGCCGTCGGGAGAATAACGCAAGGTAGAGATAACGCCGCGGGGCAACTTCGGGCCAGGATGCACGCGACCGCTTGCAATATCGATCAGATAAAGCTCGGAATAGCCGTCGGCGTTGACAGTATAGGCTGCCGATCTCCCATCAGGCGCCAAGTCGAATAGCTCGACATTCCATCCGCTGCGCCGCGTAAGGTCGCGCTGCTTGCCGCTCCGCAGGTCAAGGCTGACCAGCCGCATCGCATCCGATCCCGCATCGCTGACATAGATTATCGATTGATCATCGGGAAAGAATTGGGGGTCGCGGAGCATCGCGCCTTGCTCGCCGGCGACCGGCGTTGTCGTTCCCGTGACCAGATCGACCAGTACCATCGAACGTTCGGTTGGCGCGATTTGGCGCGAAATTATGAGGCGATTGCCATCGTTCGAGAAAGCCACCGGAAAGGCCGAGCCCGCGTCCTTGTAGACGCGCTTTGGCAGGTCGGGCTTGGACGCATCGACAACAACCACCTCATGTTCGGCGGAACCGCGCGCGACGCTCGCCCAAGCTACGTGTCGTCGGTCGGGACTGACCGCCGTCAGAAGATTTCGCGTATCGGGCTCGCTGAGCCGCCGCGGGGCCGTACCAATTCCAGCGAGCAGGACTTCGTACCATTCGTCTCCCGCCGCATCGCGGATGTAGGCGAAACCACCGCCCGCCAGGGGAAAGCCGATAATAGGGGGATCAGCCGCGGTGGTAAGCTGCTGCCGCATTCCTTTGGGCGCGGCCAGGCGAAAAAGCTGGTTCGCCGCGCCGTCTCGCGCCTGGATGAGCAAGGAGCCATCCTCAAACCAATCGAGCAGACTGACGCCGCGAAGCGATTCATATGCGCGAGCGGCTTCGAGATCTGCCTCCTTAATCAGAGGCAGATGTTCCAGGCGCGCCGCGCCTACCTCTTGAATATCGCGCCCCGGCGACCTGGACTGCTGCGAACTGCCGAGTGCAGCAGCGGAGACTCCAAGCGCAAGCAGCATAGCGCCCAAACTGCGCAGGAATGGTGCCGCAATCATTGCTCCGCCGCCGCAGATATCAGATGAATGCGAAATATGAGCGCACTGTCAGGGGGAATCGGCCCCGCACCTTTTGCCCCATAGGCAAGCTCCGCCGGGATATAGACCATCCATTCATCGCCGGGGCGCATCAACCTCAGAGCGACTTGCCATCCCGGAATTACTTCACGCCCCTTAAATGTATCCGGGTCACCCCGCGCGAAAGAGGAGTCGAAAATTTCGCCGGAGGGCAAGCTGCCCTCATAATGAACGGTCAGATTGCCGGACAGTTTGGGATGGTCGCCATCCTGTGATCCCGATGCCAGAATCCTATATTGAATGCCTGGGAGCACGACGACGCCTTGCTCGCGGGCGTTACGATTAAGAAATGCGGTAGAGTTCGACTCTTTTGCAAACGCGAATGGCTGAGAAGTGCTCGCACAACCGATGGCGGCCAGCATCACGGCTGCCTTGGCCGAGCCGCTGAGGCGGCGGACCTTCTCGGCTCCGATCATGGGGCGTGACCCTTCTCGCTACGCCGAAGCTCGAGGCGCTGCAGCGACCTGCCATTTAATTGCACGACGGCATCGCCGGCGGGTACGTCCTTAGCAGTGACGATATCCTCAGTCATGATGCCGCCCGCCGTTTGCGTCGATACGAGAAGCAACAGGTCGCGATATTTGAAGATGCTGACGAGCGTGTCGCCGAAAAGGCGCGCAGGGAGGCGAACATCCGGACCTTCGGGCACCGCACCTTCGTCGATGTAAAGATCGTCGGCGCCCGTTCCGCGACAAAGCTTGTAGTCCTTGACCCCCTTTACTACGCCAGCCTCACGATAAGTCGTCACAAAAGGCGTGCAGGTCGCGTCCTGCGTCGGCCAAGGCCCGATGTCCCGACTGATCGTTATGGGCGGAGCGCCCCCCCGTTCGGGGAAGTTGATGAGCGTCCCCTCCCAATGCCCCGACCAGTCGGGCACGGCCGGCGAAGCTGCCGCCAACAATAGCGCGGTGATCACATCGCCACCCTGAAACCGGCATAGAACAGCCGACCCACGCTATCGAACTGGGCACCGCCGAAGCCAGCACCGTATATGCTGAAGGGTGGTTTTTTGTCGGCAAGATTGTCGACGCCGAGATAGAAGCTGCGTCCCTCGCCAAAATCAAAGCCAAGCCGAAGGTCGTGATAGTTGTAGGAGCCGGTCTTCACCCAACCCGGTGCACGGCGATTGACATTTAAGGGTGCCGCGCCGTTCACACTTTCAAAGAAGGCAACGTCATCATTCTTGTAATATACGCTCGAGAAATACCGGGCTCGATGGGTTAATTCCACCGGCCCCAGCGTTAGCGTCGTTGCCAAAGTTGCTTGAAACCGGGGCGAACTCGGGGTTTCGACGATTTGCGTGCGGAAGTCGGGAAGAGCCGGTGAGCGATAGTCGTCACGCTTGATCACATAACTTGCGAGGCCACGAAACGAAATACCTGCATCGCTCGATAATGGCATCCGATAGCTCAAGTCAGCATCGATGCCCGAGGCCGTCAACCGCGTCAGATTGATCGGATATTGCGTGACGCGCGTAATGTTGAACCCCGCGTCGCGCTCGACGAGCGGGCAAAAGGGATTGTCGAGGGTCGGCGCGTCCACGCATTGCGACGGCACGCGGAATGGGCTGATCGTCGTGCTATTCACGCCCGCAATCGCTCCCTTGAGTTCAATGTTGTAATAATCGACCGACAGGCTGAAACGCGGGATGAAGCTTGGCTGCAGGACCGCACCAAAGCTGTAGGTGGTACCCCGCTCGACATCGAGATCGGGGTTCCCGCTCGTGACGGTAGCGATTGTGATCGGAATGGTCGGCGTCTGAAAATTCGTGGGGATGCCGAGGGCCGCACAATTGGCGCGCCGAGTAGATGTACCCTGCGCAATGAAACGCGCATCACAAGGATCGGTGATCTGCGTCGTCCCGGTCAGCGTGGGTTGAAACAGCTCCGTGACATTGGGCGCGCGCACGGCTCGCTGATAGGATCCGCGAAGCGTCACATCGCGCACCGGCTGATATAAGGCGCTCACACCCCAGGATGTCGTGGTTCCGACCCTCGACAAATTATAATCGCTGAGGCGCCCCGAAACACCTAATTCGAGCCGCCTGGCAAAAGGAAGGTCAGCCAAAACGGGAATTTTGAGCTCGCCGTAAGCCTCGACCACTTCGACCGAACCTGCGACACCGGCCCCGCCCGACTGTGTCCGACCGAGCGTGTCACGGGGATCAGGTGTATAGCGGGTCGATTCCCGGCGAAACTCGGCGCCAACGACAAACCCAATCGCGCCGCCCGGCAAAGTTAGAAATCCCCCCGTGTCACCAGCGAGAAAGCCCCCGGCAAGATGTTGCTGCAATCTGCCCCGAGACGTGGTTGTAATCGCCAGATAATCGCGCGCTGCCGGGGTGACGGCGCCATTTCCAAAGAAATTGGCGGGCGCACAGCCGGCAATATCAGGGTTTGTGCTCGTGGGCGCATTCAGGCGGGACCGGCAAACAATCGCACCGACGGTGCCAAGCACGCCAGCCGTGTCGATGACCGCATCCGCGGCCAAGGTCGTGCGCGGGATGATGACATTGTTGAAGAAATTGGTCTCGACGTTCGTCCGACCGTAGCTGTAGGAAAGTTCGTAGCGCAAATGGTCGCTAAGCTCACCCTTCGCCCCAATGACGCCGCGATAGGTCTCGCGCGTATCGCGCTCACCAAAGGTTCCGACGTCGGTAAGAGCTCGGACGGCGACAAAATCCGGTCCAGCCGCCGTCGGGCCATAAGCGTTGAGCACGCCCAACGCCTGCGATGAAAGATAGGGATTGGTTTTCGAAAAGACGAACTGCTGGATGAGCGGTCCGCTAAATGCGGATGAGCGCTGCCAGATAACATCAGCTTGCCCGAACAGGGTGATCGCGTCCGTGACGCCGAAATGCGCAAGCAAAGTCCCCGAGAAGCGCTCATTGTCCGGGAGCAAGGAGCCGGCTTCAATCGGACCATAGCCATCGCCGCCGTCGCTGATGCCGAGATTGGGATAGCTTGCGGTCCCGGTGTTTGCTGGCGCGAGGGTACCGTTTGGCTGAAAGCGATAGAAGGGTGGACCATAAGGTAGCGTTCCACCGTTGGAATAGGACAAAAAGCGGATATCATTGATCGGGATGGTCAAAGGTTGACCAGCCTGGGCGGCCAGCGGATTCTGGATAAAGTCCGACTGACCATTGGAAAATTCGCGATCCGTGTATCGCAATCCGTCGCGCTGCGCATATTCGAGCGCGATTGCCACATTCGCTCTGTCGCTTGCGAAGTTATGCCCGGCGACGAGGCCAATCGTCCGAGCGCCTGCGTCGCCTCGATCGCTGATCCCCGCTTGCCCATGGAGCGACAGCCCCTCATAATCTTGCTTCAGAACGAAATTAACGACCCCTGCGATTGCATCGGCGCCATAGACGCTCGACGCGCCGCCGGTCAGAATATCGACGCGGTCGATCAACTCCGCGGGGATCGTGTTGGTGTCAGGCTGCGAGATTTGCTGCGTGCTCGAGACCAGCCGACGACCATTTTGGAGAACCAGCGTTCGCGTTGGCCCGAGGCCGCGCAAGTCGAGAAGGTTGATCCCGACTTGTCCTGGCGCTTGCGTGCCTAGCGCTGTCGATGCCGCCTGAGTGCCCGAAGTCCGGAACTGAGGCAGAAGGCTCAGCTGGTCCCCGATCGAAATGCTACCGCTACGCGTGACAACCGAATCGCCTCGAAGCTGCGCCACCGGCGCGGCGGTTACCGATCCTGCTCCCTGTATCCGCGATCCCGTCACGATAATTTCCGCTTCGGGCTCGGCGGCGGAGAATTCCGCCGCCGAGCCTTGTGGGACACGGCGCAACACGATGACCCGGCCATTATCCGAAACAATCTCAAGACCGCTGCCCCGCAGCAGTTCGGCTAACGCAACCCTTATGTCGCGCGAGCCGCGGATGCTCGGGGTCACCACCCCCACCAGCGTATCCGCCGGGGCGACGATCTGGATGCGGGCCTGGCGCGCGAACTCGGGGATGGCGGTTGTCGCAGACTGCGAGCGAATGTTGAAATCCCGCTCCTGCGCGGCGGCGGGCGCCGCGACCGCGAGTGCTGAAATTGCTGCGCCTGCCAGAAAAGCTGTTTGATATTTCGCCATATGCCCCCCCCCAATTTGCGGGCCAAGTCACGACCCATTCATCTCTCGATGCATGGCGCAGAAGCTTCCGCCATATCTTCACTCGATGATGATCGAATTTTCCTTCTCGCGAGCGCGTACGCCAAGCGACAATGCGGCCGCGCGAGCGAAGCCGCGCGGATCGTCGGCTGCGAACCAGCCGGAAAGCGTCCGCGAACCGACTGCTTTATCGGCGATCACAATAGGCGGACCGCCATAGCGGGCAAATTTTTCAGCCGCCTCGGTCAAGGTGTCGCCATCGAGCGCAATCATGTGCGAACGCCAGGCGAGTTCGCGATTCACGTCCTCTGTCGTCAATTTCGCTACGCTCGTCGCCGCCTCGTCATCTGCCTTCGCTGTCATATTGGCTGTCAGTATATGGGTTATCCGCCCTTTCCGGTCGCGGATGGCAACACGCCCTTCGCGGACCGTTACAACAGCCTCCCCGCTCCTGTCGCGCGTCACGCTAAAGCTTGTTCCGACCGCAATCGCATCGATCGGCCCGGCGTGAACGACGAACGGACGCTCGCGATCCTTCGCCACGTCAAAAAGTGCCGTGCCTTCAAGCAGCTCAACATCACGGCGCGAACGCTGAAACCGCACTACAAGATTACTCTTGGTATCAAGCGTTGCACGTGAACCGTCAGACAAGACGGCCATGCGGATTTCGCCGCGCTGCGTCGCAATCGTTTCAGCGCCGGGCAATGCTGCCCAGCCAATCAGCAGCGCGATGCATGCTACAACAGCTACTCTCGGCCACCGTTCTGCACGGATCGACGGCCATCGCCAAAAATACTTCCTCGCGTCCCACCCCAAGGAGTCAGGTTGCCGCAATGCCCGAGACCGATCGGCAAGCGCCATCACGGCTTGCGCACGCGCGAATGCCCCGCGCCGGCGAGAATCACTGGTCAGCCAGGCGTCGAGCGCCGCACTCTCGTTTTCCGACAGCGGCCCACGATCGAGCTTGGCAACCCAGCCGATTGCGGCGGCCTCAATCGCCGAACTGGTCTCGCGGGGTTCCATCATTATCTTTCCTGTTTACTTTTCGCGCCTTAGATGCATCGGGCCTTTGTTTTCCGCCACGTCCGAGTATGTCGGACAGAACGCGGATGGCTTTCCCTATCTGCTTTTCGACGGTATTCTCCGAGATACCGAGCGCGCTTGCAGTGTCACGCTGGGACAGACCATCGATCTTTCGCAGCCGAAAAACCTCCGCGCAGCGTGGCGGGAGCTGTGCGACGGCGTCCGCCAGCTGATGCAACTCTTGTCGGCCCGCCACAATGTCTTCCGGGCTGGGCTGATCGTCAGGCCGGTCGAGAAGTGCGACGTCAGCCACGCTATGGATAGGGACAATTCGTGCCCGCCGGAGTTGCTGCAAAATGATTGAGCGTGCGATTTCGAACAAATAGGCTTGCGGCCGACGAATATGATCAACGGTCGCAAGATCGAAGATTGCCGCGTAACTTTCTTGCACAATGTCGTCGATATTTATGGCGCTGGCCGAATATTTGGCCAGCCAACCGCGCAAGGCTCGCTCATGTGGGAGCACATGCCGCGATATCCATATAGCCCGGTCGGTGGGGACCAAGTCGGTCATGGCCGAAACAATCGCCGCTGCGCCGGCTCGAGGTTGGCGCGCACGCGGCGATCATCATCGAAAATCATCGTCGACGGAGCCAATCCGGCAAACGGCGGCCAATGCGGGAGGCCTGGACCATTGGGATTTCCTGTCCGAGCAAACCGGGCCCAGCAGCTGGCCATCACGCGCGACAAACGGCGTGCGCGATCGCCGCCGCCAGTCGCCTGGTCGCACAGGTCAGTGTTGGCAAAGACAAACGGCACGTCGGCGCCGTGATAGGCCCTCGGTCGACCGTCGAACAACTCGGTTTTCCAATCAAAACGATACATCCAGGTCGGCGCTTGGCCGGCCGCCTCGCGAAGCCTTGCCATGCGTTCGCTGCCCATCTGGAAATGTCGTCCAGACAAGATCGCTGCGATTTCGACCGGCGGGGCTGCCGGGTTGTCCGCGCGGGCAGCGGCGATGGCGCCGTCCGTACGGCGGCCAAGCTCAGCAGACAGATTCTTTGCGAGCTGCTCCCAGTCCATCGCTTCATTTTCGGGCGCGTCGACGCTTCGCGGAAATTCATGATGTGTGCGGCCAATCATCAACGGTACACTCCTCGATGAGACAGGCGCCTTCTCGCCAAAGGGGTGGTCCGGCAGGCTCGGCACACCCGCCAACGGCTGCCAATACCAAGCGGGGGGATGAAAATCCGCCGGTCGACCGGCGCTGCGCTGGACGCCCGCTGAGGCCTTGCCAGCGGCCTCAAGCAAGCGAGATACTGGCATAGCGCGCAACTCGGAAACATTCGCTTCAGGCGCCCCCAGAGCGTCAAGCCAGGCTTTCGTAAGCGCGGCGGCGCTGACCCGGTCATGGACAAAGGGCCGCGCGCCGCTTTGAATGATCGCTTTGTGAAACAAGCCGTTTGCCGCAGGCATTGCAAGCAGGACACTGGTCTTGAAACCGCCGCCCGAGTGGCCGAAGATCGTCACATTATCGGAGTCCCCGCCGAAACTTGCAATATGATCCCGTACCCAGCGGAGCGCGGCAATGATGTCCAACATGCCGACGTTCCCCGAATCCTCGTCTCCGCCAGCAACCTGCGACAAATCGGCATAGCCGAGTACGCCCACCCGATGATTCAGACTGATGACAACGACGTCTTGCTCGCGCGCGAGATTTTCCCCGTTCGTCGCAAGGAAATGCTGGCTCGATCCGCCGCCGAATCCTTGGGCATGCAGCCAAACCATCACGGGCTTTGGTCGATCACCCGAAGCGGGCGCCCAAATGTTGAGCCGCAGGCAATCGTCGCCCGCCAGCGTTACAGGTCCGCGCTGAAGGAGGAATGGCCATTCACTCGCGCTCTCATCGCCTTGACGGTCTTCACTTGGGCAGATCGGCCCATAATTATACGCATTCCGTATTCCAGCCCAAGGCGCGAGAAGGGGCGCAGGAGAAAACCTGTGTGCCGAGGTAAGGGGTCCAGCATAGGGGAGGCCGAGGAAGATCCGGACACCACCCTTGCGGACACCGCGCACTCTACCGCTAGGTGTGTCGCATATAATCCCCGTCTCCACGCGATCCTTGGCCGATTTCTGGTCGGTTCCGGTTGTCGCAACTGCAATCGAACTATCGAGCAAGGGAAAGGCAGAACCAAATATACCGGCCCGCAGGACATTTCGTCGCGCGATCATCAAGGATGTCCCCTCAGCTAAAGCTACATCTTGTATCGATGCATGAGGAGACGGCTTCCGTAATGCCTATCCGGGATTTCAATCGAGCGCGCGCTTCTATGTAGCGCCAATTTCGATCTCTGGCCCTACAACAGACTTAATGGCGGAAAACCTCTCCGCAGTCATCATGAGGGTATGCACAGCCTATTTCCTCGCCGATGGCCCATCACCCTTTCGCTCATCCTCCTTTTCATCCCCGGAAACGCCTCCGGCGAGGAAGGGCAACCTCCACGGCCGTTGACCGACCCCTTGCTGGTCAAAAGTCAGTCGCTCTCCCGGCCGCTGGTTCCATCCGTCGAGGAACTCTTCGCGGCCAAGGATGCGTTTGGAGCGATTTGGATAGATGACGGCGAGACGATCCTCGCGACAGCTAATCTTGATGGGCCATTTAACCTTTGGACGCTTGACCGCGCTGGCGACAGACCCCGATCGGCCTCTCGCTCGCCTGATCGACAATTGAACCCCATAGCGCTGCCGGATCGGAAGCGGATCGTGTATGAGACTGACAGCGGCGGCCGCGAAATGTATGACCTGATCCTGCTCGATCTCGAGACCGGGGCAGAGCGCAACGTGACTGCAAGCCCCGACACATCTGAAATCGGCGCGGTCGGTTCTTATGACGGTCGCCTTCTGGCGTTCAGCAGCCGCGAGGCGAATGCCTCGAACTTTGACCTTGCGGTCTTGGACATCGCGACAGGTAAGCGCCGGACACTCATTGCAGAAGATGCACCCGGCTATCGTTGGGCGCCGGTAGAGTTCACGCCCGATGGTAAGGCGCTGCTCGCCAATCGTCTCAATGTGCAGCAGACTGACGGCGCGATGATCCTCGTCCCGCTCGACGGGTCGGCGCCCCACCCCCTCGGACCAAGCGGCGAGGGCGTCTATGCGATTGCCTCGGATCTTTCCGACGAAGGCGACCGCATCGCCTTCTTTGCCAGCAGTCCCGGCGAGAACAGACGCAGCGGCCTGCTTTCGCTAGACACCGGCGCGATCCGTTGGCTGCGCTCCAGCCCGTGGCCGCAGAGCGGCGGCTGGTTCGTCCCCGGGCGGCCGGATATCGCGTTTGAGGAAAATGCATCGGGACGCAGCGGCATCTTTCTCTATGACGCCAGGCGTGGCGAGAGCGAATCGCTGCTGCTGCCCGAAGGAATGAACCGCTTCGCGTCCTCCGGCCAGTCCCCCTTCACCGCCGATGGCGCAACCCTGCTTTTCCGGCATCAAGCTGGTCATCAGCCGAATGATTTCTGGACATACTCCATGGCTTCGAAAACCGCGGCCAAGATCACCGAACTCAGCCCGGCGGCGCTGGACGGCGACCGGCTGCCGCGTACCGAATTGGTGCATTATCCCAGCAAGGACGGACTGGTCATCAGCGCCTTTGTATGGATTCCGCCCAATCTCGCGCGCGATGGTACAGCCCCGGCGGTTGTTATGGCCCATGGCGGCCCGACGGCGCAGATCTCGGATTTTTTCAACCGCGACGCAGTCGCTCTGGCGAGCCGCGGCTTCGTCGTCATCGCACCAAATTTTCGGGGCTCGACCGGTTATGGCATGGATTTTCAGCTCGCCAATGTAGGTGATCTGGGCGGCAGCGATCTCGACGATTTGGTTGCCGGCGTCAATTTTCTTTTGGCGACCGGTTATGTCGACCGTCGCCGCGTTGGCATCATGGGAGGATCCTATGGCGGTTATCTGACCGTCATGGGGCTGGCGCGCCATCCCGAAGTCTTTGCTTCTGGAGTTGATCTCTTCGGCATCCTCAACTGGCAGACCCTGCTGGCCAGCACCGAGCCGGTATTGCAGGCCTATGTCCGCAATCTGCTCGGCGATCCGGTAGTAAACGCTGAACAATATGAGCGTTCCAGCCCATCCACCTATATCGATCGGATCGAGGCGCCGCTGCTGATCCTGCAGGGCGAAAATGACATTCGAACCCCGAAGAGCGAAGCGACGGCACTGCAAGCCCGACTGCTAGAACGAGGGCGGACGGTCGAGGCAGTTTATTATCCCGAAGAAGGCCACGGCTTTTCGCGCCGCGAAAACCAAATGGATTCTCTCACGCGCGTGGTCGCCTGGTTCGAGCGGACGCTGAGAGAGCGATAACCGGCGCTTCCTCAATGGAATGCTTCACGTGCTGCGGGTCGGCTGCCCCTGGCGCGACATCCACGAGCGTTACGGCAAGTGGAACTCGGTCTATGTCCGCTTCCGTCGCTGGGCCGAACAGGGTGTCTGGGATGCCCTGCTGCAAACCCATCGAACGACTGCGCTTCGCGATCCTGCATGAGGAACCGTGACATCTACACGTCCTCCCAGCTCAATTGAGACGTCGGATTCGACCAGTATTGAATGCGCGTTGATCGCGTGGACTATCCCTCGCACGCCATTTTCATTTCTAGCATGGCCAAAACGAATACGAACAGAGCCTTCGCCGGTTTCCGGATCGTTGATAAACTTTAAAATCGCATCGATCGCCACGTGACAGCCCTGCCCAACCACCAAAAATTGGAATGTTATTATCGATTTTCAGCTGCACTAACGCTTTATAAGCTCTGATCGATATACCAGAATTTTCCGTAGGACGAGTCTCATTTGCTGTTGTTCAGCGCACAGCGAGTGACCGGCCCCCACCGAGTGGTCCGGTTGGATTGTTAGTGCATTGACGCCTCCATCGCGTCCAGCGGTTCTAGAGAGTCGTTACCGGGCGTTATTCTCTCGGCGGATACCGCCCCCTCAAACCAATACGATTGACCAAGATAATGCCGCTCAAAACCGGCCGGTCATCGACGCGCTGGCCGCAGCCCTGTGCTGTGATCGATCGCTCCTGCTTGGCCGAAGGTGCCAGAATTCGCCTAATGGCCTAGCCAGTCCCGCAAAATGGCTTCACGATCGGCGTCTGTGGCAGGAGGTTCTTGCCCAATATTGGCAGGAGTCACCGAGAATCGCGGTGCGGGTGCTGCCTGCGCATTGGCCGTGAAGGTGCCGCGGGCCTGATTGTGCGGATGTAACGGAGCTTCACTTAAAGAAAGAACAGGTGCGAAACAGGCATCGCTTCCCTCGAGCAAATCACACCATTGCGCTCGAGTTCGCGTCGCAAAGATTTCTTCAAGAGCTCGAGATATCTCCGGCCAAGATGCGGTATCATCCCGACGGTCGAAGAGCGGGTCGACAAGCCCAACCCGTTCGCGAAGCTCCGTCCAGAATTGAGGTTCGATTGCGGCAATGGATATCCAACTCCCATCGGCACAACGGTAGCAGCGATAGTAAGGAGCGGCTCCGTCGAGAAAGTTTGCAGACCGCGAGTCGTTCCATTCGCCGCGGGCTTTGAGACCATAAAACAACCCCATCAGCGAGCTTGCTCCGTCGCTCATTGCGGCGTCGACGACCTGACCCTGGCCAGTCGCCCGCGCATGGCTAAGCGCCGCCAGCAAACCCATGGCGAGATAAAGTGATCCACCACCGAAATCGCCTACGAGGTTCAAGGGCGGCAGCGGTGGGCCATCCGCAGAGCCGATGGCATGGAGCGCGCCCGAGATAGCGATGTAGTTGAGGTCATGGCCAGCGGCTTGGGCTAAAGGTCCAAATTGCCCCCAACCAGTCATGCGCCCATATACAAGCTTGGGATTGGTCGCGAGCATCGGTTCCGGACCGAGCCCAAGACGTTCCATCACGCCGGGTCGGAATCCTTCGATTAAGATCTCGGCGCGCTTGATCAAGTCAACGGCCATGTCTCGGTCCGCCGACTGTTTCATGTTGAGCGCAATCGAGCGTTTGCCGCGTGCTAGAACATATTCCATCGGCGCATTCGGCCGATCAATTCGGACAACATCGGCTCCCATGTCTGCCAGCAGCATCGCGGCAAATGGTGCGGGACCAATTCCGGAAAATTCAATAACGCGAAGGCCTTTGAGCGGTCCCGCTGATGTCATAATTGTGCACCTTCCTCAGTCCGTCACAAGCTCGGCGCTGGTTGCAAGATCGCCACCTCGACGTGCGGCCGAAGAACTTGTTGCTCAAGCAGGCATTGTACCGGTCGGATGGCGCAAGATCGCTTGACCGTCGCCGCCTTGCTGCCGGGCAGATGACGCTTGGCTGATTGAACGGGCTCCTCGTACAGCCTTAGCCATGCTCAGTTCGCCCATTGCCCGGAACTTCAAGACTGCTGCCCGCTGCACTGATGGCAAAGATTGCAAGGGTCAGATTGTCCTTCCGGTTCCCGCCCAGTGTGGTTCCTTCAGCAAGCGACGCAGGATCTTGCCGGAGTCTTCACGAGGCAGGGTGGAGTGGAATTCGACGTGCCGAGGAGCCTTGAAAGCTGCGAGCTTGCTGCGGACAAAGGCCCTTACTTCCGAGGCATCGGGTCCGCCAATGTCGGCAGGCTGAATCGCCGCGCAAACGGCTTCTCCAAACTCTGCGTCGGGTACGCCGAAGACGGCCGCGTCTGCGATGCCTGGATGGGAAAGTAGAACGGCTTCGATCTCCGCTGGGTAGATGTTGACCCCTCCCGAAATGATCATGTCGTTTGCTCGATCGCAGAGGAACAGATAACCATCTTCATCGAGAAACCCGATATCGCCGATCGTGACGAAGCCTTCGCGCTCGATTGCAAGGCGGTCAGCATCGCGACCATGGTAGGTAAAGTCCGGGAAACTGGTTGAACGAATATACACATGGCCAGGGGTCCCGGCTGGGACCTCATTGCCCTCGTCGTCAAGAATGCGGATCGCGCAGCCATCCATTGCACGACCGACAGTTCCGGGCTTGCGCAAGGCTTCTTCGGAATTGTGATAAACGGCACCACCAGTCTCGCTGCCGCCGTAGTATTCGTGAATGATCGGCCCCCACCAAGCGATCATGGCTTGTTTGATCTCAGGCGGGCAGGGCGCTGCGCCGTGGGCCACAAACCGAAGCGATGACAGATCGTATTTCGAGCGCACCTGCTCGGGAAGCTTAAGAAGGCGCACAAACATAGTCGGTACCAAGTGAACATGAGTAAGTCGGTGATGCTCGATGAGCGCTAGAAGCCCTTCGGCGTCAAAACGCGGTTGCATTACCACCAACTCACCGACACGGCCCGCTACCAATGCGTACGTGTTGGGTGCGGCGTGATAAATTGGTCCAGTTATGACTGTACGTATTGTCTGACCAGGGACAAGACCGAGCGCCGTCGCCATCAGCGCGGCCATGCGTTTAGCCATCTCAGCATCTGCCGGCTCTCGTTTCACGCCCTTTGGTTTGCCCGTGGTTCCCGACGTGTAAATCATTCCGAAGCGGGTGATCTGCGGTTCGCCTCGCCATTCGGCATGCTTGTCACGCCAGCTCGCCCATTCATCGATTGTCGAGACCGGACTGCCGTAGGCCTCGGCGACCTCTTGCGGGACAGGACAGACCAGGATCGGCAATGAAAGTGACGAATGGTCGCCGAGAACCGGAAGGAGATCCTCGTGAGCGACAATCAGTTTGGCACCACTGTCGGCAATCACGAACAAGGCTTCATCGCTGCGGAAGTGCCAGTTTACTGGTACGACATTTGCCCCCAGAAGGTTTGCTCCAAACGAAATTTCGAAGAAAACCGGATCGTTGCGGAGCAGGATTGCAACAGTGTCACCAGCTCCAATGCCCATCTCGGCCAATCCAGTCGCCACCTTGGCAGCGCGCTGGTCGATGGTACTGCCGGTGATCAGGTTTGATCCACTGATGACGGTTGCAGTCATGGAAGCGCGACCTCCGCTTCGCCGGCCAGAGTTTGCACGTCGCCGCCGATCGTGGCCAAGATCTTCAGGCGAGCCCGTCGCTCACCATCCACTTCGAAAAGCTCGACGACCTCACCGTTGCAGGAAACGACCGCCCCAACTGGGGTGATTGAGACAAACCGGGCCTTCCAGGAACGCAATTGGGCCTGGGGCATCCAGCCGGTAAGTAGTTGCGCAAGGTAAGCCATCGACAGCATGCCGTGTGCGAAGACGTCTTGCATGCCGGCAGACCTGGCAAAGTCTATGTCGACATGGATTGGATTGTGATCGCCAGACGCCCCCGCAAACAGCGCGAGGGTGGTGCGGGAGATCGGCGGCAGCACGTGCTCCGGCAAGCGGGTGCCGACTGAGATCACTTCTGGTTCGTCAGCCATGTCGCACCACCAGGGTTGTCTTGAGCAGCGCACATTCGTCTCCCTTGGTATCGGTGACGGTCATATCGCGCACTATGAATTCGAGCAGTCCGCCCTTTCTGTCATAGGCATCGCTGATCTTCGTTTCGATCGTCAGCTCTTCGCCAGCATAGGCCATTCGCCGATACTCAAAGCTTTGTTCTGCATGGAGCACTTTTGCCAGGGGAACCTTAAGGTCATCGAGCCAGAAGGTTTCAGACGGCGCAAGCAAATCGAGCGTGAACAAATAGGTTGGGGGCAACGGGAGTCCCGGGTGTCCCGCAGCCTTGGCAGCGGACACGTCGCTGTAGACCGGATTGGTCTCGCCCGTGGCCTTTGCGAAGAAACGCAGGGCACCTTCCTCGGCAACAATCGTTCGTTTCGGCCATGTTCTTCCGATTACCGACAGGTCAACCATCTCAAGCAGCCTTGTAAAGGGTAACGACGCAGGCGCCGCCTAGACCGAGGTTATGTTGCAGCCCGACCTTCGCTCCCGCAACCTGACGTTTGTCGGCATCGCCCCGCAATTGCCAGACGAGCTCGCTACACTGCGCGAGGCCCGTGGCGCCAAGCGGGTGTCCCTTGGAAAGCAGCCCGCCAGAAGGATTGGTTACAGTCCGACCGCCATACGTGTTGTCTCCGTCGCGGATGAACTTTTCCGCTTCTCCCGGTGCCGCCAGCCCGAGAGCCTCGTAAGTGAGCACCTCGTTGGTTGTGAAGCAATCGTGCAACTCGACCACCGGCACATCCTTGGGGCCGATGCCTGCTTTCTCGTATACCTGCAGGGCAGCGTCACGCGCCATATTGAACCCGACCGCATCGATCAGGCTGCCATTGCTGAAGGATTGCTCTGGGTCCGTGGTCATGGCCTGCGCGGCTATCTCAACATAGCGACCCGGATTGGCTCGCTTGAACTTCTCTGAAACGATGATCGCAGCCGCCGCTCCGCAGGTGGGTGGGCAGCACTGCAGACGGGTGAGGGGGCCAAAGATCGTAGGTGAGGCCATGATTTCATCGGCTGTAAGCGGATCGCGGAAGATCGCGAGCGGGTTGTTGAAGGCGTGACGGCGGGCCTTTTCCGCTACGAGAGCAAAGCTTCGGCTCTCGAAGCCGGTGCGCCTTTGATATTCGGCGCCGGCACCGCCAAACAGCCGGGCAGCTGGTGGCCTGGTGTTGTCGTCGCCTGGCGCCTGCTCTGCAATCCTGACGTAGTTTTCCAGGATCGAAGGCCGGTCCGTAAACATTACATCCAGCGCACCGGGCATCATTTGTTCAAACCCAACGGCCAAGGCCACATCGACCGCGCCGCTTTCAACTGCCTGGCGCGCAAGGAACAGCGCGGTGGAGCCGGTTGCGCACGCATTGTTGACATTGATAATTGGAATGCCAGTCAAACCGACCGAATAAAGCGCTTTCTGGCCCGAGGTAGAATCGCCATAGACAAAGCCGGCATAGGCCTGTTCGACCTTCGAATAGGCAATTCCCGCGTCGGCAATAGCCGCGCGTACCGCTTCAGCACCCATCAGATCGTATGTTTCGCTTCGCCCAGGCTTGGTGAAGGGGACCATGGCGACACCGGCAACGTAAACCTTCGACACGAGAACTCTCCTCTGTACTTTCGGCCCATTTATTGACCGACCGGTCGTCAAATGCAAGCGCCTTTTGTGGCCGCACGGCAGGTCCAGCGAGGCTGAGTTCATTCTTAAGATGGTGCGGGGAACAGGCCCTGGCGAAAGGGGGCTCAATCTAATTAGACTAAATGTTCGGGCGATGGCGGGCTGTACCCAGAAAAAGCCATCAGGCTACATCGCGGCCGAATTTGAAACGAAGGCGGATTACTTGACAGCCGCGACAACGATGATCTCGACCTTACAACCCGGCCGTGCAAGCCGAGACTGACCTGTAGCGCGCGCAGGGGGAGCCTCGCGATCGATCCAGTTGTCCCAGACGGCGTTCATTTCCTCGAAGTCCGCCATGTCGGCGAGCCAGATGGTCGCGAAAAGCACGTGCGACCTGTTGCTGCCGCTCTGCTCGAGCAGTGCATCGATCTTGGTAAGAATGTCTTGGGTCTGGTTGGCCGCAGATTCGCCAGGCACCCCAATCTGGCCGGCAAGGTATATCGTACCGTTGTGGATCACGGCCTGGCTCATCCGGGGGCCGCTGTTCAGACGTATAATGCTTGCCATGATGGTTCCTTCTGCTTTTGATCCAATTCCAGTTCCGCGAGGTCCATTGGGCGCGGCAGTTGACTGGGGGCTCTGTTGCCTTGGACAGGCCGCCAAGCGGATGGCGAATTGCGGCCTATCGGTAGTATATCACTCGAGCAACAGGTCAGCGCGCCACGCTGGCAGCGCCAGCGCTTCGACGATCGCCGCGTCTGCGACTGCGGTATCGGTTAGCTCGCCTTTATCGATCATGTTTTGGGCTGCACGGCGAAGTTCGCCGCGATCAGGCCCGATTTTGCGAAACCTCGCCAACGCAATGTCGCGTTCAGGGTGGCGGGCAAGCGCGCGGCTGGCAAAGAAGTATCGACGCAATACACGCGACTGCCGCGAGGCTCTCAGAGTCTCAAACGAGGTGGCTTCAAGGGCCAGTCCAGCCTCAAGTCCGTGTTCCACACCTGCGCGTGCAGCCTCAAGGGTTGCCTGCGGAGCCTGCCATTCGGGATCCAGTGCAGTTTCATAGCGACTGATTGCGGCAAGTGCCGCTTGGGCTGGTTCGCCTGCGATGTTGCGAATCGGGCGTTTTGAGAACCTAGGAGCCATCGTCACTGCCATCTGCAGATCGCCAACCGCGTCGACGAAGCCGATTTCCTGCGCTTCCTTCAGGTCAATTGGCTCGGCTCCGATCAGGAGTTTGAGGGCGGCCGGCATGCCGACCAGTCGCGGCAAGAATTGCGTACCTCCAAAGGTTGCCAACAGCCCAAGCTTGACTTCCGGCATGCCAAAAAGTGTGCCCGGCGCCGCAATCCGAAAGTCGGCGCAATAGGCAACAACCATACCGCCACCCAGCACCATACCGTGCATCACGGCGATCACTGGTTGCGGTGCGAGCCGGCAGGCTTCCTCGAGCTCGAGCAGTCCGGGCGCTCGCACCGGATGTTCTAGTTCGGCAATGTCTGCTCCAGCGATGAAGTTACGTCCCTTGCCAACTATCGCAATTGCCTGCGCCTCACTGCGTCCAGCTTCGGCAACTGCGGCAATGAGCTGACTGCGCGCTGCGTGCGACAAGGCATTGACCGGTGGATTGTCGATCTCGATGCAGGCCACTGGGCCACGCTGAACAAGCGATACAGGGGCAGTCATTGAGCCTCGCAGAATCAAAATGCTATCATCGTTGGATTATCCGAATTCCACCGCCATTATGGCCATCCTTTGAATTTAGGATAGCGTTCGTGATTTCGCTGCTGGGCGATTGAAACAGCTTGCCTGGTATCAAAAGCTGCCCGGTCGCGCCGCGTCATGGCTATGCATAGCTATCGAGCCCTGGAATGAGCCTGCAGTTCCAGAAAATGCATCATGACCATGTCTCGACACGCAGCCCTGGGCCCGGCTGATCCTAAGTCAAGGCTGTGAGCAGAAGTGAACGAGGTGATCGGTGCAGCAGAGTTGAAGAGGCGGGCGGCCTCGGTGGGTCTGAAAGCCGCACGCCTCTATCCGATCCCTTCGGGACTTTCGTCCAGAATCGCTAACCTGGGATCCGGGATTACTAGAACTTCAAGCTTGCTCGAACATTCCACATCCGCGGCAGGGACAACTGAACGTTTTGATTTGCCCCTACACCCGGAAAGCCGAAACCGCCCGGACCGACAGAGACCGGAACCTGGTTGTTGAACAGGTTGCTGACATTGAACGCCAGCCGGAAGTTTTTGTCGATCTCGGCTTCGATCGACATGTCGACGGTGTCGCGAGACGGGATCCGCAACGCGGCGCTGTTATCGCGATCCTGGAAGAAGCCATCGACATAGCTGTATTGCGCGCGCCCGCCCAAGGTGAGCCTGTCATTCACAGGCACTCGCAATGTGGCGGTGAGGCTGGCTGTCAGTTCAGGAGAATTCGGAATACGGTTGCCGTCGAAGATCAACGGGGCGCCGCCGGCCGTGGTATCGCGGTAGTCCTTGAACCGCGCGTCAGCGTAGCCGAGCGTTCCGACAACCGTGAACGGCTTGAAGGGACGAACCTTGACTTCCCCTTCGAGCCCACGGATTCTCGCGCTCGCAGCATTCGAGACAACCGCGATCAGCGCCCCGCCGCCGCCCAGTACTGGCACAAGTTTCGCGGTCTGGATGTCGCCATAGTTTTGCTGGAAGCCGGAGAATGCAAAGCCCAGATCACCGTTCAGAACGTCACCCTTCAAACCAACTTCATAGTTGGTCAGCTGCTCGCGATTGAACCGCAACTGTTTAAACGAGGTGATCGAGAAGCTCGTTACGTTGTCGAGGTTCCAGCCCCCGCTCTTGTATCCGCGCGACACCGTCCCGTAGATCGATACGCTCGGCGCAAGCTTGTAGCGCAAGGTAACAAGGGGCGAGAAATCGGTATCGGAACCAGCATCGGTTTCACGTGGCAGGGTGGGCGCAACGAACGGGAAGCCTTGCTGACGGAAGTCGAGGGTCTGATTCTCATAGGTCAGTCGTGCCCCGAGCGTCAGCGTTAGGCGCGGTAGCGCCTCCCAATCAGCATTGACGAAGCCTGCGAAGGATTCCGATCCTACCACCCCGCTCGTAGAACCGGTCAGCCCCCTCAGGAATCCCGGGACGTTGGTAATGTTGCCGAAAGTGCTCGAGGCATAACCGTCAACCTCCTGCTTGAAATAGTAAAGGCCGCTGACAAAGGAAAATTGAGGCCCCAGCTTGCCAGCAAGGCGCAACTCCTGGGAGAATTGCCATTGATCCTGCTTTTTTTGGCTGTCCACGACTGCCAATGGGCCGAAGTCGGGATCATTATTGCGCAACGAGGAGGCGGTCCGGTAGGCGGTAATCGAAGTCAGGGTCAGGTCAGTTGAGGTTGACCAGTCGATCTGACCGGAAACACCGAATAACTCGCGTTTCGCAATCGGGGGAAGGTTGGTGTTGGTCTTGTAGGTGCCAGTGACAGCGCCATATCCGCTAATCGGCTGCGGTACAGGAGCAAGCTGGTCCTCGTTCGTATAATCTGCTGACAGCAAGACCGATACATCGCTGTTTGGCCGCCATAGGGCCTTGATCCGCCCGCCGACGGAATCGATGTTGCCGATATCCTGCCCATCGAGGACGTTGGTGATATAGCCGTGCCGAGTGGTCCGGAAGCCACCGATGCTGATTGCAAGCTTGTCTTCGGCAACGGGTCCGGTCAGGAAGGCAGAAAATCGACGTTCGTCGTAACTGCCGAGTTGCACTGTTGCATCGCCGCCGAATTCGAACTCGGGCTTGCGGGTGGTAATGCTGATCGCGCCGGCAATCGAATTGCGGCCGAAAAGCGTTCCTTGGGGACCCCGCAGGAATTCAACCCGCTCGGTGTCAAACAATTCCTGGTTGAAGCTGTAGAGCTTACCTTGAACTACCCCGTCGACGTAGACGCCGACACCGGAATCGAATCCCGCGTTCACCCGCGACTGACTGGCGACCCCGCGCACGACGATCAGCGAGAGAGAATCGTTGCCATTGCTGATGTTGACAAGATTCGGGACCGAGTTGGCCAGGTCGAGCAGTCGCAGGGATGCTTTCGCATCGATATCGCCAGCTCCGAGAGCGCTGATCGAAAGCGGCACATCGACAATTCGCTCATCCCGCTTGCGGGCTGTTACGACGATGGCGTTGTCGTTGATCTCCGGCTCGGTTGAAGGCGAATCGGCCTCCTGCGCGAAGGCTGGCGTGCTGATCAGAACAGCACCGAGAAAAAACGGTAACTTACGCATCGACCCTTCTCCCCTTGATTACCCCATTAGCGGCGCGGGCTAGCATTGATCGACCGTTCGGTCAATTTATAAACAGCCGACCGGCTGATCAATGATCTATGGGGCGTGGAATCAAAGATCACCACGGCTAGCTGTCGCACAAGAGCTCAATTCGAGCCTCCTCGGGTGGCTATATGCCGATGGGCTTGGCCGGGCTTTGCCTTGCGCGAGATCGGTCTCTCCTGGGATCGCTAGATGAATGGGCAATCAGCCCACCAGCCAAGGCAGCTGCTTGCGCCAGACAAGCGCGATCGGGTCAAAGAGCGGACCCGGCAGTCAAGGATCAGCGATTCCGGTTGCATTATCCGTCCGGACGGTTAATTCATAGTCCATGTTTTGATCAGTCAGTTTTCTGTGGGGCAAATGGTAATCCGAATGACACAATGCAGATATCGCGACCTCGGGCTGACGATCGGGCAGCTGCCGACGGGGCCGCTAAATGCGATAACCGATATTGCCGGGGTCCGAGTTGGGCACGTAACGCGGATTGCAGACTCGCCGCGTATCTTGCGGACCGGTGTCACTGCCATCCATCCGCTGCGCGTGCCCTACTGGCAGGAATCGGTCTTTGCTGGCTTCCATTCCTTCAATGGCTTCGGCGAAGTTACCGGCAGCCATTGGATTGCTGAAACCGGCGTTCTCACCTCACCAATCTGCATGAGCTCGGCTTTTTCGATTGGGGTCCTGCGTGACACGCTGTTGGCTCATCCCAAGCAGAACGGCATTGATGACCGATGGCACCAACCGATGGCCGGCGAAACCTTCGATGGCGTGCTCAATGACGGTTGGGAAGGGCCGATTATCCGGGCAGACGTCGTCGCAGCGCTCGATGCTGCCACTGGCGGACCGGTCGCCGAAGGTTCAATTGGTGGCGGCACGGGCATGATGACTTTCGAATTCAAAAGCGGGATTGGGACTTCATCAAGAGTAGCGGCCACCCCCTGCGGTAGCTTTACCGTCGGCGCTCTTGTTCAATCGAATTTTGGTAATCGGTCCGAGCTTACCGTCGATGGTGTCCCGGTCGGTCGGCATCTCGGCTATGAGGTCGTGGATAGTCCCCAGCGGCGCGATCAGGGCTCGATCGTGATCATACTCGCAACAGATGCGCCGCTGTTGCCGCCGCAATGTGCGAGACTGGCACGCCGCGGCGGCATTGGCTTGGGCCGAGTCGGTGGGTTCGGATCAAATAGATCGGGCGACTTCATAATCGCCTTCTCAACCGGAAATCGCGTGCCCTTCAATGATGTCGCGATCGCAGAAGGCCTTCGCATGCTGCCAAATGAGGCCATGAACCCGCTCTTTCGCGCTGCCTCAGAAGCGGTCGAAGAGGCAATCATCAATTCCATGACCATGTCGGACTCGATGACCGGCGCCGATGGAACAATTGTGCATGCACTGCCGAACGACAAGCTTGTCGAAGTGATGCAACGGTATGGCCGCGGGCCTGCGAGTGCGACATGAACTGTGCGGATGTGCTAGTAATCGGGGGCGGGATCGCCGGCATGTCAGCTGCCGCGGCTCTGGCAAGTTACGCGCGCGTGGTGGTGCTCGAAGCTGAACAGGCGGTGGGTTATCATTCTTCCGGGCGTAGCGCGACATACTACCATTTTGGCATTGGCAACCATGCAGTGCGCGCCATGACCGCCTATAGTCGGGAGTTTTTCGAGCAACCGCCAGGCGATTTCTCGGACCAACCATTTTGCAGACCGACACCAGCGCTGTTCGTGGCTCGCCCAACAATGGTGGAGGCGCTGGCTGGGCTCGAAACCGAGATGCGGCTGTTCACCGATACGATCGAGCGGGTTGACGAAAAAGTCATGCAGGCAATGGTGCCAGTACTGAAGACTGGCGGAGACGACATCGTCGAAGGAGTGGTCGATTACGGCGGTCGCAGGCTCGATGCCGATCGATTGCTGCAAGCCTATGCCCGAAGGATCAAGCATGGCAATGGTGAAACCGTTACCGGATCCCGTGTCGTGTGTATCGATTACAAGGCAGGGTTGTGGCAGGTGACAACCGAACGCGGTCAGCAATATGCTGCGCCAGTGCTAATCAATGCGGCCGGAGCTTGGGCGGATCATGTGGCCGGGCTGGCAGGCGTGCGGCCCCTTGGTCTTGAGCCAAAGCGGCGGACGGTGATTATGTTCGACCCCCCGAACGGGATCGACGCCAGCGAGTGGCCATTCGTCAAGGCCGCAGTCGACGACTTCTACATGATCCCGGAATCCGGGCGGATTCTGGCGTCGCCAGTAGACGAAGTCGATAGTCCTCCCACCGACGCTCAGCCTGAGGAATATGACCTGGCGCTGGCAGCGTGGAAGGTCGAGGAATATACGACGATGACAGTGCCGCGGATCCAGCATCGCTGGGCAGGGCTGCGCTCTTTCGTCTCTGACCGTGTCCCAACGGCCGGGTTCGCGCCCGACGCCGATGGGTTCTTCTGGCTGGCGGGGCAAGGCGGATACGGCTTGCAGACAGCGCCGGCAATGGCAGCGATTGTGTCTGCGCTCGTAACGGGAGGGTCATGGCCGGAAGGCCTTGCAGCTTTTGGTTTGACACCGGATCAGGTCCTGCCGGATCGACTGGTGGGTAGGGAGGTCTCGGTATGACCAATGTAATGCGCCGACTGCTTGGCCGTGAATACCCTGTCGCCGTTGGAGGTGATGGACCCTATGTCATCGATGCTGCCGGCCGGCGCTATCTCGATGCCGCGTCGGGGGCTGGGGTCTCGTGCCTAGGCCACAGCGCCACCCGGGTGGCGGATGCTATTGCCGCCCAGGCGCATACCATGCCCTATCTCTATAACGCGTACTTCACCACGGATGCGGTCGAACGTTTCGCCGAAGCGCTGGTTGCCGCGACGCCGGCCGGGCTCGACTGGGTATATCCCGGTTCAGGCGGATCAGAATCGATGGATGGCGCGCTCAAGCTTGCGCTGCAGTTTCATAATGAAAACGGTGAACCCGGTCGAACCCGCTTCATTTCCCGGCGTCAGAGCTATCATGGATGTACGATTGGAGCACTCGGCGTTAGCGGGAACCTCATCCGCAGATCGCTCTTCGAGGGCTTTCTACCCCCGCATCATTTTGTCTCGCCTTGCTATGCTTACCGTGAGCAGAGCAGCGGGGAAACTGAAGCCGAATATGTCCGCCGGCTCGCAGACGAGCTCGAAGACGCCATCATTCAACTTGGTCCGGAAAACGTCGCCGGATTCGTTGCGGAAACTGTCGTCGGCGCCACTGCGGGATGTATTCCGCCGGTTTCGGGCTATTTCCAGGCGATCCAGGCGGTCTGCCAAAAGTATGGTGTCCTGCTCATTCTCGATGAAATCCTGGCAGGCGCCGGACGCTGCGGAACCTACCTTGCATGCGAACAGGATGGGGTGGTCCCTGACATCGCCGTTGTCGCGAAAGGCCTTGGTGCCGGCTATCAGCCGCTTAGCGCAATCCTTGTCAGCGACCGGATCGTGGCAACCTTAGCTGGAGGTCGAGGGTTCTTTTTCCATGGCCATACCTATAACTGTCACGCGACCGCCGCCGCGGCAGGCCTCGCTGTACTGCAGGAAATCGAAGAGCAGGACCTTCTCGCCGATGTGCGCCGCCAGGGCGAACTCCTGCGGGATTCCTTGAACGACAAGTTCAACCAGCATCCCCATATCGGCGATGTGCGCGGGCGGGGGCTGCTACTCGGAATTGAACTTGTCGCCGATCGGGAGAGCAAGGAGCCATTCGCCCCTGAGCGAATGGTTTGGAACGCAATCCAGAGCGCGGCGATGGACAGAGGTCTGCTGTGCTATCCGGGGTTCGGGACAGTGGATGGTACTCAGGGTGACCACATCTTGCTTGCTCCCCCGTTCATCATCACCGAAGCGCAAGTGGGCGAAATCGTTGACAAGCTTGCGTCGGCGATCGACCGAGCAATTGCGGGTACGGCCTGATGCGCAGACCACTCATCGGTGTCACGGCTGATGTCGAATTGCGAAGTGATGCGCGGCAACTTCATTATTTCGCCAACCAGGCCATGATGGCAGCCCTGTCGGGCGCTGGCGCCCTGCCGGTGATGCTCCCGCACGAGGCCGAGCTCATCGATGACTATCTCGGTGTGCTGGACGGCGTGCTCATTTCCGGCGGTGGGTATCAGTTTCCCCACCCCCAGCTTATCGATCCCTCAACTGTTAATCAGGAACCAGCGGAGAAAGTCGCGCGGACTCGGTTTGAATTGGCTCTAGTGCAGCGCGTGACGGAGCGCGATCTACCTCTGCTCGGTATCTGCGGTGGGTTCCAGGTCATGAATGTCGCCGCTGGCGGCACAATCGTTCCTTCACTCAAGTCGGTGCGTCCCGAATGGCACATGCATCGCGATGCGGCGCCCTATGAAGAGGCGGCGCATGAAGTTATCGTCACGCCGGGGAGCCGTTTTCGCGAAATCGTTGGTCGCGACCGTCTGCCGGTAAACAGTCTGCATTCGCAGGGGGTTACCGAGGCAGGGGTCGAAGCGAGTGCAGCCGCAGTTGCTCCTGACGGCGTTGTCGAAGCGATCGAGCGACGGGATCGATATTTCTGGATAGCTACCCAGTGGCACCCGGAATTTCACATTTCGGAAGCTGATCGCTGCCTGTTTGACGCATTCGTCGCTGCAGCGGCTGCCCGATAGATTGCAGCACCGAGCTCAGGAGCCCCTGAGAAGGGCGAGTGCAGAGGTCAGAGCTGCTTGAGTGATCGGATCGCGCATCCTGTCAGCTTGAGCCTGGGCCTCGGCTATTAGTCCTGCTTCCGCCTCGCTGGAAGCTAACAAGGATCTGATGGCGCCATGCGTTCCGCGCGGAACCCCCGCCAGCTTGATCGTCAGTTTTTGCACTGCATCGGCAAGTCCATCGGCGGGTACGACAGTTTCCGCCAGACCCAGGCTAAGGCATTGCTCAGCAGACAGCGAGCCTCCAGTCATCAGCAGGGCGCGTGCCCGCGCCGCACCCACTGCCGCGATCAGGCTGCGGTTGATGCCCGTGTCAGGAACCAGACCCAGCCGAGCGAACGGAAAGAGCAGCCGTGCGCTGGAAGACATGACCATGATATCCGCGAGCAAGGCGATTCCGGCGCCCGAACCTGCAGCAGCACCGTCAACAACAGCGACGATGGCGACCGGAGATCCGGCGATCGCCGCCGCTAGCCGTCCGGTTTGGTTTGCGACGATTGCGGCCAGTTCATCGGCAGGGCTGTCGGCCAGAACATCGAGCGCAGCTCCGGCCGAAAAGATTCCGTCTTTCCCGGTCAGAACAATGACCCCAACACCCTCGGTTACGGCCAGATCGTTGATCAGGTCGGTGATGCGACCTAGGTCAGCCGGCCCAAGCGAATTGCCCCGCTCGGGCGATGCAAGGCGTGCGATCGCGATCGGTCCGTCGCGTTCGACCTCGAGCGCGATCGCATACCCTTTGCTCATGCGCCTTCCATAATCTTCTGGAATGGTGCCATCCCCGCTGCAAAGTCACCTGGTGCCTCTGCGTCAGCGAAATCAATGATCGTCGGCCATGCGTCGCGAACCTGTTCCGGGGCGAAATCTTCACCGCCTCCGATTCGTTCGCCTCGGCTGCGTTGCCAGCGCAGCTTGCTCACCCAGCCGCCGCCGACTTCGAACAGGCCGCCAGTCTCGCTGCAGGTCTCGTGGGTCAGCCAACCGACAAGCGGGCTGACAAGTTCTGCGCGCATCGGAGCGAGCTGTTCAGGTGTCATGACTGTTCGGGTCAGGCGCGAATCCGCCGCCGGTGCAATCGAGTTGACATGAATGTTGCGGGCGCGTCCTTCAACCGCGAGGGCTTGGGTGAAACCGTGGAGCGCAAGCTTGAAAGTGCCATAATTGACCTGGCCGAAGTTGCCATAAATCCCAGCGGCCGAAGAAGTATTGATGATCCGGCCGTAGCTCTGGTTGCGCAGCCGCGGCCAGGCGGCATGAACGATCCGGAATGCTCCCAGCATATGGACGTCATAGAGATCACTCCAGTCCTGTTCGGTCATCTTGTGAAAGCCGACGTCACGCAGAAACCCGGCGTTGTTGACGATGATGTCGACCTGCCCGAAATGATCGAGCGCTGCTTCGACCAGCCTGGAACCATCGATGACCGAGTCCGTGTTAGCTACCGCTTCGCCGCCGGCCGCGCGGATCTCCTCGACAACCTTAGCCGCTGGTCCAGTGTTAGCCCCAGCGCCGGCCGCCGACGATCCGAGGTCGTTGACAAGGACGCGCGCGCCTCTGCTGGCGAGCATTAGGGCATGTGCCCGCCCCAAGCCGCCGCCAGCGCCAGTGACAATGGCAACCCGTCCATCATAGCGAAGTGTATCAGTCATCAGTCTTCCCTTCGGATAAAGAATTTTTAGCCACCGTGGCGATTTTGAAAGGCCGCTCCTTTGCCCCGCTTCAGTCCGTGCAACGAACGGTGCAAGCGCCGGCGCGCCTGCCGAGACGATCAGGTATTTCGCCCCACTTGGCCCTCGCCGCGCGTGGCCCGCAGTCGAATGCTGGCAACGGCCTCCACATGAGGTCACTCTTACACAGTCCGACAAAACGGCCCCGCTGCAAGACGTGGCTGCGACCGGCAATTGCGAGGAATTTGGGACGGGAACTGTTCCGGGGTGCGGAATCACTGGCTGCCGGTGCGCCGAAGCAATCGGCCGGTCGAGCTTGTGCCCCTCTGGTGTGCGTGATCACGCCGGATTCTCATTGAACGGGCGAGCGGTATCGTCGCGCTTGGCCGCCGGCAGACCCAGCACACGCTCTGCAATCACGTTGCGTAGGATCTCGTCCGTACCACCCGCAATCCGCATGGCCGCGCCAAAACTCCAGGACCTCTCAACAGCCTCCCAGCCTTTGCCCAGGGCGTCCCCGGCAAGCGCTCCTTCCTGTCCGCGCAGGTCAAGCAGCAAGTTGGCAATCAACTGCGCCTGGCTGGCTATCACTAGCTTGGTGATCGATTGCTCTGGCCCGGGCAGCTGGCCGCGACCTAGGTACGTCAAGGTTCGGTAGGTGAGCAGCTTGAGCCCGCGATCATTCAAGTATGCTTGGGCAATCATGTCGCGAACAAGAGGATCGTCGCTTGCGCGTCCGGTTGATGTTTCGAGGCGCCCGCTGAGATCGATCAATGTCGATGAATCGATCAGCCCGATATTCGCACCGACATTGAGTCGCTCGAACATGAGCGTCGTCATTGCTCCTGCCCAGCCGCCGCCTGGCGCGGTCAAACGAAACTCGTCCGGGATTACAACACTGGACAGGAAAACTTCGTTGAACTCGGCGCCACCATCGAGCTGCCGGATTGGTCGGACCTCGACGCCGGGCGCGCGCATGTCGACAATGAAGAGCGTCAGCCCGGCATGTTTGGTCGCGCCGGGATCGGTCCTTGCAAGCACAAGGCCATAGTCAGAGAACTGTGCTCCGGTGGTCCAAACCTTCTGACCCTCGACAACCCAGTGGTCTCCAGCCTTCACGGCCTTCGTTCGCAAGGCAGCAAGATCAGAGCCGGCGGCAGGTTCCGAGAATAGCTGACACCAAATCTCGTCACCATTGATCGCGCGGGCAATGAACCGCTCTTTGACCAGATCGCTCCCAAGTGCGAGTAAGGTCGGCACGCACATACCGAGTCCAATTTCATAGACGCCAAATGGGACGTCGTATCGCTCTTCTTCCTGCCGGAAGATAACCTGCTGAGCGGTTGTCCCGCCACCTCCGCCATACTCGCGTGGCAGTGCGACAGCGGCGTAACCGGCAGCGGCCTTCTTACTTTGCCAATCCCGAGCTGCAGCCACAAGTGTTGCATCATCAGACCAGGAAACCCGCCCCCGACCGCGCGCTACCGGTGCATGACCGGCAAGCCACTCCCGTGCAAGAGCGCGGAACTGGGCATCGACGGGAGAATCGGCAAAGTCCATCTGCAGGCCTTTCAATGCAGCGCGGCCTCGCCGGCGATCAGCCTAGCGGCTAAATGCGACCGCCACTCGATCGCAGGTCCGTGGCTGGCCGCAAGCGCTCGGGCCCGACGGTAGAATAAGTGTGAGTCTGCTTCGAAAGTGAAGCCGTAGCCGCCATGGACCTGTAGCGTTTCTTGCGCGGCAAACAGATAGGCTTCGGTCGCAGCAGCACGAGCCGCGGCAGCAGCGAGCGGCAAGTCGCTTGCCCGGGCACCAAGCGACCACGCAGCATACATTGCATGCGCGCGTGCGATCTCAATCTTGGTCCAGATGTCGGCCAGCTTGTGCTTGATGGCTTGGTATGAACCAATGCTTTGGCCGAAAGCCTGGCGTTCGCGCGCATAAGCAATCGCCCCATCGAGAGCTCGGGAGGCTCCACCAATCTGTTCGAAGGCAACGCATACAACTGCGTGGTTGAGCGCGAAATCGGAAGTGTCGTCGGCCATGGGAGTGGCTGGAGTATTCCGAAATGTGATGCGGCAGAGGGGGCGACCCGGATCCAGGCTCTCTAACGCCTCCCGCTCGACGGAGTTTGCGCCCAGGTCGACAAGCCACAGCTGATTGTCGGCCTGGACAATGGCGACTGATGCATCGCTACCGCCAGAAACAGGCGAAATAGCACCCGAAATGCGATCGCCCAGGGTAGCGAGCGTTGTATCTGTCGCTACGCAGGCTGTCGCTGCTCCGCTAGCGAGTACAGGCAGCCAGCGAGCCCGTTGCTCGGGCGACCCGCACGACTGGATCAAGGGGGTGGCGTAATACAATGACGCGGTCGGCACTGCAGCCACCGACCATCCAATTGCTCCTGCAGCCAGGCAAATCGGGACCGGCCCGAGGTCGTGGCCACCAAAATCCGCCGATATGCCGCTGGCTAGGATTCCCAACTCGCCGAGCAGTTTCCAGGCAGACTGGTTAACTTGGCCGCTGTCGACAGTTTTCCGCGCTGCTTCCAGTGGTGCAGCTACGTCGAGAGCGCGCCGCAACTGGTCGGCAAGGAGCCGGTAATCTTCGGAAAAATCGAACTCCACCTAGCTGTCCTCACTGCAGTCAAGCGCTGATGCGATATCCTTCGCCATGAGTCGCGCTATCCCATTAATCGAACGGTCGGTCAATGGATGATCTGACTTGCGCCTTGCTCGCAGGACCGGCGTTTAACGGCGCACGCGGACTGCCAGAGACCAGTAATGATGTCCCGACAGAAATGCTGCGCCGTGACTCTTTGGGTGACCACCTGCTACCACTGATCAGCTCGGTGCAGTTCAGAGCATGGAAGATGATCAAGGCCCGGTCTTACTTGAGGCGCTTCTGCGCCCCCCTTATCACGCGACCCGGCCGCGCACCTGTCGCTTGCCCGTGGCAATAGACAGGCAACCCACCAACATAGACGCTCTCGACCCCTCTGCTTGGCTGGACCGGGTTTTCGAAGTCGGCGGCGTCGGCAACTGTAGCCGGATCCAGCACAACCAGATCTGCCACGGCGCCAGCGGCAATCACGCCGCGCCCGGCCATTCGAAACCGTCGCGCTGGCAAGCTTGTCATTCGGCGGATCGCTTCCTCGAAAGGAAATAGACCCTCCTCGCGCGCGTAACGTCCGAGAACTCGCGTGAACGTCCCCCACAGTCGAGGGTGAGGACGAATACTGGTGGTAGTCCCGTCCGAACCGATCATCGCGTCAGGGGAGGCAAGGATGTGGCGCAGGTCATTCTCGTCCATGCAGAAGTAAACCGCGCCGCCCGGCGCCAGTGCGGTCAGCGCCGCCTCGCCGCTGATACCTAGTTCGGCTGCGACTTCATCAAGTTCTCGGCCTGCAGCATCAGGCTTAGCGGCACTCCACGTGATAAGAACGCGCTTCGAGAGGCGGTAGAGGTCAAGATTGAACGAACTAGCAGCCGCAACGTAAGGGTAGACATCAAACGCAACTTCCTGCCGAGTTGACGCCTGGACAATCCTGCGCAGCGTTTCAGGCGCCCGGCCGAAATTGGCCTCGCCCATGAGCTTGTGATGCGAAATGATCAGCGGCATTTCCGCACGTTCGGCGATAAGGAGCGCCTCATCAATTGCGGCATCGATGGCACCAGCCTCATCGCGCAAGTGGGTCGCATAGATACCGCCGTACTCGGAGACAACCTCCGCAATTGCCATCACCTCTTCCATCGGCGCAGCCCTGGCAGGCGGATAGAAGAGCCCTGAGGACATACCAATCGCCCCGGCGGCCATGGCCTCAGCGGCCAGTGAGCGCATCGCCATGCGCTCACTGGCGGTTGCAGGACGATCGAGCCTGTCCATCGTCGCGGCGCGAAGGGTGGTATGACCGACAAGCGCGGCGACGTTGACCGCGGGTGGTGCGCCTTCCAGTGCGTCGAGATAATCGCGGAAACGTGCAAAGCGGAAGTCAGCCTTGGCGGCGACTTCTGCGAAGGGGGAATGGAGCTCTCCGGAGGCGACGAAGGGGGCGAGACTCACGCCGCAGTTTCCAACGACGACCGTGGTTACCCCCTGGCTGACCCGGGGAAGCGCCGAAGGGTCGGCGAACACGAAGTGATCGTCATGAGTATGTGCGTCGATGAAGCCAGGACAAAGCGCTCGGCCTGCTATGTCGATTGTCTCGCGCGAACGCCATCGAGAAAGGTCTCCGGTCGCAACGATTACCCCGTTTTCGACTGCCACATCCTGGATCACGCCGCGCGTTCCGGTGCCGTCGATGACGAGGCCGCCGCGGAACAGCAGGCTGCACTCCAGTGATTGCATCATCGCAGTCCAGCAACTGCAGTTAGCTCGGCCCGAGCCTGCGCTTCGCGCAGGACCCGCAGCACGTTTCCTCCCCAGAACTTGCGGAGATCTTCCGCCGTGAAGCCGGCCGCCAGCAAGCGCTGGCTTATCCGTGGATAGTCACTCGCTTCGTCGAAGCCATCGATACCGCCACCACCATCGAAATCACCCGACAAACCGACATGATCGATACCGACAAGCGCGACAGCGTAGCGGATCTGAGCGACCAGAAGATCGAGATCGGCGCGCGGCGCCGGATTTTCACGTTCGATCTTGAGCACAGTGGCGCGCTGCTCGCGAAGCTCGGCGATGGTGGCGACCGGTTGCCCGAGCAAAGCGCGGGCCGGTGCGCGTCCAGGACTGTTGGGCACGCCGAGATGGCTCGACACGGCATTGATCTGAATGACACCGCCCTTCGCGGCAAGCGCACGCAGCCTCGTGTCGTCGATGTTTCGAGGATTGTCAGCAAGGCTTTTGAGACTGCTGTGGGACAAGATGATGGGCGCGCTGGAAAGCGCAAGAATATCATCCAGCGCCTCCGGAGAAGCGTGTGAAGCATCGATCAGGATACCGAGTCGATTGGCCTCGGCTACCCACCGGCGCCCAAGCGGAGACAGGCCATGCCATTCTGGCCCATTGTCGGGATTTGAGCTGTCCGCCAGATCATTGTTGCCGACGTGGACCGGGCCCATCATCGTTACACCGAGCGCACGGAAGGTGTGCATCAACGACAAATCCTGGCCGATTGGATAACTGTTCTCCATACTCATGAAGACGGCCCGCTTGCCCGATTTGACGATCTTCTCGGCGTCGTCTGCCCGTGTTGCAAGTTCAAAGGCCTCATGGTGTCGCGCGACCATGTCCCGAATTTCAAGGGTGCGCATCAATGCTTCATCGCGCGCCACGGTGTAACCTGTCGGGGTTCTCGGGCCCTGCTCGGTGAAGACGACGAAGAAGCCACCATCAAGCCCGCCATCTCGCATGCGCGGAAGGTCAACCTGTGTTCCGTCTACCGAAAGCGAGTGGCGATCCATAATCGACCAGCCGACAACGTGCAGCAATGCAGGGGTGTCGATATGAGTATCGAGCACGATTGCGTCGCGGTGTGCCGACTGCATCGGGGCTCCATTGCGAGCGAATACGACAGAGGATGCCACCAGCGCAGCTGCGCCTAGGATGATTGCACGCTTTCGCATCAGGAAATCCCTCTCTTTGATTGACCGACCGGGCGGAATATGAAATATCGCTTTGCCATCAAATGCGCTGGAAATCCAGCGGTTCGATTGGCTGAATGAGCGAGGCAAGATCTGATGACTGCAACAAAGCTTTTCCTGGCGCTGACGGTCGCAATGCCAATGGCGACTTCCCATGTCGATCCGAAGGAGCTCGATGCGGTATTTGCTGATATCCGGCCGGATCAACCGGGCTGCGCTTATGCTGTGGATCTGCGCGGCAAGGTTCTCTATCAGGGCGGCTTTGGACTTGCTGATCTAGCCACCCGCGAGCCGATCACACCCGCAACACGCTTCGAACTGGCGTCAACATCGAAGCAGTTCACGGCCGCTCTCATCCTGATCTTGGTACAGGAACGCCGACTTAAATTGGCGGCATCTATCCGCACCTATCTGCCTGACCTCCCTAAGGTCTACGATCCGGTCACGGTCGCGGACTTGTTGCACCACACCAGCGGCATTCGCGAGTATTTCGATGCATTCAGGGCACGCGGAGACGATGAGAGCAAACCCCATTCCCGCGAGGAAGTGCTGGCCTTCGTCAAGGCGCAACGCGGACTCGACGGCCCACCTGGCCGTCGTTTTTCCTACGTCAACACCAATTACTTCCTGCTCGCAGAAATCGTGGAACGCCTAACCGGAAAGTCATTTCCGGATGCTGCGCGGGAGCGGCTCTTCATTCCGGCGGGCATGACGGAAACTCGCGCAACGCTTGATACGACCAGTCTCGTTGCAGGTGACGCGCGCGGCTATCAAATCGACAAGAACGGTAGCTTTGTCTCCGCAGCCTGGACCTGGCAAGGCTATGGCGACCGCGGCGTGCGGACTAATGTTGGCGATCTTGCTCTTTGGCATGGGGCATCGCTCGCGGCGACAACCGGCGGTGAGGCACTCGAAGTGGCCCGCCTCGCGAACGGGAAACTGCGTTCTGGCAGATCTGTCGATTATGCCGGTGGGTTGTTCGTGGATGATCGGCAAAGCGAGCGTGTTGTGTCGCATTCGGGCTTGGTTGTAGGCAATCGCGCCATGGATGTGCTGTATCCGGACAGCGGCATTGGTATCAGCGTGATGTGCAATCGCGACGATATCGCGCCAGCTGAGCGTGCGCGCAAAATTGCTTTGCTCGTGAAGCCGGGGGCGCCCGATCCAGCATTTGATCGCGCAATTGATCCTGCCGAAATGAAACGCCTGGGGAAAGTTGGCGACCTGCGCTCCGCGCCTGACGGCTATTATCGCGATCCCTTGTACGGACAGTATCTCATCGTCGCTCACCGAGACGGTGAGCCGATTGTCAGCTACAATATGAGAGCTGAGAAAGTGACGCGCCGCCAGGACGGCATCTACCGCGCGCGCCGGGGTGTTCTGCTAAGCTATGCAGTCGCACAGGTTGGAATCGAGCGTGTCGTTCAGTGGACTGAAAGTGGACCCATTCCGTACGATTATGTCGGAACTGGCGCACTTGAAACCAAGTTGTTTCGGCCCGGACAATATCGCAGCGATGAGCTTGGCATCACTGTGACCCTGTCAAGAGATCTGAAGGGATGGTCGTTGGATACTCCTGCAGGTGCAGTGCCTTTAGAGGCTGCGCTGGCAGATGACCTTGTGGGCCCGGACGCTGCATTTTCGTTGCATGCTGTTGGTCCTCAAATCTTTACATTTCACACCGTCAATCTGAGCGGGATAGAGTTCAGACGGCTTCCGTAGCTCGCCGCGAGCGCTTGCCGATCGCGACGAAGATCGTTGCTGCCAGCAGCGGAAACACTGCGCAAAGCAGGAAGAAGTTGCCATATCCGAGTGCAGGTTCGGCGCGCCCCATCAATCCGGCAAGAAAATTGCCAGCGGCTCGCGCGCTATACCAGAACGCGATGGTGACTGCACCTCGCCCTGCAGGCGCTAGGCGCGCAAACAGACTGAGACCGACCGGAAGCACCCACAACTCGCCAAAGGTTACCATCAGAAAAAATGCTGCAAGAACAGGCCAGAAAATCTGACCGGGTTGCCCGAGCTGGATGATCAAAGCGAGCCCAATAAAGGCCGCGGCCATGATGCAGCTACCAATGGCCATCCTGAAATAGTCGTTCTGCGAGCCACCTCTCGCGGCGGCCTTACGCCAGCCCCAGACGAGGAGCGGGGTGAACAGAATGACCCCCAGCGGATTGAGCGACTGAAACCAGGTATAAGGGATGGTGATATCTGCCCCTAGCGAACGATCGACCTGGCTGGCGGCGAAAAGCGCGACAGTGTTGCCGAGTTGCTCATAAGCGACCCGCAAGACGATTACTGCTGCAAGGACACCTGCCAGGAGCGGGATGACGGACTGGCTCGCCTGCGCCACCGGCGTTTCGTCGACCAGATGGGACGCTGCTCCAGGTCGGTCTGGAGGCAGAAGATGGCGTCCGGCGAGAAAGATAACGATGGCTGCTGCAAGCCCGGTAGCGGAAGCGAGGAAGCTGTACCGCCAGCCGAAATTCTCTCCAAGCGTGCCGCAGATCAGCGGTGCCAGCAGCGCACCAGCGCTCACTGCGAGATAGTAGAAGCTGAAACTGCGCTGGCGATCGGGGTCGTTCGGCGAGAAAAGAGCACCCAGCGTAGCGGGCAGAGTTGGAAGAAACAGGCCATTGCCAATGACAATTGCGGCGAGGCAGCCCGTAACGTTCGCGCCAAACAAAAGGCCGATGTACCCGGCCATCTTCAGCAATGCGCCACCGACAATTGCCGCCGATCGGCCAATAAACCTATCGGCGATCCACCCACCTAGGATTGGCGTTACATAGGCTACGCCGAGGAACGTCCCATAGATAAGTGAGGCGTCCTCGGTCGAATAGCCCAGGTCCTGCGTAAGGTAGTAGACCAGTACGGTTCTGAGCCCGACATAGGAGAAGGCCTCCCACATTTCCGTCGCAGCCAGCAGTAAGACCGCTGGGTGATCCCGAAATGTTTTCGGAACCCACCGGGACATGTTGCTCACGCGTTCGCGCCGGACTTGTCAGTCGCTACGCCCGGCAGCTTTGGCGGCACGTTGCCCCAAGCCAATCGCGCATTGTCAGGAGATGCGGCACCAAGGCTCCTTCCACAAATCAGGACGAGCCCAATGGCCACGGCGAATTCGACCAAATCCCAAGGGCGCCACCCAAGCCCTGCAACCGTTGGAGCCCATTCGGCAGTGACGTTTACGCCCAGTTCGTTATGGATCGCGTGAATGAGCACGCCACCCCACATCGATCCGCCGAGCTTGTTGCATACGAAGACAGCGATGATGGTGCCGGCAATGAACCCCGGAATGATAACGAATTGCTTGACGATAACGCCCCAGGCCGCGCCAGGTTCGCCGGAGAACAGCGTCGGCAAGTCGCGCGGCAAATGCCAAGCCCACCACATGAGGCCGAGGATCACCGCTGCGGCCAGAGGGTCAAACTTCTTGAGGAGCTGCGGCAGCGCAAAGCCGCGCCAGCCCAGTTCTTCGAGCAGTGGGCCAGGGCTGAGTAGCAGAGATGCTGCCAACATCGCATAAATAGCGAGGGGATCTGACCCATAGCGCAGGAAGGTGCGATCAAGCGTACCAGGCGGAGCGTAGATGAATGTCTGAACCCACATAATTCCTGTGAGCGCGAAGAACGCAAGGAAACACACAGCTATGACAGTAACGCCCTGACGCCAGGAAACAGGCGATCGCCACGGGGCGCAGCGGCTCAGCAGTTCACGAAATCCTGCACGCCCATAGCCGATACCGGTTACGATAAGAGCCGCGAACATTGGGGCGGCCGGAAACAGCAAAAGCGTATAGGCTCCCGGATACTCGAACGTGGACCTGACAGCGGTAATAATGTTGAGGTGAGCGTGCGTCTCTTGCAGCATCTTGAACATCGGGCCGAGCGGAGTCGGGCTCATCGCGCGTAGCGCATGGGCCGCGAGAGCGATCAGGATCGCCAACGCATAGAAGCAGAGCAAAGGTCGCTGTTTGACAAACTCCCGCATGATTCAATTCTCCCGTTCCTTTCAGCTAACATTTCAGATCGACCCGAGACGGTCAACAAGAATTGACTGTCCGTTCGGTTGATCTATGAGATGGAGATGCAGCGGCTTGCTGCGAACAACATCAAACCGAAGACTCGTGTTATGCTTGATCGTCGAACATTGATGGGAGGCATATTGTCGATGGCTGGATCGAAGGCGACAGGTGCAACCCTGCTGGGTCGAGGGTTGCGCGTGTTTGTGGCGACCTTCGGCACCGAGACGAATTCATTCTCACCCTTGCCAACCGGACTGGATGCATTCCAGGCGACGATGCTCTGGCGCCCCGGAGAGCACCCGGATTTCGCAACCGAGGCGACCGGACCGCTTTGGGCCGCTCGAGAGCGTGCCCGCGAGGGACGCTACGAGGTCATCGAGGGAACCTGTGCCTTCGCCATGCCGGGTGGTCCGGTCAGCGCGCAAGCCTACCAACTGCTGCGCGACGAGATCCTCGATCAACTGCGACGGGCAATGCCGGTGGATATCGTGGCTTTCGGTTTACACGGCGCAATGCTTGCCTTCGGGGAGGACGAGTGCGAGGCGGACCTTCTCGAGCGTGCCCGGGCGATTGTCGGGCCAGATGTAGCGCTAGGGGCTGAGCTTGATCTTCACGCTCACTTGTCGCCGCGAATGGTCCGCGCTGCCGATGTCATTGTGGCGTTCAAATATTATCCGCATACGGACTATGTCGAGCGCGCGCGCGATCTTCTCGATTTGCTCGAGAGAGTCCGTGCGGGCGAGATCAGGCCGACCTCAAGCCTGTTCGACTGCCGGATGGTCGGCGGATTGACGACGCAGTCGTCACCGATGAAGGACTTGGTCGCAGAGCTGATCGAGCGCGAGCGGCGAGGGGAAGTCCTTTCCGGCTCACTGATCCAAGGCTTTCGTGCGGGCGATGTAGCGCGCATGGGGTCGAAAGTGCTGATCTATACCAACAATGACCAGCCGGCTGCAGCGTCGATCGCACAAGACTTTGCTCGCCGATACCAAGCGATGGCTCCGATCATGAAAGGTAACGGCCCAGAGCGAAGCTTTGCGGCCGATATCGAGCTTGCCAAGGCTGCGACCGCTTTTCCCGTAATTTTGGTCGATAGTTCGGACAATCCCGGCGGTGGGGCTTCGGGTGACAATATGGCATTGGCCCGGGCGATGTTGGATAATGCACTGATCCCGGCATGCATTGGTCCGATATGGGATCCTCTCGCAGTACGATTGGCCTTTGAAGCGGGCCTTGGTGCCGATTTTTCGCTGCGTGTCGGTGGCAAGGTCGGCGAGGCATCCGGGCTGCCTCTCGACGTTCGCGGCAAAATCACAGGGCTTGCCAAGAATGTCACCCAAAACCTGCAGGGTTCCCGGCCGCCCCTGGGACGTGTCGTTTGCATTAGTACTGGCGGTCTCGACATCATCGTCAGCGAGATTCGGGACCAGTGCTACGGTCCCGAGATGTTCCGGGCGGTCGGTGTCGAACCTGCGAAAAAGCGCTACGTTGCCGTAAAGTCGTCCGAGCAGTGGAGAATCGGTTTCGGGGACATGGGGCGCAGTGTGATCTACGTCGCTTCGAGCCAGCAGTCGTCCATCCGTCACTATCACAAGCGCTCCCGGCCGATGTGGCCATTCGAGCCTGTCGACTTTTCAGCCTAGCGAATAAACCAGACCCCATCGATGCAATCGCCAGCGACACGATAGGCGACTATGGTCTCAAAGCGACCATCCGGGCCGCGCGTCGGGTCACCTTCGCCAAGTTCATGATCAACGACGTAGTTGTCGCGGATCATCCGCCCGATGAGCTCCATCCGAAGGCTGGGGACCCTAGCAAACAACCGCCTATAGACCTGTACGATTTCCGCGCGACCCACAGCCACTGGCGGACCCGTCAATTGTTCAAATCGCGCATCGCATGAGAAACAGGCGGCAAAGCCTTCGGCATCGTGTGCGTTGAATCGCTCCAACTGGCGAATCACCGGGTCCAGAAGGCTGATCGTCTTTTGTTGGGACATGCACAGATCCATTAAGAGCGAGGCTCGGCAGTGGAGGCCGGAAGACGGAGCACCAGCATCGCAAAAAGCGCCGCTGCAGCCGTGCCGGCAATTGCCATTGCCATGAGTAACGCCGGGGCCAGCGCCATGCCCAGGTCCTTGAAAACGGGAACAAGGACTGGACCAATGCTCAGCCCGAGCATGATATTAAACACGCCGCCCAATGATGAGCCAATTCCGCGCACCTCGTCGACGAGACGCTCTTGGAACAGGGGCAGTGAAACTGTTTGTGCGAAGGCGCTCGAGAAACCCCAGACCGAGATCGCGCCAATGACGCCGTAAGCGCTTGGAACTAGCAGCAATCCCGTACCGGCCAGTCCCACGATCGTTGCGGCAATAATCGCGGCAGGTCGTCGGTCACCCTTGGCTGTGGCTCTCAGTCGACCGGCGGCAGCCCCCCCGGCTAGCGCGCTTAGCGATCCGGCAAGGATGGCAAGCACACCGAAGATGAAGCCGGTCGAAGAGGTCGAGACACCATAGCTGCGGATCATGAGCGAAGGCGCCCAACTGACCAGCGCGAAATCGCCGAGCGAGAGAGCTGCGCATCCAAAGTAGATGGGGGCAAGCTGTCTTCGTTGCCGCCAAATCCACGCCAACGGTTCTGCCAGCGAATTGGGCGGTCGGCTAACAGCACGCATTGGTTCGCGGATGGAAACGATCGCTGCCGCAAGGAAAATTCCAGGCGTGCCAGCAATTACCATGACGATGCGCCAGCCAGAGAGTCCACCCAGCACAGGTAGTCCGCTGAATGCCTGGTGACCAGCCAGCTCAACCAGTGCCCCGCCCAACAGAAAGGCAAAGCCGTTTCCGGCGATCATTCCGAGCATCAGCAGCGCCAGCGGCATACTCCGCCGCTCCGGTGGGAACATATCGGCGAGCATCGATACCGCAGCAGGCATAAGCATTGCCTCGCCTGTGCCGACAGCAACGCGCAAGATGACCATCGACTCGAAATCACGAGCGAAACCGGTCGCAATCGTTGCGATGCTCCAGATCAGTATTCCGAAAATGATCATGCGTTTGCGGTTGTGGCGGTCGGCCAGCCAACCTGCGGCAACACCCATGGCAGTGTAAAAGACCGCAAACGCTGCACCTACAATGATGCTAAACTGCGCATCGCTAATGCCAAGTTCGCGTTCGATTGGATCAACGAGCAGCGAAAGTATGAAGCGGTCAGTGTAGGAAACCATTGCGGCGACAGTGAACAGTACAGCTGCCCACCAGCCAGCTCGGGAAGAGACGGTTGCTTTGGCGTTGGTCGAGGTCATTGCGAATGCGCCTCAACTGCATCTGGTCGCCATAGTCGCAGCACTTTCTTGTCGATCTTACCGATCGGCGTGACCGGCAAGGCTTTGATGAATTCGATGCGCTTGGGAACTGCGGCTGCACCTCGGCGCTCCCGGACAACACGCGCGACCTCAGCAGGATCAGGCGTGTTGGTTAAGTCCACAGGGACGATGAATGCTGTAACGGCCTCGCCCCAATGCGGATCATCGATGCCTACCACGCCGCAGGCCAGAACCCCCGGAATACCTGCAATGACCTGCTCAATCTCGTTCGGGTAGACGTTGAAGCCGCCCGTGATAATCAGATCCTTAGTGCGATCGACGATGCTGAGGTAGCCGTCTTCATCAAAGCGTCCCACGTCGCCAGTTCGAAGCCAGCCATCACGCATCGCTTCGTCAGTGTCTGCTTCACGCCGCCAATAGCCCTGCATCACAAAGGCCCCACGGACACATATTTCCCCGCATTCACCAGTGGGGACGGGCGCGCCATCTGCATCAACAAGTTGGATATCCACACTGGCCAGCGGCACTCCACAGGAACCCAATCGATCTGGACGACTCAGCACATGCTGTTCCCGGGCCAGATAAGCGATGCAGGTTGGCGCCTCAGTCTGGCCATAGAGTTGCATGAACAATGGTCCGAAAAGCTCGATCGCTTCAACAAGACGCGGAATGGCAATCGGCGCGCCGCCATAAATGATCGTTTCGAGCGGTCCAAGATCGAGCCCAGTATCCTTTGCAAGGTCGATTAACCGGTAGATCATCGTCGGGACGAGGAAAGTTGCGGTGACGTTGTGCCTGCGCGCATAGTCCGCCAAGCCCGCCGGCTCGAATGAAGGTAATAGATGAAAGGTTCCGCCTCTCAGCCATGCAGGGTAGCATAGCATTCCCGCTGCATGTGACACCGGAGTGACGGCTACGACATTCGTGGGACTCGGCCATTCCCATTCACTTGCTGCCATCAAAACCGTTGCCAGAGTCGAACTGTGGGTATGGACGACTCCCTTTGGCCGGCCGGTGGTCCCCCCAGTGTAAGCAATCACCGCGATATCACCGCATTGAGCGACTGACTCCAGTATGGACGGGGCGGCTGTATTAGCCCGCGCCATAAGGTCGATGCCTTGTTGGGCTGCACCGAGAGTCGCAACCTGGATAACACGGTCCAGATTCATCGCCAACAATGCTACTCGCTCGGCCTGCTCAGGTGCGACCAGTATGACGTCAATCTCGGCATCGCTAAGGATGTAGGCCAGATCCTCGTCGGACATGAAGAGCGAAACCGGCGTGACGCGGATGGCGGCAACCATAGCTGCAGCATTGGCAATAGCGGTTTCGGGAAGGTTTGGCGCCATAATTGCCAGGGCCCCGCCACGGGCGAGCCCGAGCGAGCCAAAGGCCGAGATGAACTGAGAAATGCGATTGCCCAGTTCGGCGTAAGTGAGTGAACCTCCCGGCCATTCAAGCGCAATGCGAGGATGCCAGCGTTTACAGGCTCTCGCGATGAGAGATCCCAGCGACCCGCCCAACTCGATCCCCATTCTTGATTCTCCACCGCACCGGACACGACCCCTTGCTTATATCGGTCAAAAGCAGGTTACAATCATATATTGACCGGCTGGTCGGTTAATGGCAGTTTCACTGCACCAATTTGGGGGAGAAACAAAATGATTCGTCGATCAATTGCTTGGGCGACCCTGGTCACTTTGATGGTCTCAGCTGCGCCTGCAGCCCTCGCGCAGAATACGCCCGCAGCAGCGGACGATGCACAGGACGACAAGGCGCCTGATGAAATCGTTGTCACGGCCCGGAAGGTCACCGAGCGCCTTCAGGATGTGCCGATCGCGATCTCGGCAGTCTCAGCCGACAAGATTGCCGAACGTGACAATGTGCGGGTCTCGGAACTGGCAGCTGCTGTTCCCAACGTAACATTTAGCGGTGGTCCACTTGCCACTATTACCGTGCGCGGCGTCTCGAGCCAGTCACGCTACAATCCCGGATTCGACAGCGGAATTGGGGTCTACATCGACGGTGTGGTACAAGGGAAAAGCTACACATTTGACTCCCCGCTCTATGACGTCGAGCGGGTCGAGTTCCTTCGCGGACCGCAAGGGACACTCTTCGGCAAAAATGCAATTGGCGGAGCGATCAGTATCGTCACGCGCAACCCGAGCTTCACGCCCACCGGCCAATTCGAACTTTCAACCGGCAGCTTCAACCGTTTCGAAGCACAGGGGTTTATCTCAGCGCCGCTCTCCAGCAGTCTTGCGGTAAGTGTGGGCGGATTTCGGGTTAAACGGGATGGCTACGTCCGTAACCTGATCGACAATCGGCGCTTCGCAAACGACGATAGCTACGGGGGCCGTGCAAAGATCCTTTGGAAACCCTCCGATCTGGTCAAGCTCGTTTTGTCGGCCGACTACCTGAAAGAGGACAACTACGGCTACGTAGATGAGGTTTCTGCCGGGTATGGCGGACCGACTGGACGCTATGAAAGCAACGTCGACACCCCTAATCTCGCCCGGCGCAAGACCAAAGGACTCGCGCTAACAGCTGACATTGAAACTGGCTTCGGGGCGACCCTTACGTCAATTACTTCTTATCGATGGGCCGAAAACCAGAGAACCAATGATTCCGACGTCGGCCCACTCTCGATCGTCGTAAGCGAGTCTGCGTCCAAGCAGACCCAGTTTTCGCAAGAGGTGCGTTTGTCCGGCAAACTTGCCGAGCGTATCAATTATTTGATCGGCGGTTATCTCTTCCGCCAGGATACCGATAACTTCGCACAAAGTACGTTCGGTCCTGACAGCAGATTTGCACCGCTGAGGGGGCAGGTCGGCAATACCTTTGGCGAGGCTGACACTGAAGCAGTGGCTGCGTTCGCAAGTGTGGATTGGGAACTTGTCGATAAGCTGACTGCCACTGTCGGCATTCGCTACACCGACGAAGCCAAGCGCCTCAATTATCAGCAGATAGGCTTTCCGCTGATCGGCGCCCCCAACCTGCCGCAGGAGTTTGACAGGATCAGCGCGACAGATGTTTCGCCCACCTTTACGCTTCGCTACCAGCCGTCACGCGACATCATGGTATATGGCACGGCTTCGAAGGGCTTCAAGTCGGGTGGATGGAACGTCGACAACATCACTTCGCCGCGCATCACGACTTTCAAAGCCCTGCGTTTTGGTGACGAGAGCCTTTGGAACTATGAACTGGGTATCAAGGCACAGTTCCTCGACAATCGCATCACGTTCAACGCCGACGCCTTTCGGCAGGATTATTCCAACATTCAGACGCCGCAGCTTACCCAAGTCCTCGGCGGTGGCGGTGCTGTCGTAGCTATCGTGACCAACGCCGCATCGGCCCGACTGCAGGGGTTGGAAGCGGAACTGACCGTGCGACCGACCGGCATTTTGACGGTGAATGGAGTACTTGGCTACACCGATGCAAAATATAGCAGGTACACCGACGGGGCGCTGAATTTTTCCGGAAACCGGCTGCCCGGGGCTCCCAAGTGGACTGGCAACCTGTCGGCGACCTTGCGAGTCCCGGTTAGCGACGACTGGTCGCTGGGCGCGCGCGGCGAATATCTCTATCGCTCGAGTACGTTCGGCGATCGCGAGAACTCGGCAGCTCGTACAACGCCGTCATATGCTTCTATCAACCTCTCGGCTGGCATTTACGGCAAGCATTTCGACCTCGTCGGCTTTGTCAACAACCTCGCCGACAAACAGGACGTAATCCTGATTTCCGAAGGTGGGTTCCCGGCTCCGCTTGGTGTCGGGTTGAACACGCTGGTTACCAGGCAGCTGGGGCGTACCTGGGGCTTACGGCTTGCTGGCCGTTTCTGATTTCGAAAGGCGCGGATCTCGCCCCGGTGCCGGGGATAAGGCTGGGATCCGCGCTTGATCTCCGATCGACCAAGTGTAAGGTCAACGCGAACCTGAGGCGGAGATGACAGTATATGGTCGGAGTTAGGGCTAAGGACCATGAAGATAAAAAGCGTTTGATCCTAGATACTGCCTCGGGTCTCTTCGCTCGGCAAGGCTTTGCGAAAACCTCGATCTCTGAGCTCTCTTCAGCCTGTAGAGCCTCCAAGGCTTGGATCTATCATTATTTCCCGACCAAAGAGGACATTCTCTTCACACTGCTGCGTGACTTTCTAGAGGTCGTTCGAGCTCGACTTGGAGCGATCGATATCGAGGAGCTTGCTCCCGAGGTCTCACTGCACAAATTCATCCTCGAATGCCTGCGGATCTATGACAATTACCGCATCAACTACCCGGTTTTGTTCAATGAAATGACGGTTCTGACAAGCGAGCAGCAGGAGGAGTTGCGCGCGATCGAGGACGCACCAGTTAAGCTGCTAACAGCAATCGTAGCCAAGATCAGACCGGAGATCTCCCAAGCTGCAGCTTTTCGTACACCGATAACCTTGCTCATCTACGGTACGATCAACTGGACCTACACTTGGTATAATCCAGACGGGAAGCTGAAGCTCGAGCAGCTTGCCGCTCTCGTGCGTGATTTCGTCCTTGGAGGCATTCAAACCGTTGACGTCGGGTGAGGGCGTCGGGGCGGATCGTTCTCGGCACTTCTTGAATGGGTCTGATGGGCTGAGCCGGACCTTAGGATCGCCGGACTTGAAGTTTGAGGTCGGCCCATTCGAGCCCCGGTCGAGCTGTTGCGCTGCTACCCAACCTTGGACCATGCGGGTCTAAAGTTTTCCGCCTTACTCACGTCCGGTGGGCTGGTTGCACCGGCTGAGTTTGCCAGCCGTATCGGGGGGATAACCGATCTCCCTGCATGCCCGTTCCAGCGTGGCGACCACATCTTCACCACGATAGCTGAACCGAGGATCGACCACGGGCGATAGCCGCGAGAACGTGTCGACCACTGTCAGAATGTGCAGCTTCCGACCAGTCGCCAACTGATCGTGCACAAAGCCCATGGCCCATACATCATTCGGACGGATCGCTGGTGCATGATCCTCCCGCAGTTTCGCTTTCACACGGCGCTTGGGCGGTTTATTGCGCAGCTGCAAGCCCAACTCCCTGTAAAGCCTGTATACCTTCTTCCTGTCCACGGCCCAGCCATCGCGGCGGAGGATGTAATACACCCGCCGGTAGCCATAGCGGACATGCGTCTCGCAGGTAAGCGCTGTTTCCGGGCCACATTGCGCGGTGGGGTGCATGCCGTGACCGATGCGAATGGTCGTCCGATCACCTTTTTCATGACCGCTGGGCAGGTCAGCGACTACACTGGCGCGGCCGATTTGCTCCACTACGACAAGCGCCGCTACAAACGCCGCAACCGCATCGAGATCATGTTCGGCCGACTGAAAGACTGGCGGCGCGTCGCGACCCGCTATGATCGGTGCCAAAACGCCTTCTTTTCGGCCGTAGTACTCGCCGCAATCTCATCTTCTGGCACTGACGAATCAGTCCTAACCTTAAGGACGCCGATACGCCGGAAGACAAGATTGAGCGTTCGAAGAATGCCGGTTGGGCGGCCATCCAAGTGGCTAGTTCTTTCATTCGGAAACGTGGCGAGCGGTTACTGGGGGAAGACGTCTGGGACGAGAATTCTCCGCGGAAAATTTTATATCGCTCGACATAATTCCCGATGCAGACTGCGCGTCGTCTGCGTTCCGCACGAGGACCGCTTTGCGCCTGATGCACTAATCCGCTTTGCGGAATGATCGGCCCCCACGGGCTGGTCCATTCGGATTGTTAGTGCATTGACGCCTCCATCGCCAGTGTTGGCCGTAGACGAGGAAGCCGCTTGTTTCTGGTAATGAGGAGACTTTTGGCCATCCATGGACGATCCGATGGTGCTGGCGCGTTCGATTATGGAAACTGCTACTTTGCTTAGATCAAGCATACGCCCGGGCGAACCCACAGCCAATTCGAGAAAAATCGTAAAATTGGCTTCTCGGCCTGTCTGCAAAGGCGTTTAGCGCGAGCGCATCTCCGCCACCCAGTTGCGGACGTGGGTTTCGAGCAGATCAAGCTGCACCGCTCCGGGCGAGAGCACGGTATCGTGGAACTCCCTGATATCGAAACCTGCCCCCAATGCGGCCTCGGCTTCGCGGCGCAGGTGCGCGAATTTCTCGTGCCCTAGCTTATAAGCGAGCGCCTGGCCGGGAACATCGGTCGCATAACGCAGCACTTCGGCCGAGGCTTGCTCGGAAGACATCATGGTATGGGCCACGAGGTAGTCGCGGGCCTGCTCGAAATCCCAGCCCAGAGCGTTGACTCCGGTGTCCACCACCAGCCGCGCCGCCATCATCGCGTCGAGCGCGACGAGACCATAATGGTCATAGGGATCCTTCACCGCTCCCATTTCGATCGCGAGATTGGCGGCATACTGGGCCCAGCCCTCGTTGTAGGCGCTGAGGCGAAGGCTTGCGAGTTCACGGCGGATCGGGGGCAGCGCCGTGTGCTCGGCTTGCAGGGCGAGGTGGAAGTGGTGCCCTGGTATTAGTTCATGGTAATTGATCGCCGCAGCCTGCACCATTGAGCGCCTGTCGAGGTTGGCGCCGTTGTAGCGGAACAGGCCCAGAGGCTCGACGCTCGAAGGCTTCTCGTAATAGCCGAAAGCGACACCGCCCTCGCTGGCGGCGGGGATGCGGCGGATGCCGTAGCCTGCTTTCGGCTGGCGGCCGAAATAGCGGGGAATGTGCGGCTCAATCCGGACGATCTGTTTGCGGTACAAGGCTTCCAGCGCCCCGGCATCGGCGACGCGGAAGCGCGGATCGGTGTCCAACATGCGGTGAAAGTCTGCTTGGCTCCCGGCAAAGCCGATCCGGACGCGCAGTTCGGCGAGGCGACGCTGCGTGTTCGCAACCAACTGAAGGCCGAGCGCATGGAGCTGTTCGGGCGACTGGTCGGTGGTGGTGTAGGTGGCGATCGCGCGGCGATAACGCTCGCGGCCGCCGGGATACTGCGAAAGACCGATCGCAGCAGGCGCGCGGGTCTCGTAATCGGCATCGAGCAGCACCGCGATGTCTGTGAGGCCGGCGGTGATCCTTGCCGCAGCCGCGCCGCGCGCCGCAGCGGTGAAACTCTCCGCGCCGCTGTCGGGCATCGCGGCGAGCCGCGCAGGGCTTGGCACCAGCCGTGCCTCCACTCCGCCAGCGAGCGCGAGATAGGTCGCGCGCAGCGACGCGATGGCAGGCTTGGCAAGATAGATCCCGGCATCGCGCTGGGCGATGGTCCTCTCCTTCATCTGGTCTAGCCGGTCACCGATCTCGGTGAGCAGCCAGAGATATTCCGCGCGCTGTTTTGGGGTGGCGAGCGGCCACTTGGAGGCGAGCTCAATGAGGCCATTGAGAGGCAGAACGCCGCTATAGGGTGTGATCGCAAAGTCGTGCACCCAGTTGTCCGGGCCTTCGGCGATGTCCTTGTTGAACTTGATGAGGAACTGGCGCGTGATCTCCTCGTCCGGCGTGAGCGCGGCAGGGTCAATCACCCGCAGACGGGCGAGCAGCGTTCGGGCAGCCGCAGCATCGCGCTCGGCTTCGGCACGGTCGATGTCCTTGACGCCGACGAAGGGCAACCCCGCCGCATCGCGCAAGGCATTGTCGCTGGCCAGCACTCCTTGCCATGACTCCTCGGCGATGGCCGCGACGATCCAGGATGGCTGTTCGGCTTTGTCCGATCCGGCCACGCGGCCCTGATGTTCGCTTGCTTGAGCAAGTTGAGCTGCGCCTATCAGCCATGCGGCGAGGAACGCGTGTCGGATCATGCCATGACATCCTTGTTGTCTGCGTTGCTGTGCCCTGCGAGGGCCTCGAAATTGGGGGAGTGACCGCGCGGCACGATCACCAGGGCCGGGCGGTCGGGAAGGATCGCCAGCTCGACGGTCCATGTCGCGAACCCCACCCTGCGGAAGCCCGGGGCGAGGAGGTTTGCGTCCATCGCGGCAGGCGCGTGCCGGCGCAGCAGCGCGTCAAGCCGCGAGCGACCGATGCGGTAGCCGACGACTGCGGCCGAAACATCGGCGGCGATGCAATCGGGTGCGGCGGCGGGTGCGGCGCTGACGCCGGTCGCGATCCACACCCATCGATCGGGTGCGACGGCGGCGGCATGTCCATCGCCCACCGGCTGAAGTTCGCCGAAAGACGCTGCCTGCGCGATTCCCTCGACAGCCGCAACCATCCCGCCGCCGCGCCGCCAGCTGGCATAGCGCGCGAGGGCGAGATCGCCTTCGGCAAGCCTCTCGTACATCGCCGGATCAAGCTGCATCGCGCATCCTCCCGCCGTCCGGGTCGAAGGCGCATGGGTCGACAATGCGCGCCCGATAGGTGCGCCCACGATTGTCCGGACCGAGATCCCATAGCGCAATGACCTCGCCGATCCGGGCCCCGCCATCAGCGATCATGGCGAGGGCATGCGGGCAGCCGAGTGTCGGCGAGATGACCGATGAGGTGACCCACCCGTCCGATCCCATCCCGCTTGCCGCGCGCAAATGCGCGCCGACGGGGAGGTGCGATCCATCTAGGCTTGCAAGCCCGACAAGCTGCTTGCGGCCCGGGTCTCTGCCGACCGGCATCAATGCACCGCGCCGTCCGATGAAGTCCGAAGCCTTGCGGGCCAGCGCCGCGCCGAAGCGGACGTCCTGCGGCATTGTCGTGCCATCGGTCTCGTTGCCGACATGCAGAAAGCCCTTCTCGATGCGCATCACGTCGAGCGCCTCGATCCCGAAGGGGATGATATCGTGTCCAGCCCCAACGGTCAGTATCTGGCCCGCCATATCATCCGCCAGATCCGCCGGGCAGGAAACCTCGAAACTGAGCTCGCCGGTATAGGACACGCGAGAGAGCCTGATCGGCCTGCCCTCGAAACTGCCCTCAGCATAGCCGAGATGCGGTAGAGAATCGGGCGAAAGATCGACCGCGATTCCGCTGCTCTCGAGCACGCTGCGCGCCCGCGGGCCGGCCAACGTGAGCACTGCCCATTGGTCGGTGACGTCGATCATGGCGACCTTGAGCTGCGGCCATTCGCACTGGAGATATTCCTCCAGCTGCGCCAGCATGCGCTGACGCCCGCCGCTGCTGGTGCCGAGGATGAAGCTGCCGTCCCCACGGCGCACGCAGACGCCGTCGTCGATCAGGATACCCGTCTCGGCGGCGAACAAGGTGTAGCGGCAGCGTCCGGGCGCGAGGCTTGCCATTGCGGCGACGCAGACGAGGTCCATGAACTGTGCCGCATCGGGTCCGTGGACCTCGATCTTGCCGAGCGGGGAGGCGTCGAACAGGCCGACCGCCTCGCGCACCGCCTGAACCTCGCGCGTGATGGCCGCATCGAGCATCTCGCCCGGTGCAGGATAGGCTGCTGGCCGCAGGTGCGAGCCATATTCCATCATCTGCGCGCCGAGCGACAGGTGCCGCTCGTGGGCAGGCAGGCGCTGGACCATGTCGAGAAGCGCCCCGCGTGCGTCGCCTGCAAAAGCGCCGACGGTGACGGGATCATAGGGCGGGCGGAAGCGGGTCGTGCCGACTTCTGCGGGCGCACGGCCGGTCAGGTGGCCCACGACTGCAAGGCCATTGACTGTCGAGGTCTTGCCCTGATCGGTCGCCATGCCCATCGTGGTGTAGCGCTTGAGATGCTCGACTGAGGTGTAGGATTCGCGCGCCGCCAGAGCGACGTCGCGAACCGTGACATCGTTTTGGTAATCGACCCATACGCTACCGCTCGGTCCGGCATTGGGATCGGGAATGGCGATGGGGGGCACGGGCGGCAGGCCCTTGCCCGCAGCGCGCCCGAGGACCCGCCATCCGGCGAGATGCTCGCGTGGGACGAAGCTCGCCAGATCCTCGCGCCATGCAAGCCGGCCCGATGCCTGGGAATGGAGACTGACAGCCGGGTTGAAACCGCCCGCAACCAGCAAGGCATCGCACGCAAGGTTCCGGCTGCCGAACTGCCCCGATACACGCACACCGCGCAATCGTCTGCGACCGGCCGCGCCTTCGATTCGGGCTGCGCCGAGGACCGGCACCCCGGCAAGGCACAGCGTCTCCACTGCCGGGCCCTGCGGGTTCGGCCTGCTGTCGACGACAAAGGCGGGGCGCACACCCCGGTGCAGATAGGCCCGGGCCGCCTCCCAGCCGGCATCGTTGTTGACGGCAAACCCGATCCGGCGACCCGGAACGACAGCCTGACGGTGCAGAAAGGCAAGGCCCGCCGAAGCCAGCATGATGCCCGGCAGGTCGTTATTGGCGAACAGGAGCGGGCGCTCGATTGCTCCGCTTGCCAGAACGCATTGCTTGCAGCGCAGGTGGATCAGCCGTTCCCGGGGGGCATCGTCCTGCGGGTCCAGGATCATCTGGCGCAGGCCGAAGGCATTGTGGTCATACGCCCCGAAGACCAGCGTGTGCGGCCACATCCGTACATTGCCGAACGCGGAAAGGCTTGCCACCAGCTGCGCAAGCTCTGCGTCGTTCTGCGCGCTCGCGCCCCGGCGATGCCCGCCCCAGAACGGTTCGTGTTCGGCGATCACAACATCAAGGCCGCGCTGCGCGAGGGCGAGGGCCTCTGCAAGGCCCGACCGTCCGCCGCCGATCACCAGAGCATCGCAGTTGACGAAGGCGTGTTCGTAGCGGTCGGGATCGGCGATGGCAGGGGCCTTGCCCAGGCCCGCCGCGCGCCGGATCAGCGGCTCGAAAAGGTGCCAGTCGGGCCATTTGAAGGTCTTGTAATAGAACGCGGCCGGGATGAAGGGCCTGATCAGCGCGTTGATGCCCAACAGGTCGAACCCGGGCGAGGGCCAGCAATTGACTGGCGCCGCTTCCAGGCCGTCTTCGATCGCAACGGCGGTCGCCTTGAGGTTGGGCACCGTACGTGCGCCGCGGCCCAGCTGCACCAGCACATTGGGCTCGTCCAGACCTGCGCCGATCAGCCCGCGCGGGCGGTGATATTTAAAGCTGCGCGCGGCGAGAACCTCGTCGTTGGCGAGCAGCGCCGAGGCAATCGTGTCACCGGCAAAACCGCCAAGCCCCCGTCCGGTCCAGCGCCAGCGCAGCGGACTGTCGCGGTCGATAAGGGCGCCGCCTTCGGGGAGACGCCAGGCTGTCATGTCGCGTCTCCGCCGCCGAGGGCGAATAGCGGCTCGCTGCGGCTGATGTCATGGCTTACCGTGTCGCGCTCGGCGATGAACCACTGCCCGCAGCCCAGCGCATGGAGCCAGCGTTCGCGGTGCAGCCCCTTGGGGTTCGCGCGCCAATAGAGGTAGTCCGTCCACTCGGCATCGCTCGCGTCGGCGGGCGGGCGGCGGCGGCTGGCATCGCCGGCACAGTGGAACTCGCTTTCCGGGCGCGGGCCGCAGAAGGGGCAGGCTATCCGCAGCATCAGTGAGCAATCCCCGCAGCGCCGGCCTCGTCAACGAGGCGGCCGGTAACAAAGCGTTCAAAGCTGGCGAAGGCGGCGAGCGGATGCTGCTCTCCTGCGGCCAGGTGATGTGCAAGGCACACGCCGCCCGCCGGGATCGCCTTGAAGCCGCCGGTGCCCCAGCCGCAGCTGAAATGGAGCCCCGAGACCGCGCTCTCGTCGATGATCGGCGAGGAATCGCGGGTCACGTCGCAGATGCCGGCCCATTGGCGCAGGAACCTCAGCCGCGAAAACTGCGGGAACAGATCGACCAGACCCTGCGCCGCGCGCTCCATCCACGGCAGATTGCCGCGCTGGGCATAGGACAGATAGAGATCGAGCCCCGCGCCCAGCACCAGCTCGCCCTTGTCGGTCTGCGAGACATAGGCGCCTGTCGCCGGAGACATCACGACGGTATCGAGGCAGGGTTTGACCGGTTCGGTGACAAAGGCCTGCAAGGCATAGGACTGGATCGGCAGGGTCAGCCCCGCGAGCCTTGCGATCTCGCTCGAATGTCCGGCGACCGCGACGCCGATCTTGCCGCATCCGATCATGCCGCGGCTGGTCTTCACCCCTGTGACGCGTCCGCGGACCAGATCGAAGCCGTTCACCTCGCATTGCTCGATGATGTCGATGCCATGCGCATTGGCCGCCCGCGCATAGGCCCAGGCCACCGCGTCGTGGCGCGCGGTGCCGCCGCGCGGTTGCAGCAGCCCGCCCCAGATCCTGTGGCGCGGATCGGGGTTGAGTCCAGAGATGGCGGCATAGACGCTCTCGGCGTCGTGGAACTCGGAATCGACCCCGTTCAGCCGCATCGCGTTCGCCGAATGGCGCATCCGGTCGCGCTGGTGCGGGTCATGGGCCAGAACCCACATCCCCCGGCGAGAGAACATGATGTTGTAATCAAGCTCGCGCGAAAGCTGCTCGTACTGCGACAAGGCGTAATCGTAGAAGGCAGCGCTCTCGGGATAGAAGTAGTTCGAGCGGATGACGGTTGTGTTGCGGCCCGTGTTGCCGCCGCCAATCCAGCCCTTCTCCAGCACTGCGACATTGCGCAGGCCGTGGCGCGCGGCGAGGTAATATGCTGTTGCCAGCCCGTGGCCTCCGCCGCCAATGATGACGACGTCGTAGCTCCGTTTGGGCTCGGCCTTGCGCCACTGCGGTTGCCAGACCTGCTGCCGCGAAAAGCCTCCCCGGATCAGGGACCACGCGTTGAAGGGCGTCTTTGGTCGCATCTGTCTTTCGTTACAATACACTAGTGTATTGGGCAACCACCTTGCTGCCCGTCACGACATCAGCCCTGCGGCGAGGGCTGCGATAAGGATCAGGGGCACCGGGATGCGTAGCAGCATCAGCCAGCCTGTCAGCACGTGGCCGTCGACCGGCCAACCGAGCATCCTCGCCCAGCTTTCGCGGGGCACGAACCATCCGGCGAAGATCGCGGTCAGCAGGCCTCCGAGCGGCATGGCGATTGCGGAGGTCAGGATGTCCAGCACGCCGAAGAAATTGGCCTCGGCGAACAGCGGCATGCCGGCCAGCGGGCGCCAGTCGGCCGCGAGATTGAACGAGACCACCGTGCCGATCCCGATCGCCCACAGCGCGGCCCCCGCGCCGCCGAGCAGCGGTCCGCGGGCAATGCCCCGTGCCTCGCCGATTGCTGCCAGCATCTCGAACAGCGCAACGCTCGAGGTGACGGCGGCCATCACCACCAGAATGAAGAACACCGCTGCCAGCCATTTGCCGCCGGGCAGGGTGGCGAAGACAGTCTGCATGGTCACGAACAGCAGGGTTGGCCCCTCGGTCGGATCGAGGCCCACCGAAAAGACGAAGGGAAAGATCACCAGCCCGGCCAGCAGAGCCACGACGGTCTGGGCAAACACGATGATCGCGGCTAGTCGCCCGATCCTGTCCTGCGGGCCGAGATAGCCGCCATAGGTCACCAACACTGCGGCGGCCACGCCGACCGAGAAGAAGGCATGACCCACCGCCTTGATGGCGCTGTCCCAGGTGACGTGGTCGGGGTTGACGGCGAATAGGAACTCGAGGGCCGGGACGAACCCGGGCTGGAAGACCGCGATGGCGAGCATGCCGAACAGGGTCAACGCCAGCATTGGCATCATCACCGCCATCGCCCGTTCGAGGCCGTTCTGAAGACCAAGCCTGATGATCAGGAGATTGATCACGATAAAGGCGGTCTGCCACGCCGTCAGCGCCCATGGATCGGCAAGCAGGGCCGCGAAGTCCAGCGTTCCTCCGATGCCGGTCAGCGTGCTCACCCCGTTCCAGGCGAAGGCGAGCGTCCACCCGCCGATGACGCAATAAAACGATACGACAAGGAAACTCGAGCCAACCCCGAGATAGCCGATCGCGCCCCACAGCGGCGAGCGGCCCTCGTTGGCGGCGACCTGCCGCCACGCCCGGGCCGGATCGGCCCCGCCCGTGCGTCCGATGGCCAGTTCGGCGATCACTAGCGGCAGGCCGATGACGAACACCGCGCCGACATAGAGCAGGATGAAGGCTCCGCCGCCGTTCTGCCCTGCCAGATAGGGAAAGCGCCACAAGTTACCGAGGCCGACAGCGAAGCCGATCACCGCGATGACAAACATCAGCCGCGATGACCAGCGTCGCCCTCCCTTGCTTTGCGCACCGTTCATTCCCACTTCCCCCCCCCAACGTCGCATTGACCGGACGATACATATCTGTATTCATGTGTGCAGGCGCTTGAGCAATGTTTTTTTAGCGCCCCCTTGGGGAGACCTGCCGATGACACTACGCAAAGTTGTGATGGGGCTTTGCCTCGTTCCTGCAGCGATGCTGGCTACCGCATGGCCTGCACTGGCGGAAGGCAAGGCTGCAGCAGCTCCCGTCGCTCACGATATCGAGACCGTTCTCGCCCCTTTCGCCGATCATTATGAAATGCGCGTCGAGAAGTCGGCGGACGTCGTGTGGCAACACCTCAAGCGGCTCTATGTCGACGGCGAAAGGCTGCGCCAGCAGGGCTTTGCCGTCTCACCGGTCACCGACGATCCCACGGTATGGCTGGGCGCTGTCCGGGGTGTTCGGGAAGGCGACACAAGTCGTCCCAAGGTGACAATCATGGTCAGCGGTATCGACGAGGAAGCGCGGTTGCTGACTCTGATGATCGTGCTCGAAAATCCCGTGCCGGCCTATGTGTTCCATCAGGTGCGCCCCGATGGCGCGGATGCTTCGATTTACCAGACCATCATTCAGACCCGATGGCCTGTGAAGAAACCCGAAGGTGGCGAGCTGACACCTGAGTACATCCGTCAGAAAATGCAGGCGGACGTCGCGTTTCATAATCAGGAAGTCGCCGAAATTATGCAGCGCGAAAAGGCGATTATCGAAGCGCTGGATTGACATGGATCGCGGCAGGCCTCACGCCACAGGCATGTCGGCCAAAGCGCATGCGATTAGCAAAAGGGACACTCCAGTCGAAAAGGACTGGATTGCCGTCGCGCGCGAAATGCTGATCGAGGGCGGGGTTGCCGCAGTCCAGATCAATCCTCTTGCGGTGCGTCTCGGTGTCACGCGCGGCGGCTTCTACTGGCGGTTCAAGAACCGCCAGGATTTGCTCGATCACCTGCTGCTCGATTGGGAAAGTTCTAACGCCCGTCATTTCCTCGACCGGCTCGCCGAACGCGGGACGCTGGCTGAACGCATGCAGCGGCTGATCGACCTTTGGATGGAAGAACGGCAGTTCGATCCCCGGCTCGAAGCCGCAATACGGCAATGGGCGCTGATAGATCCAGCGGTCCACGCACGAGTGCGCAGCGTTGATCTTGGGCGTATCGAGGCGATTACCGACATGTTTCTGAACGACGACTATGAACCCAACGATGCCAAAGCCAGAGCGCGAGTTACTTATTTCCACCAGATCGGCTACTACACGCTTGAGCTCGGGGAGAGTCCTGAGGAACGCAGGGCGATGCTGCCGCACTACACTCGCGTTCTGTTCGGCAAAGACTGACGTCTAACCAACTTTAGCACAACACAGCGGTTGCGCGATACATATGTGTATCGTAAGCTTGCTCCTTGACGTTCAGATGGAGGGGTTAAAGCGCAATGCACGGGTTTCTGAGCAATGACTGGGCAGGCCTCGTGCTGGCCGCGGGTATGGCGGTGCTGGCTGGCGTCATCTTCGTTCTGACCCGCCGCAGGTGGGCCGCTGCCCCCGTGCTGCTATTTGCTGCCGCGATGGCGGTCGGCAGCGGTGTTCACCTTTATCGCGTTGCCGGAATGGAGCGGCTCTACCCCGCGCCCGGCAGCTTCGTGGAGGTCGACGGGCAGAGGCTGCACGTGCTCGCCGAGGGGGCGCAGGACAGGGGCCCGGTGATCGTGTTGTTCGGGGGCGGCTATGCCCCCGGGACGGCGATGAAGTTTCTTCACGACGCGCTCAAACCGGAATTCCGCAGTGTGTTGATCGACCGTCCGGGGACGGGCTGGAGCGGGCCTGCACGATTCCCGGTTTCGACCGCTACTCAGGCGAAGCAGATGTGGGAGGCGCTCGACAAGGTTGGCGTTAAGGGTCCGGTGATGCTGGCGGGACATTCCTTCGGCGGCCTGCTGGCAGCCAATATGGCGCGGCTGCGTCCGGAGCAGGTGCATGCACTGGTGGTGATGGATGCGACCCCGCCCGACGTGATCCTTTATGGGCCGCGGCTGGAGGAACTCTCCTCGCTGTCCTCCGATCCGTGGTGGAACGGCTTCTTCTCGCTATTCGCCTTAGACTACCAGACCTTGAAGGGTGAGACTGAAACCCCGCCCGCCTACGCCCAGCTCGAACGTAAGATCGCGGCGACCATGGGCAAGGCCTATTCCATCCAGAAGACTTATGTGACTCGGCCGCGCACGCAAATGGCCGCGCATTCGATCTTTCGCGAACTCACCCCCCAAGGAATGGCGGCGGTGGGCTACGAGACCGGCTTTTACGAGGGGGAGTTGGGCAACGTCCCGCTCTACCTGTTTGCGCCGCAGAACGCGGTCGGCCTGTCGGATGTCTCCACGCTGCGAAATGCCGAGCAGCGCGAGGCGCAGAGGTTGCAGAACTTCTATGCCGTCGCCCGCGAGCGCTATCTCGACTACTCGAACAATTCGACCCGGATCGTTGCGCCAGCCGACGCGAGCCATAACTTCCTTTATGAATACCCCGCCGAGACGGCAGATGTCCTGCGGCAGATCGCGCGTGGCAATTACGCGCCGCCCGCAACAGCATTGCAGGAGCCGGGCAAGTGAGCATCCGGCTGGCCATCGCGCTGGCGGCATCGGTGTCGGTCCTCGCGCAGACGCCGGGGGCCGCGGCAGCGGAGCGGCCGGCCACAAGCGCGCTTTCGGACTGGACAGGCGAATGGCGCCTGCCGCCGTTCGACCGCGCGACGCCTGAAGCGCTCGCGCAGCAGGTTCCCGCAGCGGTCGAAGCCTACCGCCGTGAACTCGCCGCGATTGCTGCCGATCCCGCTCCGCCGAGCTTTGCGAACACGGTCGCGCCGCTCGACCGGGCCGGCCGCCCATTGCGGCGGTTGATGGCGTTGCTGCGCACTTTCCTTTCGTCCCATTCCGACGAGAACTGGCGCGCGGTCGGCACCGGTCTGGTGGCGATGAACGAAGCGGTGCAGGCCGAGGCGCTTTCCGATCCGGCGTTGTTCTTGCGGGTCTCGGCGGTCTACCGTTCGCTCCCGTCTGGAACCTCCGACCCTGAAGATGCGCGGCTGACCGAGCTGACTTATGCGGCGATGGCGCGTGCAGGGGCAGGCTTGGGCGCTGTCGAGCGTGCGCGGCTTGCCGAGATCGACGGGAAGCTTGCTAGCCTCCAGCTCCAGCTCAACCAAAACCTCAACCGCGAGGCTGCCGGGCAGTTCGTGTTCCTCGAAGATGCCGCACGGCTCGATGGCTTACCGCAGGCGCAGATCGCCGCCGCTGCCGATCTCGCGAAAAGCCGGGGGCGCGAAGGCGCTTTTGCCATCCCCAACCAGCGCCCGCAGGTTTTCTCGGTTCAGACCTTCGTGCGCGATCGGGAAACCCGGCGCGAAGTGTGGCAGCAATGGATGAACCGCGGCGGCACTGAAGGCGAGTACGACAACCGCCCGATTGCGGCCGAGATCCTCGCCCTGCGCAAGGCCAAGGCCCGGTTGCTCGGCTATCCGCGGTTTGCCGACTATGTGCTGGCCTCGCGCATGGTCGCTACGCCCGAGCGCGCTTTGGACATCATCGAGACAAACTGGACCGCGGTCATGGCCGCCGATGCCCGCCGCATGACCGAACTGGCCGTGCTTGCGCGCGAGGACGGGATCGGCACCATCGAACCCTGGGATCGCATCCACTATCTCGACCGCTTCACGCGCGAACGCTTCGGCATTGATGCGCAGGAGATCGCGGGTTACTTCCCCCTGCCGCGCGTGCGCGACGCGATCTTTGCCGCAGCGGGCGACACCTACGGCTACAGCTTCGAACGACTTAGCGGCGCGCCGACCGTCAGTCCGGAAATCGAAGTCTATCTCGCGCGCCGCAAGGGCGCACCTGCGGGTATTGTCTACCTCGATATCCGTCCGCGCCCGCAGAAGCCTCAAGGATCGTGGGCGGCGCAGTATCGCCCTGCGGGAGATCTCGCTCCCGGCGAACTGCCGGTGATCGTGCTTAATTCGAGCCCGCCGCAAGCCGCCGTGGGCGAGGAAATCCTCCTCCCCTTCGAATATGCCAACGTGTTGTTCCACGAATTCGGCCATGTGCTGCACATGCTGGCGAGCACCGCGAGCTATAACGGAACTGCATCGCTTACCGTGCCCTGGGATTTCGTCGAAGTACCTTCGCTACTCAACGAGCGTTGGCTTCTGACTGACCGCACGCTCGACCGTCTGCCGCATCATCACACCGGAAAGATGATGCCCGCAGACCTGCGCGAACGGCTGCGCGCGGCTCGGCAGTATGAAAGGGTGTTCAGCGTCAATCCCGAATACATGGCGATGGCGCTGGTCGACCAGAAGCTGCACCAGGCCGACGGGCCGATACCCGATGTCAATGCTTTCGAGGCCGCGGTGCTGGCCGAGCGGGGCTTTCCCGCCTCTGCTGATCCGATCATGCAGGCATCGGCCGCCTATCACACCTGGTCGCGCGAATATGCGGCGAATGTCTACACCTACCTGTGGTCCGACATTCTCGCGGCCGATCTTGCCGAGGTGTTCCTGCGCGCTCCGGGCGGCCTGCATGACCGGAAGGAGGGAGAGCGATACTTCGACTTGGTTCTCGCCCGGGCCAATTGCGTGCCGGTCGAACAGGCCTATCGCGAATTCCATGGCCGTGCGCCGGACGAGGCTGCGCTGATCCGCCGGTTCGCTCTGGACGGGGAGGGCGAGGCGAAGTGAGAGCCTGCGCGCCTCGCCTCGCCTCGTGACGGTCGGCATGGCAGATCTTTGGAGAACGAAAAATGCAGGAACATGACGCGGTCCCACTGATGGACCATGTCGAACTGCCGCCTGCCCGCATGCTTGGCGAAGCGCAGGAATTCCTCTCGCGGATGAAGAAGCGCCATACCGTGCGCGAATTCTCCGATCGTCCGGTCGAGCGCGCCGTAATTGAGGCGGCGATCGCCGCTGCCGGCCTCGCACCCAGCGGCGCGAACCACCAACCCTGGCACTTCTGCGCGATCGGCACGCCCGAGGCCAAGGCGACCTTGCGTGAGCTGGCCGAGAAGGAAGAACGCGAGTTCTATGCCGGCAAGGCCGGAGAGGCATGGCTCGACGCGCTCGCCCCGCTCGGCACCGATGCGCACAAACCCTATCTCGAACACGCCCCGTGGATCATCGCCGTCTTCGGTCAGCGGAAGGGCGGCATCCGCGAGGACGGCGAGCAGCAGAACTACTACGTCCCCGAATCCGTCGGGATCGCGATGGGCTTTTTGATCGCCGCACTGCACCATGCCGGGCTCTGCATGCTGACCCACACGCCCAAGCCCATGACCTTCCTCAACGATCTGTGCGGCCGGCCCAAGAGCGAGAAGCCCTATCTCCTGCTGGTGGTTGGCTATTCTGCGAAGGATGCCACCGTGCCGGTTCATGCCCTGAAGAAGAAGCCGCTGGATCAGATCGCCTCGTTCATCTGAGCCATGGGCGCGTCATTCAGGATCTGCGGCCGACATGTCTCCGCCCGCTTCTCGCCACCGCTTAAGGTGCGCATCGAGCAATGACATCGGCACGGCTCCTGGACTCAGCACCGCCGCATGGAACGCTGGCCAGCTGAACTTCTCGCCCAGTGCCGCGCGCGCCTCGGCGCGCATCCGCAACAGTTCGCGCTGGCCCATCGCATAGGATAGGGCCTGTCCGGGAATGTCGGTGGAATAGCGCAGTAGCTCGCTCTCGATCTCGGCCTCGGACGCAAAGGTGTTGTCCTGCATGAATCGCCGAGCTTCCTCATGCGTCCAGCCCTTCGCGTTGAGACCGGTGTCGACCACGAGGCGATTGGCGAGGAACATCTGGGAATAGAGCCGCCCGAAGCGCTCGTAAGGGGTCGCATACATGCCCATCTCGTCCGCCAGATCGGCGGCATATTCCGCCCAGCCTTCGACATAGGCGTTGAGATATAAGAAGCCGTTGGCGCGCCGCAGGAGGGGTAGAGCCTTGTTTTCCTGTTGCAGGGCGATTTGGAAATGGTGGCCCGGCAAGAGCTCGTGATAGATGAGCGCTGCGGCATTGGCATAGGACGTCGTCCCGGGCGAGGCACCGTTGTAGACATACGCGCCGACCGGCTGCTCGGGCGTTGGCGATCGATAAAAGCCGAAGGTCATACCTTCCTCGATATGGGGTGGGGCGCGTTCGATGCCGTAGGGCGCCTTGGGCAGCAACGAGAAATAGCGCGGGAGAATCGGTTCGATCCTTTCCATCCCGCGCCGGAAATGGGCTTCGACGTCCTGCGGCGTGGCGGCCGAGAATCGCGGATCGGCATTGACCATGGCGGCAAAAGCGCGGTCACTGCCGGTGAAGCCGACGCTCTTCTTTATCGCGGCTAATTCGGCCCGCGCATCGACCAGGATTTCAACACCGATCACATGGATTTCGTCCGGAGCGAGGCCGGTCCCCGTGTGCAGGCCTGCGAGACGAGCATAGTGATCAGCGCCGCCTTCCTGCCACATTAGCCCCGGACGTTGCGGGGCAGCGGCGACATAGGCGTCATCTAACATCTCTGCCAGCGCTGAGAAGGCAGGGGCCAGCTCACCTTCGATCAGCGCGGTCACCTCGGCGCGGAAGGACGCTGCTTCTTCGGAGCTCGCAGACACGAGACGTTCGGGCGCGGGCACGAAGGCTGCCGACGCTTGCGCGAGGTTGGCGGCAGTCCGGCGGGCTCCGGGTATTGCCGGAACTGCGATACGGATTCCGCGCTCCGCTTGCAGGGCTAGTTTATCTCGTTGTGAGCGGACGTGCGCCGCGTAGGCCTTTAGCGCAGCGAGATAGTAGGCTCGCTGCTCCGCCGTCTCTAGCGGCGTGCTGATCGCGGATTGCCGAATGGTGTTATGCCGCCATCCACCCGCATAGGGTGTTATGGGAAAGGCATATAGCCAGAAGCGCGGATAGTCCTCAATCCCATGGGTCAGGGCGATGAGGTAGTCGCGAGTCAAGCGATCCTGCTCGTCGAGACCACCGGCCGGAATGGCTTCGAGCTTGGCGCGAACGCCTGCTCCCTTGACCGCGACCGCCTCCCACTGCTCTAGCGTGTCGGGTGGCAAAATCGGGATGGGATCGCCGAGCAATCCGCGCAGGGATAGATCGAAGGGGCGCAGCGTTGCGACCAGCTCGTCATGCACCGCAGCAAGCTGCGCTTGCGGGGCAGGGGTGGGGTTGATCATCGCTTCGGTCGCAAACGAATTGGATTGAGCTGCTGTTGAGGCCGCGCCGAGGGCCGCCGATAGACCGCTGGCAAACCAAACGAGGTGCCGGAACGCATATTTGAAAGTTCGTGTCATAGCGTCAGTTTCCTCGATGGATCAGTGGATAATCCGGCCCGACATAGGGCTTGCCGTGTTCGAGGTCGGTAACGTCGGCAGGGAACGCCCGTTCGCCCGGTTTCTCAGCGAAGATAGCATCGTCGCCCAGCCACCGCGTCGACCATGCGCGCCGCCGAGCCGCTTCGCCTGCCGGCGGTGCGCCGTGCACAATCGCTCCTTGGAATATCAGGGCATCGCCCGGAGCCATGTCGAACGCCGCGATATCATAGTCTGTGCGAGCTTCCTCGATATCGGGCAGGGCAGCAAGGCCGGTGCCCTCATATGGCGAGGCGTCTATGAAGTGCTGGGGGTTATGTTCATCCCAGACGTGCGAGCCGCGGACAAATTCCAGCGCGGCGGTACTAGGGATGGAATCGAGCGCAAGCCAGATGGAACAGACCTGTCGGCCCGAGACCTTCCAATAGGGGATGTCCTGGTGCCACGGGGTGCGACGGGTCGATCCCGGCTCTTTAACTAGCAGCTGGTCGCAGAAAAACCGGGCGGTTGAAGAAACCATAGCCCGTGCGGCAAGACTGGCAAGGCTGCCTTCGAAGATCGCCTCGCGGAATGGGCTGAGCCGCTTCCACACCTGTAACTCACCATAGGAAAGTGGCGCTACCCGCGAGCCTTCATAGATTTCCGAGTCATCCGGTGCGCTCGCAACGGCCGCGTTGGTCGCTTTAGCCAGACGTTCGATCCAGTCCGTTGAAAGCACCTGCGGCACATAGACCACGCCATACGCCCGGTAGTCGGTAATTCCGGTCTGGCTGATCATGGCGTCTCCCTCTCGGAGTTGAACGATACACATATGTATCTAAGCGATCAATAAGCTGCACGGCGGTTTCGTTGCTCGGCGCGGGAGAGATCGACGGGATAAATGATAAATGGCGAGAACTTGGTGCGTGATATGCTGGTGTGGGATAATCACGCCTGCGCCAGCACGACCTCAGCTTTACACAGCTTGCCGATAATCTCTTCCGGGCGATGCTTCTTGCTCGGCATTCCATATCTCCTTCGTCGTCCAAAATATCATCAATTTTGGATCACTCAGAAGGGGGCAGATCAGAAAGAACATCTCAATACATATATGTATCGCCTCTTGCCTTATTGGGCGCAATAAGGCACGATGCATTAGTGTATCGAGTAGGTTCACGGAGAAAGATGCGTTTGAGCGGGAGCAACCGTGCCAGTCCAATGGGAGGCGTTAATGAAGGGGATTTTTTTGCGTAAAGGCAGCCTGCTCGCGGGCGTTGCCCTCATGTCTAGCGTGATCTTTGCCGCGCCAGCGAGCGCTCAGCAAGCTGACACTCAGCCACAGGGGGATGCTGATAGCGACGGCTCGGTCATTATTGTTACGGCTACATTACGCGCCGAGCGGCTCGAAGATGTGCCTATCGCAGTGAGCGCGATCGGCGAAGATGAAATCGCCAATCGCGGCGCTTCGGCGCTTGGCGATCTGCAGGCAGCCGTGCCTGCGCTCCGCCTAGTCGACATTGGTCCAGGATCCCAACGCATCCAACTTCGTGGTGTTTCGCAGTTTCAGGGTTTGCCTACCGTCGGCAATTATGTCGATGAATTCTCCATCAACAATATCGGCGCCTCGGGCGTACCGGAAATCCAGCTGTTTGACATGCAGCGAGTTGAGGTGCTGCGCGGCCCCCAGCCCGTGCTCTACGGCGAAGGATCGATGGGCGGCACGATCCGTTACATTTCCCGCGACCCCAGCCTCAATGAAATCGAGATCGACGGATTGGGCGAAGTATCCTTCATCAAGGGTGGAGAAACGGGTTTTAGGGCTCAGGCGGGCGTTTCGATCCCCATCGCTCCCGGCGTGGCCGGGATTCGCCTCGCAGGAATGTATAACGATGCGGGAGGCTGGACCGACGGGCCTCCGGGTAAAGATATCAACGGCATCGATACTCGCGCCCTGCAAGTAAAACTGGTCCTCGAGCCCAGCACCGGGTTCAAAGCATCGCTCCTCGGCATTTATTCGGAGCGGTCGCAGGCTTTCAAGAGTTATTCTTTTGACGGCGAAAACACCACTCAGCGATTTGACTCGCTCGCGAAGCAGAAATTCTCTCTGGGCAACCTCGTCCTGGAATATGATGCGGGATCCTTCACGCTATTGAGTTCAACGGGCTATCTGGACAGCGATGGACGCTCAATCGACGATTCGGGGCCGTTCTTTAATGAACTTTTTGGAGCGCCTTTGCTCGTTAACGCCTTGAGCGACTCGATAGGCAACACGGCGAAATTCTCACAGGAGCTCCGGCTAACCTCGAATGGGAACGGCCCTCTCAGCTATTTGTTCGGCGCCGTCTATACAGACACCGATGTGAATGGGATTATCATCGGAACCGGCGAGTCTGCTGTTCCCGGATTGCCAGCCGAAGCGTTGGGCGTAGTTTTCAATGTCGACCAATCGGCAGAGTCCAAGACTTGGGCTCTATACGGAAATCTGGGCTACAAGCTCACTGATTGGCTGACATTCGAAGCCGGCGGGCGATACTTCCGCGACAAGCGATCGTTGACAAGCGACTTCCAAATCACGGGATTTCCCGCGAGTTCGGTATTCCAGGACAGCGCAAGCTTCGATACGTTTAACCCACGCGTCAGCCTTACTGCCGATACCGGCTCGGGGATTTTCTTTATTTCGGCGGCAAAGGGTTTCCGCAGCGGCGGGTTCAACGGTTCCGGTGCTCCGCTGGAACTGGCCAGCTTTGATCCTGAAGATCTTTGGACCTACGAAGCCGGCACGAAGCTGAGCCTGATCGATGACACCCTGTTCGTCGAGGCTTCGGTTTACTACAACGATTATAAGAATGTTCAGACGAACGACATCAATCCCAATAATCCCGGTCAGGCAATCGCCGTGAATTCAGGCGAGGCGAGTGGTCTCGGATTTGATTTCGGTTTCAGGGCCAAGCCTTCGCGTGATTTTTCAGTGATGGGTTCCTTCGGCTATAACAATATGCGGTTCGATACTGACACTGTCAGCAATATCAAAGGCGATCCGCTTGACTTGGTGCCAGATGTTAATGTCTCCCTTGCAGTCGACTGGACTCCACAGCTTAACGACGGCGTAGAACTGATCTCGCATTTTGATATTAATTTTACCGATGAAGCAAAGATCACGCTGCGGTCTTTAACATTTCCGACAGCGATCGAAGAAAGCCAGTCGCGGGTAGCAGTGAATGGCAAGATCGGCGCGCTCATCGACGACCGGTTCGAGGTTTATGGATTTGTGCGCAACCTATTCGACGAACGTAGAATCGTGCTTCCCTCTTTTGGGGCGTTTTTCGAGCCTATCTTCACTCACCCCCGTACGTTCGGGATCGGGCTGCGCGTTCGCGGTTGATTATTGCAACTGATACGTCGAAAAGGCGGCATCCCGTACGGGTGCCGCCTTCTTTATTTGCGACGAGTTGCTTCAATCCGCCGACAACTCGAAACGCCGGATCAGCGTCTCTTCCTCGGGTGCGCGCCATTGGAATTCGCGATAAGACTGCCCGATCGGGACGACATTCGCGCGCAAGAGGATATGACTCGATGGCGTGGACAGCCCCTGCACAAGCGTAGCTGTGTCATACTGCGGCGGTTGCGGGCCTTCGCCAACGTCCTGCGTCGCCGAGATCAGTTTGACGCCGGCCTTTTCGAGCTTCCTGCGGTATCCCTCGCATTCATACTCATCGCGGAAGCATCTACAGAAATTGTGGACGAATACGGCGTCATAGTGTTTCGGCTGCGCGCAGGCGTCGGCGATCGTCCGCTGGAGTGCCGGACGGCGGTCCGTTAAGCCGGACGTGCCCGCCTCGACATAGGTTTCGACGATTGTTCCGCTAGGATTGCCTGCAAACAGCTAAGAGGAGGCTTGGCGACCTTTGCGATCGCTCAGCCCTAATCCACCACGTGACTGCAGCTGAAAAGTCCGCGAGGAACGCGATTGATTCCGTCAAAGATCGTCAGACTGCATTCATCGTAAGCAGATCGTATGCCGCCACCAACTCATTGTCTTGGTTGGTTACGGCTACCGACCAGCGGACCTCTCCCATCTTCGGACTCCGCAAGGACTTGGCCTTCGCTGTGAGGGCAACCTTGATGCTCTCTCCCGGTTTGACGGGCTTAATGAAGCGAAGATTTTCAAGTCCGAAATTAGCGAGGACCGGGCCCGGCGCCGGGTCGACAAACAAGCCTGCAGCGAACGACAGGATCAGGTAGCCGTGGGCCACCCGTCCACCGAAAATCGGGCTTGCAGCTGCCGCTACCTCATCCATGTGGGCATAGAAGGTGTCGCCAGTGAAGTGCGCGAAATGCTCGACGTCATCAAGGGTGATCGTCCGCGATTCTGTCTTCAGGGTGTATCCGAGTTCGAGCTCCCCGAAGCGTTTCCTGAAGGGATGTGCAATTGCTTCAGTTTGCGGAGCGCCAGGCAGCCATTGCCGCACCACAGTGCTTAGACTGCGCGGGCTTCCCTGTAAGGCGCTGCGCTGCATGTAATGCTTGACGGCGCGCATTCCCCCCATTTCCTCGCCGCCGCCAGCTCGTCCAGGGCCGCCATGGATCAGCATGGGCAGCGGCGACCCGTGCCCGGTCGACTCCTTCGCGCAATCTCGATCAATGAAAGCGAGCCGGCCGTGAAAGGACCCGGAGCCCAATACAAACGCGCGAACCACGTCTGGCGAATGGGAGAAAACCGAAAGAGCTAGCGATCCGTTACCGCGATTGGCGAGGGCAAGAGCGTCCCCTGGGTCATCGTACGGCATCAGGGTGCAGACAGGGCCAAAGATCTCCAGATCGTGCACAACTTTCGCAGTCCAGGGATCGTCATTCCGGAACAGAAGAGGGGATTGATAGGCACCTCGCACCGCATCGCCGAGGGTTTCGACGGTGTCAATCGAACCGAATATCAGTTTGCACTCTGTGGCGAGTTCGCGGGCCTTGGCGCGCACGTCTTCCCGTTGGGATATCCCGACGAGCGCTCCCATTGTCACGGTATCATTTGCAGGATCGCCAATGACAACCTTGCTGAGACGATCCTCGATCTCCTGCTGGGTGCGATCAAGCAGTCCACGAGGCACGAACGCTCGACGGATCGCTGTACACTTTTGTCCTGCCTTGACCGTCATCTCTCGAACGATTTCCTTGACGAAAAGCCCGAATTCGGGGCTGTCCGCATCTGCGTCGGGTCCCAGGATGGAGGCGTTGATCGAATCGCGCTCCGCTATGAAGCGCACCGCTTCTCTGGCTATCACTGGGTGGGTTTGCAGTTTCACGGCGGTGGCGGCCGAACCCGTGAAGGAGACCACATCCTGGCAGCCAAGGTGGTCGAATGTGTCGCCCACCGGGCCGACGATCAACTGTAGTCCGCCTCTTGGTAGTACACCTGTTTCGACCATGATCCGGACGGCGTGTTCGGCGACCTGGGCAGTCGCGGTGGCTGGCTTGACTATAACCGGGATCCCGGCAAGCAACGCTGGTCCCAATTTTTCAAGCATGCCCCAGACGGGGAAATTGAAGGCATTAATGTGCAGCGCTGCACCGTGGAGGGTGGTGTAGACATGCTGACCGACGAAAGTGCCTTCCTTGCCAATCTGCTCCAGTTCTCCGTCAACAATGAGAACGTCATCCGGCAGCTCGCGTCGGCCTTTTGCGGACATGGAAAAGAGCGTTCCAGCTCCACCCTCAATGTCGATCCAGCTGTCGCCTCGCGTTGCACCAGTTGTTACAGAAAGTGCGTAAAGCTCTTCCTTTCGCTCGATAATTGCCTGCGCCAGTGCTTTCAGGATGTTCGCGCGCTGGTGAAAGGTCATCGCCCTGAGCGCGGGGCCACCCACGGAGCGAGCGTGCTCAAGCATGGCCGCGAAATCGAGGCCCCCACTACTAGCAAGGGCCACCACTTCGCCGTTGATGGCCGAGACGACCGGTTGTTCCGCGCCGACACCGCTCACCCAAGCGTCTACGCTGTAGTTCTGCAGCCTGATGGTCATATTGATTATCCGTTTGCAAGTGATGGGCGGATCATTGTCCGGTGAATTTGGGCGCGCGTTTTTCCATGAAAGCGGCAACCCCCTCCGGATAGTCGTGGCTACGGCCCAACTCGCGCATGAGATCGCGCTCCAAGGCGAGGGCATCGTCGAGTGTGCGGTCGTAGGTGCTTCGCAAAGCCATCTTGGTCTCAACCAGGCCACGGGTCGGACCAGCGGCAAGGCGTTTGGCCAGCTTGATGGCTTCACTCTCCAGAACGTCATCGTCGACGCACTTCCAGATCATTCCCCACGCCTCGGCCTGCTCGGCCGAAAGCGGTTCACCAGTGAGCGCGAGGCCAAGGGCGCGGGCTTGACCCGCAAGTCGCGGAAGGACCCAGGTCCCCCCCGAGTCCGGGATCAGACCAATATTGGCAAATGACTGAATGAATTTTGCGCTGCGTCCGGCCAAAACGATATCACAGGCAAACGCGATATTTGCTCCTGCACCGGCAGCCACCCCATTGACCGCACAGACGACCGGTCTCGCCATCTCAGCGAGTCGCTTCACCAAGGGCGAATAATAGGTATCGACAGCGTGCCCAAGGTCGATCGCGTCGCTGCCGGGCGCGACGGAACTATCCGAGAGATCCTGACCTGCGCAGAATCCTCGGCCCGCGCCTGTCAAAAGGACGGCACGGACTTCATCGGACCGCTCGATATTGCTCAGCGCATCTGCCAGCTCTTCATGCATCTGGACGGTGAAGCTGTTGAGGCGCTCCGGACGGTTGAGCGTGATCTTGGTCACGCCCTCTTCGAAGTCGACCACGATGGTCTCATAACTCATAGCACCTCCCATCATAGCTCGACTCGTTATGAATTAACTGCCCGGACGGACAATGAATGGCAAGCGGAATTAGCGGCGAGAGCTTTACGCGCGATTGCAAGCGTAGCGTTCTCGCGTTTCGTTCCGGGCCGGCTTGCCAGCTAAAGACCGGACCTGGGTTGGATCTGCTGACCCGGAGATTCATTACGTTATAGTTCGCACTCGGCCGCGTGGAGCTGTAGGCGTTGCCAGGCTAGGCGCGCTCTGTGCGCAGAACGAGCCTTTCAACAGGCAGGCTCCTCGAATTGCACTGTCGGAGTGCGATGCACTCGCTGATGACCTCGTTTCCCAGCCACGACAGCATAAATTAATTGACCATTCGGTCGATCAAATCTATTTCAAGTTGCCAACAGAGTCCAAGTGCAACCCTCAATGGCTTGGTGTCTGCGTGCAATCCGCGAGCTGGCTATGGCTCATGTCGACAAGGCTGAGGCAGGCTGGTCTGAGGATGATGTCAACCTGCTGATCGACCCGACCCTGGTTGATCGGAACCGGAGCGAAAGAGACCATGTACACGACGGAACTGGGCAAACCCGCCGCAGAACATCCCGCACTGGTCGAAGATCCTGATCTCCTGGCTGCGTTCGAGGCAAGGGTCGCGGCGGATGACTTCATCGAGCCCAATGATTGGATGCCCGACGGCTACCGGCGCACACTTGTGCGCCAGATTTCGCAGCACGCTCACAGCGAGATCGTGGGCATGCTTCCTGAGGGAAATTGGGTAACTAGAGCGCCCAGCCTCAAGCGCAAAGCGATCCTTCTGGCCAAAATCCAGGATGAAGGTGGTCACGGGCTCTACTTGTATTGCGCGGCAGAAACGCTCGGAACAAGCAGGCAAGAGATGATCGAGGCGCTCCATGCAGGCCGCGCCAAGTATTCAACGATCTTCAACTATCCGACTTTGAACTGGGCGGACATTGGAGCGATAGGATGGCTCGTCGATGGCGCGGCGATCATGAACCAGGTGCCGCTGCAGCGTGCATCATACGGTCCGTATGCGAGAGCCATGGTTCGCATATGCAAGGAAGAGAGCTTCCATCAGCGACAGGGCTACGATCTCTTGCTCTCGATGGTCAATGGGACCACCGAACAGCGCAACATGGCGCAAGACGCACTTGACCGCTGGTGGTGGCCAGCGCTCATGATGTTCGGCCCGCCTGACGAGAATTCGCCCAACAGTGCGCAATCGATGCGCTGGCGGATCAAGCGCGAGACAAACGATCAACTGCGTCAGAAATTCGTGGACGCGACCGTACCGCAAGCTGAACTGCTCGGCCTGACTATTCCGGATCCGGTCCTCAAATGGAACGAGGAACGGGGCCATTATGATTTCGGCCCGATCGAGTGGGAAGAGTTTTATGCGGTTGTGCGCGGCGAGGGGGCTGTCGCGAAGGAGCGTATGGGTGCGCGGCGAAAGGCCTGGGATGAGGGCGCATGGGTGCGCGAGGCTGCCGATGCATTTGCGGCGAAGCGATCTGCCCGCGCAGCCGCATGATCTGAGAGTGAGGTTAAAATGAAGGACTGGCCGCTTTGGGAAGTATTTGTCCGGGCTCGCGGCGGATTAGAGCATCGACACGCAGGCTCGGTGCATGCACCTGACGCTGAAATGGCGCTGCGTCATGCCCGCGACACATATACTCGTCGCCTAGAAGGAGTCAGCGTTTGGGTCGCCCGATCAGCCGATATAGTCGCTTCCGACGGGGCCAAGAGTGAGCAGCTGTTCGACCCCGCAGCAAACAAAATCTACCGCCACCCATCCTTCTATGTGCTTCCTGAATCCGTGAACCACATGTGAGGACTGTGATGGACAATTCCCTATTTTGCTCGCTTGTCCAGCTCGGCGATGACTGCCTGGTTCTGGGTCAGCGATTGTGCGAGTGGTGCGGGCGTGCCCCGACAATCGAAGTTGATCTCAGTCTGTCGAATTTGGCACTCGACATGATTGGTCAAGCGACACTCTTGCTTGACTATGCTGGTGAAGTTGAAGGCAGTGGCCGGAATGCAGACCGCCTAGCGTTTCACCGCGATGCAGAGCAATTTCGCAATGCCTTACTCGTGGAGCAACCCAACGGAGACTTCGCGCGAACGATCGTGCGTCATTTCCTCTACGCGACCTATGCCGAAGCCCTGTTCGAACAGCTCTCCCATTCGCGTGACGATCGACTCGCCGAGATAGCTGCAAAGACGGTTAAAGAGCTGCGCTACCACGCCGAATACTCCGCAGATTGGATCGTTCGGCTTGGGGACGGGACTGCAGACAGTCGAAGTCGGATACTGGATGGTTTGGAGTGGCACTGGCGTTTCATCGACGATCTGTTCCACGATGATGAATCCTGGATCGATTGTGCCGAAAGGGGCATAGTTCCGCTGAGGCAGGCCTTGCGAACCGATTTCGAGCAAGCCGTTGGAGCCGTGCTTGCGAAGGCAGGACTGGTTATGCCGGAGAAGGTCCGGGGTGTTGAAGGTGGTCGGGGCGGACGCCACAGCGAGCACCTCTCAATGATGTTGGCGATCATGCAGGTCCTGCCTCGTGCTCACCCAGCAGCGACTTGGTGAGGCCAGTGAACGCGGCGAATGAAGTCGGTGCTCAGATTGCCAAGGCGCTTTCGCAGGTGCCAGATCCGGAGATTCCGGCAGTTTCAATCGTTGAGCTCGGAATAGTTCGAGAAATTGGTTTGAAGGATGGCCTATCGTGGGTCAGCATTACGCCAACCTATACGGGATGCCCGGCAACGGACGTGATCAGGCAAAATGTCCGAGTGGCACTCGACCAAGCCGGTCTTGAGGCTGTCGAGATCCGGACCGTCCTTACTCCGCCTTGGTCAACCGAAATGATTACGCTCGAAGGGCGGGAGAAACTGCTTCGCTACGGCATTGCGCCCCCCGAGCCAGCGTCGGGACAAGCGGCATGTCCACGGTGTGGTTCACGTAACACCATGGAGATTTCCCGCTTCGGATCAACACCGTGCAAAGCCCTGTGGCAATGCATAGAGTGCCGTGAGCCGTTCGATCGTTTTAAATGCCATTAGGAATTAGCTATGTCGTCAATGTTCCATCAACTTGCCATTGCTGAGGTTCTTAAGGAAACCGAACACGCGATCACAGTTCGCTTTGCCGTGCCATCGGACTTGTCCGACCAGTTCGAGTTCGAGCCCGGCCAACACCTGACCTTGCGAGCCATGATTGATGGAGACGATGTCAGGCGGAGCTATTCGATTTGCTCGGCACCTCAAGACAAGGAGCTGCGCATTGCCATAAAGCGCATGAATGGCGGAAAATTTTCGAACTGGGCGAACGACAATCTGGTTGCAGGCATTTCAGTCGAAGCTCTTGCTCCAGCCGGTGCCTTCACCTGGGCTTTCGACAGCGCCCGCAAGGCCCATTATGCGATGTTCGCGAGCGGATCTGGCATCACGCCCATAATGTCCCTGTTGCGATCGGGGCTAGAGGGCGAGCCGAGCAGCAATTTCTCGTTATTCTATGGCAACCGCGATGTTAGCAGCATTCTCTTCCTCGAGGAATTAGCCCAATTGAAGAACCGCTATATGGACCGGCTCGCGGTGCACCATTTCCTCTCGCGCGAGGACGATGAATTCGTCTTACTGAACGGCCGGATCGACATGCAGAAAGCAGCGGCAATCATTGAGCATTTTCTCCCCAGTGATGCCATCGATGCAGCTTTCATCTGCGGACCCGAGGCGATGATGGAGGCTGTCGAAACTGTGCTCAAATCTGCCGGTCTTGATCAGAAGCTAATCAAGACCGAACGCTTTGCGGCGGGTGAACTTACCGTTGAACGCCGGGCCATCGTGGAACGGCTCGAAGAGGCCGCCGCAGGAAATCCCATCCGGATTACCGTAAACGGCAAGACTCGAACCATACGGTACGATCCCAAGCTCGAAACAATTTTGGAGAACTCCAGGGCTGCCGGACTGCCAGCCCCATTCGCGTGCAAGGCGGGCGTCTGCGCGACGTGCCGCGCGCGAGTAATCAAGGGTGAGGTCGAAATGATTCGCCAGTTTGCCTTGTCACAGGACGAGATTGAACGGGGCTATATCCTGACCTGCCAGGCCATTCCAATTTCGGATGATGTCGATATTGATTTCGATGCTTGAGATGCGTGGTCGCTAGCTCACTTCCCGTCCAGCGAGTGCCATTTCGAGGGTCATATCGGCCAGATCGGCGTAGGTGAGCTTTCCGCTCTGGTCGAACCAGTTGCTTGTCCAGTTAATCATCCCGAAGATCAGCATCGTCTTGACCCTGGCGGTTGCGGGGTCGGCCAGCTTATCGGGAAAGACGCGAACGAGCAGCGACTGGACTGCGTCAACGATCTTTCGTTGCTTCGAAACAATTTCCTTTCGAACCGTCGGAGGCAAGTTATCGAGTTCATGAAGCAGGACCTTCTGCCGATTGGCCGCGCCAGCATAATGCTCCAAGAAACGATGGAGCATTTGCCGCAGTCTCTCATCAGCCGACATAGCGTCTGCCAGGACCTCAGAGGCAGTGTTGAGCAATACATCAATATGGGATGACATTACTCCTGCGAGGACATCTTCTTTAGACGGGTAGTAATGGTACAGCAGCGATTTCGACGCTCCGCAGGCGTGGGCAATGTCCAGAACGGAAGTGCCTAGGAACCCTTTTCGTGCAAAAAGGGCGGCAGCATGATCGAGGATCGCCTCTTTGCGATCTTCGTAGTCGGCAGCCTGGGTTCTGGCCATAACAAGTCTTTCATCAGGTCCGGGAATCTCTCCCCGACTAGGCCATTGCGTGGGGGGGTCAAGGTTCTCGAGTATCAAACGGCCCTGTAATTGCGTGTATCTGTCAAGCCTGATTGTCGATCCGAACCGGGGTCATGCCCCTTTTCGAGGTCATAGCCTCATGATGATCTCCGGGCGGGTGCCTCAACGTGCGCAATTCGGTCCTCAAGGTCCGCAGGCGTTTGACCGAGGTCGCCGCAACCACCGTCCCGGTGGTTCAACGCAGATCTGACATCAGGCCCGCGTGGTCCAAGGTTGGGTAGCAGCGCAGAAAGAGCCGGACTCTACCTCTGACTGGCAACAATCAGGGGAGCACGTCACATCCAAAGAAAGGGATCCGCGCCGGCGGCGACCATCGTGCCAGTTTTCTCGAGCCGATCATCGTCACGTCTTCGCCGTATGTAAAGTAGCAGCACCGCGCTAGAAATTTTGGCTGAACCTCTATCAACCCATCTTCATTGCTCATCGCCGCCGGAATGGTTCGCACGCCACGCCGTCGCCGTCTCCATCCATCTCTGGCCGATATCCCGGCTGACCGCGGTATAACGGCGCGGCACCCGCTGCCCATGCCGCATTGCAATTGCGGTAATAGACGCCGGACGGCGCCGGCGAGGCAATAGGCTGACGCGCGGCGGATGCCTGCGGTTTGGGTCGATGGGCTCTGGGATTGGCGGCCCGATAGTCGGCCGGCTGTTGGAAATCGGAATTCCAGATGCCCAGTTTGAGGGCCTTGGCGCGCGCCTCGGCGCCAAGATAGCGATCGCTAAACTGAGGCAACGCAACTGCAAGGCCCGCTTCGACCATGGCTTGGCCCAGATCTATCAGCCGCGCGGTGCAGCTGGCGACGATCCGGTCATAATCATCGACATCGCGCTGCTCACACCGCATTTCGGCACCATTGACCAGTTGCGCCAGTTTCGCCGACGCTTCTTTGCCGCATGCCCAGCTTTGTCCCTCGCGCGCGCAAGTCTGGTTGAGCTCGGGGGCGTCCACACCGTGCAAGCGGATGACGATCCCCGCCATATTGAGAGTGTCGCCGTCCATCGCCCGGGCCGAGCCACTAATGCCCTGCGCGAATGCGAACGCCGGCGTCAGCGCCAGCCCGATTACAAAGAACCATTTCATGGGGGATAAACTAGCCCGGTCCGCTTACCAATTCCTTGATCATCCTCGATCGATTGAGCTGAATGTCCGCTATGCAAATATTCGCCCCCAAGACCGACTGACAGAATTGGCGATAGCTCGATCGACCAAGGCGCCGACCGCCCCGAAGTCCTTCGCCGCGGATCTGGAGCCGGTGACGGCCACGACAGTATTGGCCGAACCTTCAGACCAATGCCAAGCGCGCCGACTCTTCTAAGCTCCCGAACGGCGCTTCTGCATTCCCTTGATGATATCTCCAAGAACCAAGCGGTCGCGCAGATCGAGAGATTTCAGTTGACGGTAAATTACGAGCAACTGCTCGTCATCGCCATCTTCGTCCGGCTTCTCACCGACAAGGTGAGCGATGGACACCTCAAAATAATCGGCGAGCTTTCGGACGAGTTCGATCGACGGATTCTTGGCGGTGCCTTTCTCAAGCTCCCAGATATGGGCTTTCGACGCACCAATAGCGTCAGCCACTTCCTGAAGCGATTGCTGCTTTGACGTGCGAAGGTTCTGCAGCCTCATCGCCAACGACACGCCCATGACCTCCTTAGACCCAACTTACCATGAGATCGGGGACATAGAAATCAACGATCGTTCGGTCAAGTGAACGCTTTCGTTCGATCGATTGACTTCGCTTATCGTATGATATATCGAACGATATTGTTATTATCTGTCATACTGGAGGTGACGCTTGGACCATAGCCAGCATAGCATTGCCGAGCCTCGCGGCTGGGCCGTCCACTCGGCGGAACTCATGCTCTTGGATCAACTATCCGGCGGCTGATGAGCGAGCGCGATACGCGCGCAGAGACCATCCGGCACAACACCCTGAGGCCTTGTCGGGGGCGAGTGGCATTGATGTTTCAAACCAAGCGGGAGAATAGGCATGGCTAAGAATACCATCAAATCGCAGGCGCTTGTTCCGGCTGAGCGGCGCCAGACGGCCGTACGCAGGAAAACGGCGACGCTAGTCGTCGTGCCCGCAACGGTCGACACGCTGCTGCCGATCCTCGGCTCCGAATTCGCCGCCGAGAAGCTGATCGGCGACGGAGGCGATGTCACCCGAGAGGGCGGCGTCGGTCTCGTTACCGGCCGCGCCTATGCAACTCGCGAATGCGTCGTTCCCGCAGAAGAAATATTCTACGATCAGGCCGCGCGGCCCGGTGGCAAGGGCGCGTGGCTCGGAGAGGCGGACAAGGTCAGCTGGCGCGATACGGCGAGTGGATACGACTGCATCATGTTGCGTAACACGGATAATGGCTTTCTCTGCGGATATGTCGGCATTCCCAAGGATCACCCTCTCTGGGGCTGGGATGCAAACGCCGTTCCGCCGGACATCGGGATCGATGTGCATGGCGGTTTGACTTATTCAAGACTGTGCGAAGAAGGGCCGAGTCCGACGCGTCGGTTAGCCGTCGAAGCGCGCCGCATCTGTCACGTGACATTACGACCGGCGGTCTACCATCCGGTAGAACACGCAACCGACCACCGGGTCGAAGATTCGCATGCGTGGTGGTTCGGCTTCAGTTGCGATCATGCCTTTGATCTTATTCCGAACGCTAGGCCGAATTCCTCCGGATCGAAGTCCTCGGAGCTTGGACGGATATATCGCGACGACGCATATGTTGTCAGAGAAACGGTCGCCCTCGCAGCTCAGCTGCGAGCAATCGCTGAAGGAGACGCGGCGCCCGCGCGCGATGGCGCGCCGCCGCCGCTCGGCCTCGACCCTCGTCGCGGGGGTGGCCGTGGCTGACTTTGAGCGTCACGTCGGCGAACTCCCGTGGGGCTGGTGGCTTCGAGCCAATCCGCGCGGCTACGAGGATGCCTCTGGGCGAAATTGGGCGAGCGTCAGGGACGCCTTCTGGGAGGGAGAACTTGGATTCCCGCCGGTCCACTTCGCACCCGAACAGCATGAACTGATGCTGAGGGTCATGACCGCGATCGATGCGCGCTGGTTTGGCACGGAGAGCAACCACGATGTTTTCGGCGGGGACATGATGTTCTGGCGATTCTATCTGTGCTGGCTCGCCAGCATCGGTATGGTCGAGACATCGGCGGGGAGGGACCTCTTCGGTGGGGGGCTGAGCTCATTGGGCAGGTCCGTCCTCATGATGCTGCAGGCCACGCGCGAGCCGGAATTCGAGCGCTTGCCAATGGCGGCGGTCGTGGCAGCGGTCAGCGTGAACAAGGGGCTCGACGCCGAGGCGCGGGAGCAGGCGCTGATCGACTTCGAGCGGGAGGTGGGTTTCCGCCGCCATGTGTTCGCGCGCGAAAATCTGGGAAGGCGATACCTGGTGACGTTGACCGGACTTAAGGTTGGCGCGCGAATGCCGACGCGCAATATCGCGTGGTCGCAGTCCTTCGCCGATGCAAATTCGCGCGATGATCTCTTCGCCTGGCTCGCCGAGCGGGTGCACTGTTGGGATGATTGGGGTGAAATCGCCTACCGAAAGGGCGCGTCTGCGCTGACAAGCCATTTGTTGTCGGTCATAGTCGGAGCGGGCGGCCTGGCTCGGTGATCGCTCGTCGCGGGGAAGATGCAAGCTGGCCGTTGAGCGTGGTCTATCATGTCGTCGAGCCGACGGCCAATTGAGCGTGTCCGCGCGATGACGGAGCTTCTGTATTCGCGTAGGACATGACAGCTTTCTCCGGAGGGATGTCTCGGCAAGGAAGCTGTTCAGAACAAGTCGAAAGCGAAATCTATATCACCCGGCAAGGCAGCGATCTTGTTGGGATAATGCTAAACTGGATGTAGGAACCTTCCATATAAATGTTTCACCATGAACGACCGGACACTTTGCAAAATAGTCGCTTCGGCTGGTCGAAATTTACCTGGATGGCCTGTTGATCGCCAATTTCTATCGAACTGGCTTCAGTGATGATCATGTCGCTGGACAATATGGGATGCTCGATCAAGCGAGTTATCGGCTGACCCGCCAATTGGCTGATCGCGATCTCGGGAAGGGTGCAATTCCACAACGTGAGCGAGCTACCATTCCAGTGAAAATTGGAATTTTGCGCGTCGTAACCTTCGCAGCCAATGTGTCCGTCTCGGACATACAAGTACAAATCAGGATGACGTGCTTCAACAGTCCGATTGGCGACCCACCTTATTCCGTCAGCGATATCACATCGCTGCGCGATAGCATTGATTGCGATTTGGTCAATCGACCCGTCCGCTCCTTGGCGCGCCAGTTCGGTTTTCCTAGCGAATCTTAAGTCCATAAGTTCTCTGTGCGTTTTGAGCTCCGCGTTCAGCAAACTTGGATGGTCTGCAAAAATATTGAGTTCAGAAGGTCTGAGTTTATTATCAAGCACTCGAAATTCTAAATCTGATAGATATTCTTCTCTTCCGCACCACTCGTCTCTCAACAGCCGCGGTTTTACCAGTTCGGCATGCGTTGCGCCTCCTGACCATGTCGATAGCGTCTTTAGTGCCTCATGGCGGGCGTCATAAAGCATTGCGGAGAGAACATTTATCCCTGTTTTGCGAAAGTCCTCAAACACGGCGCGTATAGCCTGACCGATCGCATAGCTGTCGGTGCATATCCCTCCTCGTTCTGTGTCGTCGCAATCGCCATATCGAACAACGACAAATGCGCCCGAGGAGAATTCAAGTTCGACCTCGAAATCATAAGTGTCACCGCAGTCTGCCCTTATACCGATCGATGTAATTCGGGGACGCCAATCGAAACCCCTCAAATGCTCATCCACATATTCAAGTATTTCAAGTGCGAGCTTGGACGCTTTGCTCCTGCCCTCATGTCTATACCACATTTTCATTGCGTTAGGCTCCAATGGCACATGACCGCGCCGTTAATTTTTTGAGGGTGGCAGATCGACATGCGCCGAGGCTTGGAGCGCACGGTTTTTCACGGCGACAAGGTGGGCAATTAGTATCATTGCCAAATGAACAGGCCGATGATCAGCGCAGTCTGGAATGCGCTAATGGCATAAAGCCTCCAGGGCTGCGGATTGAGCTGCTCGCGGGCTCGTGCGAGAAACTCTGTGGTCCAGACGCGCATTTCCGTTTCGATGAATTTTTGGAATGAATCACGCGTGTACTTGAATTCCCCGTGCGCCGACGCAAAGTGGGCGGCAAGTTGGCTGACGTCGCGCCCCAGCCGCTCAATTTTTGCAATCCGCATGTCGAGTTGTCCGGCGCTCTGACTGGCGGCGGTAGAAATTTGAGCTACCAGTCGACCCGCCAATTCTTCAGCGTCCTGCATACTCGTCCGCCGCTGCGTTTCCGCGACTGCAATTACCTCTCCCGTGTATTGGGTAGCCCTCAGCAAATCGTTCACGAGGTTGCTCCCGACCTTCAATATGCCTGTCAACAGCCAGACGAGATTGTCCTTTTCAAGGTTGTGTTCTTCGGCGAAGCGCAGGATCAGTTCGACGTCGCCGCTGCCGTACAAATATTTCTCGAGCAGCTCTCGCGCCGAGGTAGAAGACAGAGTTTGCAGATCGATATGGGGCTTTTTCATCAGAAAGGCCTCCATTCGATGCCTTCGAGACCCAGCAGGTCTTCGATCTTCTGGAACTCGCGAACCCATTTGTTAAGCCATGAGGCCATGTTGAGCCGGTCATATTGTTCATAATCGCCACCGACATGAGTCGCGGACTGGGCAAATGTGAGGCTCAGCGCCTCCGCCAGCGCGAACGGCCGCATGGGGGCGGGTGGCATGTCGATGACCTGACCGCCCGCTTCTTCGAACTTGCGACGGACGTTACCGCCGACCGTGCGGCCATAAAAATTAGTGAGAGGTTCGGACGACCAGAGCCGATAGTCGTCATCCCGCACTCCCGCCATATAGCGAGCCCCGACATAAGACACCTCGCCGAAGGTATCGATGGCCTTGCCCACGCCGCGGATAGCAGCAACGGTTGGTCCAAAGGGGACAAGAACGATCGGCTCGCGATCATTGTCGCGAATATGATCGACAAGATCGCGGGCCGTCAGCGATTCAGACAGGGATCCGAAGCGATCGAGCGACCCTGACGGCGTATCGATGATTACAAATTCAGCATCTGATTCTATCGCGTGAAAGATTGGGCGGGCGCCGTCGCGATCGAACAGATCAGCCTTGATAATCCCCTTATAGGGATCCTGCTCAGCGAGCAGTTTGCCAGAATCATCGCGCTCGCCCAAACGCTGAGTCAGAGAGCCATTGGCCTTGTCGGCGTCGACGATCTGGACACGGAAATGACCTTCGCCAGTGGCCCGCAAAACGGTCGCGAGCGCGGTCTCCGTCGTGCTGAGGCCTGCGCCCCCCTTATCTTTGGCGCCGATGACTGCAATGCGGCGTCTTATGTCTCTGGTCGTCATTCGCATTTCTCCTTCGTTTCGGATCAGATTTCTTCTCGAAGCCCGATGCGCGAGGCAAACGGAGGCCATCTTCCTTGGTCTAGGGTCTTCATGAAGCCTGGGGCGGTAAAGGAGCGGCCACGGTCTCGGCGGCCGTTGGCACGGCGGTCTCGGGCGGCTTGCTTGATTGCTCGGCGCCGGACTGCGCTGCAGTCGCATGAGCACCAGATTCGGCACTCGACGCCGCTATCTGGTCCACGTCTGCGAAAAGCTTTCCGGCATTCGCGTGCCAAATTCTCTCGATAGGAGTCGTTGGGTTGTATCCGCCCTTGTGCTTGCAGCAGAAGATCGCGGGGCTGCGTGCTATTTCTTTGGTCGCCATTTAATTTTTCCTTCGTTTGGGATCAGATTTCTTCATCGAGATCGATGCCCGGCTTGAACGGGGTCTCAATCGTCTTGGTCTCGCGCGCTGATGAAGTTTGGGACCGCGTCAGGATGGCTTCATCCTGGGCAGACGGTGGTTCGACGATCTCGGGCGGTTTATCTGGCGGCGCGGGATCGGACGGGGCTGCCGCGGCATGCGGATCCATTTCGTCACTCGACTCCGCGATCTGGTCCATCTCCATGGATGGTTCTTCCGGATTTTCGCGGCGCAGGCGGCTGAGGTACACCCGCAAAGTCTCTGCCGAGATTGCAACGCCAAGCTCATGCAGGAATTCGACGATTTGCGCGTCGGTCCAGCCATTGGCACGGCGAGTAAGGATTAACGGCGCTGCCGTTCGAATGACGCCCATAAGGGGGACGCGCCGCTGAGGAGGATCTTGGACGTCTGCCTCGCGCTGAGCATTGACCACAGTCTCGATGGCCGCGGCATCAAACAATGGACGCTTGCCTTGAGGTAACCTCGTTCGTCCTTCGGATAGCGCTGCGCTTGCGAGCTTTGGTGGGGGCGATGATGTGTTCATCCCAGCATTTTAGTCTGGAGGCATTGACTAAAATGCAAAATGTCACATATTTTTATTCAGGATTAATCTGCGGTCTCATCGGCATGCGGAATTTTAGAGAAAGTTATACTCAATGCGACTGTTCGAACCCGAGGCTGAATTACGAAAGGCCCGGAAAGCGTGCAATTTGACACAGGCTAAGCTCGCACGACGGACTGGCTACAGCCGGGAGACAATCTCGAGGATCGAAAGTGGCCAACGCAAAATGTCACGCGCATTTCGCGATATTCTTTTGCGTGAGGAGGTGTTGGGCAAACATTTGCCTCAAGAAGCCGGTCTAGGCGACGCGCCGGCGGGATGGCGCAATTATCGCTGCTATCTTGCGCGCTGGATCGGAAAACGTTCAATGGCCGATGTTGCACAGGCGGTCGGGATCAGCATCAGCTCGGTGAGGAAGTTCGAACGCGCCGAGGCGACGCCCCGGGGCATCGTGGGAACCCGGCACTCTGCCAACTATTGGGACGTTAGCGAGTCCTATGCCAAGGCGCTCGGTTTCGATGGCGTCGAAGATGCCGAAGCCTATTTGGACGCGAAAGATATCACCCCTTGGCTAAGGCGCATCGCCCGAAAACGCGGCACTGAAGATCGCCTTAAAGCCGCTCGCATGCCGGCGCCTGACTACTGACGTGGCGACGTCGATGGGTTGATCAAACCTAGCGCCAGCAATCTTAGGCCATCGCTGACGATCCGGAGCCTCCTGCCGGGCCATTGCACTGCCTTGTTATGTTATGTCATGTTCGGACATGACGCCCAAGATCACGTTGTGTTCCAGCCTATTAGGTGCGGCTGCGCTATGAGGCGCAATGAAATACCGGTCCATTTTTTTGACACAGGATGGGGCTTCACCTGAGAGGTGAAGCCGACGCCACGGCTGCTCGGCGCTTCGCTTCTTGCAGCCATGGCGAATTCGGCCACGTTAGTAGTAGTCCCACGCTGTAGGTGATTGTTACGGAAGATTAGATTGGCGGCGCCGCGCAGCGCCACCATTTCCCAGTGATGGTCATTGTCGAAAAACCGGCGAAAGAAAAGGGCGGCGCGGGATCCCACCATGCGCGGTCGCTCGCCCGCTATATGGAAACTGCCAAGCGTAATGGTCAGGCTCACGAATTTGGTCTGGATCTTGCCCATTATTTGTTGGCTGACAAGTCGCCCGACGCACCGCAGGAAGAACGCGTCATCGACCTTGGAGGCCTGAGCCAAGGGCAAAACATGGATTGGGCCTCCGCTCGCGATGAAATGGAACGTCGCCTCGCGCTGCGCTCTTCGCGGTCGAAGAAGCCGGCGCGACATGTGATCGCGTCGGTGCACGGCGATGAGAAAATTGATGGCAATTCCTGCAGCCGGATAGCGATGGTGTTGGCCGAAGAACTTGGTTGCACAGATGCGCTGATCTTGTGGACACTGCACGGCGACACCGACAATCTGCATCCGCATTTTTTGATCGTGACCCTTGACGAGAAAGGCGGCGCCACCCCCTTTGGTCCTTCGGGTTTGTCGCATGAAGCAATGCAGCGAGCGTGTGCCCGTCTGGAATATGAGCTTGGACTGAGACCGGAACCAGGGGCTCGCTACGTAGCCGATGCCCAAATGGTTCGCCGCGTTGAGCCGGTTGTGACCAAGCCCGATAAGGCGAAGCAGCCCTCGCCATCACTCAAAACCCTGCAATGGGAGGAAGAAAGCGGCGTCGAGTCTTTTACGCGTTTTTCCCAAAAGCAACTCGCACCACTTCTGCATTCCGCCCGGAACTGGAGTGAGGCCCAGACGGCACTGGCCGAGCACGGCGTGATGGCGGTGCAGACAGGATCAGGCGGCGAGCTACGAAGCGCAGACGGCGTTCATCGCGTCAAGATGTCGGTCGTGGACCGAAAGCTGAGCATGCCGCGGCTAATCAAGAAATGGGGACCCTGGACGACGCCCGAACCGCCTGAGCATCAGTTCATTCCACGCATCATCGACCAGGAAAGGGCGGGAGCCTGGGCGACACGCGACCGGCATCGGACTGCCGCATGCGCTGTTATCCAAGAACGCATCGCTCGGTTAATGGCGGAAAAATTAGCCGCGGTGACGATGCTGGAAGCCGAGCGTCGAATCTGCCGCGCCGAGGTTGCAGCGCTTGCGCCCGACCCTGCGGTCATCGGGGTTGGTGCGCTTCAGTCAGCGGTCTCATCGATGTTCAAATCCCGGATCGCCGACGTTCGGGTGCAATATGATGCCCGGATCGCTGCGCTCCGCCAATTGCGGGCTCAAATCGACGAATTCCCGGATCCTGCGGCGGTCGATCTCCCATCTCTCGAGGGAAGCGATGCGTCGTTTGATCTGCCATGGTCGCCGATTCAGCCGGGCCCGCGCGAATTGCACGGCTATCGGTCCGTCGAAGTGGGCGATGCGACCCAATATTGGTCCATCGAAGAAGGCATTCGGCAGCCTGCATTCGTCGAACGCGGCAACCGCATCTGGCTACAAAATACTTCCGACGCGACCCTTCGGGCTGCGCTGTTGGTAGCAATGAATCGTCATGGAGATGTCGCAGCGTTTGGCGGCAAGGACTTTATTCGCCAAGCTCAACGGCTCGGCGCAGAACTCGGGATAGCCGTTCAAGCCCGTCCGATCTTGCAGCCAGAAACGGTGCGCATGCGTTCGCGGCGTGCTGAGCGCTGGTACGCGGCTATCGACGCTGCTGCAGGCCGCAGTCAAAATGTCGCATCCCATACTGCGGACCCAAGCACCGAGGCCGACAGGGCGGGCGGTATCGACCGTGATGTGACAGCATTCCCGGTCAATGCTTCGGAAGGATATCGGCTGCCTATGCGCCTGCGTCGCCGGGTCCGGGCTGTCGTCGCACAGCGGCTGGCCCGCTGGGACTGGGATCCCGGAGAATACCGCGAACGTGACACAAGCGTCGCCCGCGCGGGTCCGCATAAATACACTGATGCCGATCGCCGGTCGGGGCCAATCAGGCCAGATGAGCCGAGAAACACGATGCAACAGGCCCGAAGCCGGCCACCCGCTGATTGGTCGCGATGACCGAATTTACTGTTCACCAAGGAGAATTGCAGTGCCGACCAACGATGTTTTCCAGCCGAGCCAGTTCCAAACCCTGCGGCGAGATGACGACCATATCAGCCCAGTACTCAGCCATCCGGCATCCGGGGTGACGTTGACGCCCGATCCCGCTTGCACCTCGTGCCGGGCTGCGATGTGGCTATTCGACACCGACATCCGCTGCTTCTGCAAAGTGCTCAAGGAATATACGTGGGGACGAGGGCGTGATCCGGTCATCGCCTGTGACGAGCGCGAAGCCTTGGCCGAAGTCGCTGAAGAAGCAAGCCGCGGATCGGATTGATCCGCAGAGTACGTTTCGTCGACACCACAGGCGCAACGTCGTTCTTCTGCTCATGTACCAGTCTATGGGGAAGAGACTAATCGGCAGCCGCCGCCGCCGATCACCGGCTCCCAGAAATACTTGCCACCCATAAATGACGACCACCCCTGCGGCGCAGCCGCAGACCGACCTCGCATGTTCGCCAAATGGAAAAGCGGGACGCGCCTTCGCGCCCGCTGAACAATGGAGACGCTGACGCGGGAAGCGAGGAACAGGGTGAAAGGAAAAGAGGCAGGAGTTCTGTCTCGGATCCCTGATCCTCCGAAAGGAGAATATCGTGAACGAGTATCAACTTCCCAAATGCCTGCAGGTGATCGGTCTGGCGTGCATTCCCGTCAACGACATACCAGACGAGCATCCGGCGCTGGCACGCAGGCCGGTTGCGGCGGCGGTCCTGACGATGGTCGATCAAGATGATGGTCATCGCTGGATCAACACGATCTGCGTCTCCGACGCGCGCAAGTCGGAAATCCCATTGCCGCACTTGCTCGACAAGACGCTGTTGCCGGCCGCAGTCCAGATCGTGTCCACGGCCGATCGCATGACGTTGGCGATGGACGCGATGAGCCGGCGCTTCTTCGTTGAGCCGGCGCTTGCCGATCTCTGCTTTGGCGAGACGGCTATCGATCCCGCCGCAATGGGTAACCATGGGTTCGATGAGCGAACAGCGTGCCGTCGCTTCTCGATCCCGATGCCCGAGATCGGCGATGCGGACATCGAGCTGGCCTGGTCGCGCTCCGCGCCGGCGGCAGCCGAAGACCATGCGCTTCGCATAGCGACGGCACGCCTGATGCTGTGGGCGCATGTCGAAGCGTTCCGCAGCGCGCGGCCGGAACCCTTCTTCGAGACCATGCTGGCGCTTCGCGACTGGATCGATGCCAGCGAGTATCTGACAGCCGCGCTCGCCGATATCGGGAACTCACGCCCAATTCGCCGCGCAGACTCGTTCGCGCACCATTATCGCGACTATCGACAACGCCTCGCTGCGGGCGACGAAACCGCGAGATGGGTCAGCTTCGAGGACGGCCTGTTCCACGCCTGAGCGCGCCTAACGCGTAAACTCACTATCGATGAAAAAATGGCCTCGCTGCTCGGGTCGCTCGAGCAGCGAGGCCTGCGAGCGTGCATATGCACAACGCTTCGCATGCGATGGGCCGCTGTCACGGCCGACGGCGGGCCACTAACGACCACTCTTAAATATCCGGTAAATCAACGCCCGGCAGCCGCTGCGGTGCCGCTTCGCCGTTTCTCCATCACACACAAACTCAGCAAGGGGACCGCAGCGATGCGGCCCCTTTTTATTCGTAGAAAGAAGTACCAAATGACGACCATCCACAACATCCGCCCGTTCAACACCCGCTATGTGATCCGGGACCGGTCAAGCCGCTATACGCCCGAACTCTTGCGCACCCACCGCACGGCGCAGGCGAGCTACGCTTACATCAACCGCCAGAACAGCGTCGATGAATGGGGTCCGACGCCGAACTGGGCGTCGCGCTCTGACCTTGCGGCGGCGGGCCGATGTGCTCCTGCCCGCGCCGCCGGACCCAAACTGGGGGGAATCGCGCTGTGGGCACAAGCGGACGAGAATGCGGCCCGGTATAGGCCCGACGAGCCGACCATTGCACATTGCGTCGGCAGCCTGCCGCGTCATGAGGATCTCGCCTTCTGGCGCAATCTGATCGAAGGCTTTGCCGAGGATTTTCTTGTGGCCCGCGGCATGGTGGTCGACTGGGCGATTCATCATCAGGCGGAAAGCGACGATCAACCCGAAATCGCGCCGCACGCGCATCTCCTCATCACCTTGCGAGGATATGACCCCGAGCACCGCGATTACGGCAAGGTCCGGCAGAACTGGCTGCGGACGGACAATTCTCGCAAGCGCCTCGCGGAGCGTTGGTGGGATCGGACCGGGATCGTCCCGCCCGAATATGTCATGGCAGCGACAACGCAAAAATCCCGCTGAGATCGTGTCGGCACCGAGCACCGGTAACGCCCGGTGCCGGACGTTCTGAATATCAATTTGCTGTTTCTGGCACCTTGGAAGGATCGGGCAGCCATGCCTACAGGCCGGAATGGGGAGAGGAATTGAGCGGAGAGGATGATCTGAAGATCAGAGGAGAAAAGAAATGTTTATCGTCGGACCAATTGCCGTGGTCGTTGCCGTGTGTGCCACCGTCATTTTTATGCGCGAAATGCCGCGCCTGTTTGCATTGCTCATCGTCCGGATCGCCGACCGGCTGTCGGCAGCTAGGCACACTCAGATAGTGGAAGCGCTTAACGGCCGCAAAGTGCCAGCGACTTGGACGGCGGCGTCGGAAGATCGCAAGTTGTTGCACGCCGCCATGCGCTCTACGATGCGTGTGACGACGTTTCGCTCGCTCTATCCTCTGAACCGCTGAAATCGGCTGTTAGGCCCATTTTGACTGCGACAATTTACCAGAATGATTTGCATGCGGTTCGCCTCGCCCGCAAAACACGGCATTCTCTAATTTCGAACCGTGTGACTCGAGGAGCCAATGTCTCCAAGGAAGCGGAGATCTCAGATGATGGCTTTTCGGGGAAATGCTTACCTCCCGGTCAATTGGCGATAGAGCGACACGATCTCCGACTTTGACAAGCTCGGATTGCCCGCCACGTTGAGCGCGACCCTGGTAAAGTTGAGCCGTTTCATTATTGGCTCCACCTCGCCTCGAATGAAATAGTGGGAAGACGGACTCCGCGTGAAGTCTCGGTGCACGCGGCCTGCTCGCGCACCGACGCGCTGTATCGCGAAGTCGGCTCGATCTGGCGTCGTAAAGCTAAAATCCCGGTGATGGATTGCGACATGTTGCAACTCTCGCAGCTCATCGCGACGCTCCCAGATCTGGAATATAGCCGGTACGTCGTACGGCTTGGACCTGAATAGGAACGCGTCACGCTGCACAGTCTCCTCGTGGATTAGATGGAAGTTACGATCGAGGCGATTTTCTATGGAAGCCTTCCGAAAGGTTCGCGGCAGTATCAGTGCGATGACACTCGCCTGCCATGCAGCATGGTTGAAGAAGCGTACTGCCATACTGGCACTCCGGCCGAACGGCGGATTGCCGACCACAGCCACCTCTCGTTCGCTGCGGATTTCAACAGATAGGAAATCAGCTGTAACTATGCCAGGGAACTTTGGATCAACATCAAACGCCAAGCTCCCTTGGGGCATCAGCATGAAAAACGATCCCGTACCGGCGCTCGGCTCGACTAGCTGGTATCGCTCTGGATCGCATAATTTCCGGAAAGATCGATAGAGTTTTTGTGCTACGTGTTGACGTGTGTAATACTGGTCAAGCAGTACATCACTCGCTTCCATAAAATTTTTCATTTTTACACCTTCGAGACAAAATTCAATCTCGTCGGGCATTTGTATTTTGCCGACCCTAGGTTTTAGGATGGCCGGCAGGTTCTCCCAAGCTGATGAGTGATTTTTTTTCAGATATTCTATTTTTTGGCTATAGAAGACATAATATATATGGGCGTCATATTGCATTTAAGGTCGGCAGAAGGCCGGATTTGCGCGGGGGACATCGCGGCGGGGGTGCGTAGGCGAATGGATGCGCTTGCCTTTCGGGACAAGCAACAAGGCGCCGCTGATCTCGGTACAATCGCCCGTTAAGCCACTTGCTGTTCAGGAGCCGGGCTAGCGGATGCGGGTCGAGCAAGTTCCTTCTGGGACGCTTCCGCTACGCGCCTCATATCGGACGTTCGAAAGAGCGTCGGAACAGGTTGAAAGGGCAGCCCTTCAAGTGATCGCAATGTCCGCAACCGCCAGCGCACTCTGCTGTCGAACGCGACGCGGGCCCATATGTCGGAGTTCGGGATCGTGGCGCCGGTGGCGCGCATTGGGCTCGCGCGCCTGCTGGCGATAGTCGCCGAAAAAGATGACGAGAGGATTCCGCGCGATGGCATCTGCCTGGAGATGCTCGGAGCGCAGCTTACGGTCGTGAAGGAGCAGATCCTCGAGAACGACCGACTTATCCGAGCGAGTGCGCGCGATACAGAAGTCGGGCAGCGGCTGATGGAGATCCCAGGCGTAGGCCCGCTGCTTGCGCGCGCCTTCGTCGCCAGCGTCGCTGATCCGCAGGTATTCAAGACATGCCGTGACCTTGCTGCATGGATCGGCCTCGTGCCACGACAGAACTCCAGCGGCGGGAAGGAGCGGCTCGGCGGCATATCGCGTGCGGGCAACCAGTATCTGCGCCAGATGGTCGTTGTTGGGGCGATGGCGGTAATCCGTCACGCAGAACGACGCGGTACCAAGCGGGTCTGGCTTATCGAGCTGATGAAGAGGCGTGCCACGAAGGTCGCGGCCGTCGCGCTCGCGAACAAGACCGCGCGCATGGTCTGGACAATGATGACGAGCGGCGAGCACTACCGCGAACCGCAGGTCGCGCACGCATAGGAGATCAGGCGCCGGGCAAGGCGTCGCCGAGGTTGGGAAGGGCAGACAGGAGCTGATGCACAAAGCCGGTTGAAATCGCCGGATCTGGAAAACCCATTTTGGCCGGTGCACTCCGAGTGCGAGCAATTGGTCGGGGCCCGATCCGCGCGAAAGTCATCATGGCCAGCGGCGCATGACAAGGCCGCATCATAGGCCGACACATGGCTGCACCAACCAGCAACTGCATCATCCAGAAACCGCTTGCCAACGGAGGGCCGTCCACACACGGCCATCTCATGCCTTGGAAATTCCAGCCAAATTCTGATCAATGTGTGGCACTGTTAAGATGTTATGAAAAACGGCGACCCCCGCACTTTCGACGTGGCGCTCGCCGAGCATAAGCTCGCCTTCGACGCTTGATGGAACCGCCCGAGGATCCTTTGCATAATTGAAAGCGAAAATATGGTCGCCCGCCTGCCGAAGACGCAGCCCTTCTGGTAAATCGTGGGTGGTTAAGTCGGTGTTGCTGATGGCGCGAACAAGAAGCTCGTGCACGAGATTCTGAGTCGGCCAAGCGCCAAGATAGCGGATACCGCCCGCGCGCCAGCTGGCAATCGTGCCATCCCCAGCGATCAGCTCGGGCTCGGCGTCGGTTTCCAAATGTTCCAACCATTGCGTGATTTGCCAGTCGTCGCCGCAATGCTCCAATCCGGGGCGTAGGCTCTCGACCCGCGCGACCTTGCCCGGGAACAATGGGCCGGGCGGCAGTCCATTGGGAATGGCGAAATCATTATCACGACTGCCCGAACGAGGCCCGATCACGACCTGACCCTTGAATTGCTCCAGATTACGCAGCAGTATCTCAGGCACGATCGGCAAACACGGGACGACACACAGCGCATAGCCGTCGAGCGATGCGGAAGGATGGACGATATCAACGTTCAGCCCCATTCGGCGAAGCCCCGAGTAAAAGTTGAATGCTGCCCATAGCGCTGATAGGCCTGCGCCTTGCGGCTGGATGCTCGTCACCCAATCGGCATCATATGAAAATATCAGAGCAACTTGGCGGGGCGCCGAGCCCAACGGGCCGAGTTCACGAATCTCGTTCGCAACCTGCGCGACCTCGCCTAGCGCCGGCGCGGGTCCATCGTCGGGTCGAAGCAGGCCGGCGTGCAATTGTTCTTGCCCGAACGGCGCTTGTCGCCAGCGAAAATAGCTGACCAATTCAGCGCCATGGGCCATCGCTTCCAAGGTCCAAAGTCGGACCATCCCGGCCATGGGCGCTGGATTATGCCGCGCCCAGTTTACTGGTCCCGGCTGCTGCTCCAAGACCCACCACCGGCCATTCGCCGCACATCCGCGATACAGATCATGATGAAAAGCTGCGATGTCGGGGTGGCCCTGGCGTGCGTAAGCAAGCTTATCTGCATCCGAAAAGCGGAAAGACTCAAGAAAGCCGAGCGGGTAGCTGTCCCATCCGACCGCGTCGAGATCGGCCGCAACGTCATGATGGTCGAACTCGGTGAAGAAGCCCATGAAATTATGGACGACGTCGCGTTCCGGCGACAATTCGCGCAAGATATCGACCTGCGCCCGGTTGAACGTCGCCACTTCATCCGACGCAAAGCGGCGGAATGCCAGCCAATGAGCCGGGTTTGCCTCGGTGACCGTCAGATTGGGCAGGTCTATTTCGTCGAAAGCACGATACTCCATGCTCCAGAAGACATTGCCCCAAGCCAAATTGAGCGCGCCTATTTCGTTATAACGGGCTGCCAGCCAGCGCCGGAATCCGTCCCTTGCGGCGTCGGAAAAGCTCAGCACCGTGTCATGACAGCCATATTCATTGTCGGTCTGCCAAGCGACGATGGCGGGATGGCGACCGTATCGCTGCGCAACCGCGCGCGTGATACGCGCCGCCTCGGCGCGGTAGCCTGCATGGCTGAAACAATAGTGGCGCCGCGATCCGAATTTGCGGGGCCTTCCGTCGCGGTCTACCGCCAGCATATCGGGCATTCGATCGATCAGCCATTTGGGCGGCGTCGCCGTCGGTGTGCCGAGGATGACACCCAATCCCGCGTCGTGAAGCGTTTCGATGGCGCGATCGAGCCAAGCCCAGTCAAATCGTCCCGGTTCTGGCTCGATCCGCGACCAGGCGAATTCGCCGATGCGCACATGCGAAAGGCCGGTTTCGACCATTCGGCGCGCATCTTTCGCCCACTGTTCTTCCGGCCAGTGCTCGGGATAATAGCATACGCCGAGCCGCATGCGCTGGTGCGGACAAATCGCCGTTGGACTGCTGATTTTCAATTTTCTTGCTCTTCCGATGCCGACTGGCCAAAAGTCTATTGGCGAAACATCCAATTAAATCCGCGCACCGGCGTATTTCCGTGAACGGTTCGATCGAGGTACGTCGACGTGACTGATGCTCTTAAAAGACCGGCCAAAATATCGCGAAAACGCGTTCGTCTGGCGCCGCAAGAACGGCAGTCGCTTATCCTCGATCACACCGCAGAGATCGTCGCCCGCGACGGCGTTTCGACGCTGTCGATGGACAGCATCAGCCGGCAGGCGGGTATCAGCAAGTCGCTGGTCTATAATTATTTCCCCAACGTCACCGATCTTTTGCGGCAGTTGCTGCAACGCGAATGGCGGCGACTGCGTCGGCTGCAAGCCGAGGCTGCCGAAAAGGCGGAAACCTTTGAGGGGTTGGTACGAGCGGTGACGCATGTGTACCTCAAATATATCGATGAGCGCGGGCTCTTGATCGAGCGCCTGCAAGCTGAACCTTCCGTCTCCGCTATTCATGATCCGACCGAATTCGGCCGCGACAGCGCCGTCGATTATCTCGCCGACATTGTCGCCGACCATTTCGGTCTGCCGACCGACATCGCTAAGGCGGCGACCGATATCAGCTTTGGTTTGCCAGCGGCAGCGGGGGCGTATCTGTTGCAGCGGAAAATGAGCCGCAAGGAGCTGGAAGATCTGACGGTGACGATGATCCTTGGAACCTTGAACGAGCTCAAGCGCGATTACACGAGCCGGCGGCAGCCGATCCGGCGGCGCCGACCGCAGTTCTGATCCTGTCATGCGGCGGCCATAAGCAGTTCCGGTGTGTTCACTTGCGGCGTTTCGCCGCTCGCACGCGTGGGACGCAGACCAAATTCGGCCTGGATGGCCTCCAGCGGCTGATCTAGCCGATCTTCAAAGCGGATAAACTGAATGCTTCGCGCAGACCGGCCGTGGCCCCAGCCGTCGGTAATCGCATCCATGGCCGGCTTGATTAGATGGGGATCAACCAGTGCCATATGGCCGGTCACGACGGCAATCCACATCGCCGCATAAGGAAAATCCATTTGCGCGAGTTGAAAAGCCTGAAGCGCGAGTTCGCCCAGCGGCGTCGCTGGGTATCCCGTCAGTACGTGATGAAGATCATGCGTCTGAAACCCGCGTAAAACCTTGTAGGCTAGCGCATCAGGCATTCGGTCGATCTTTCCGCTGGTGCGCAGCTCATCGTGCCGTGCGCGATACCCCGCTGCCAACTGTTCGACCAGATCGTTCTCAACCATGAATGCGCGATACGCGTGACCGAGCGTGCCGGGCTGGCAGTCATCCAACGCCGCGAGGCGGAAGGCGGGCGCCAGCCATGCCTCCCGTGCCAAAGGTCCGTGCTCCGGATGATCCAGAATGGCGGCTTCATATTTGGCGATGGCGTCCGCCGGTGCGGTTTCCCACCATTCGTTGTAGAGCCAGTCGATGCCATGGCTGTAGAAATTGTCGATGCTTTTGAGAAATTTCTCACCAAAACCGCGCTCGATGGGGGTGATCATTAAGGGTCTCCTGAAATTGGGGCGTGCTATTTGGCGAGCGTTCCACCATCGACAGGCACCAGCGCGCCGGTCATGAAAGCTGCGGCATCGCTCACCAGAAAGGCCAGAACGTCGGCAATTTCTTCGGGCGTTCCATAGCGACCCATTGGCGTGCCCTGCGCCAGTTGCGGTCGCGCCGCTTCAGGGTCGCTCGGCGACAAGCGGCGTTCAAGCTGGAACATCATTTCGGTCGCGGTCGGGCTGGGGCAGAGGGCAAGCACCCTTACCCCGTCGGGCGCAAGGGCAATCGCGGCTGACTTCGTCATGCCGTTCACCGCGAACTTGCTGGCGGTATAGCCGAAGATGTTGCCGCTGCCGCCGAACCCCGACACCGAAGATGTATTGACGATCACCCCGCTGCGCTGCGTCTGCATGCAGCGCCCGACATATTTGATGCCAAGATACACGCCGCGAACATTGATCGCCATAATCCGGTCGAATTCATCTTCGGGATAATCGATGGCGTTGGCGATAGCGCCCGAAATGCCCGCGTTGTTGAAGAGGATATCGACCTTGTCGCCCAAGGTAAGGGCAAGATCGATCGCACCTTGCCAATCGGAGGTCTTGACGACGTCTCCGGAAAACGCTGCGACCCGGCCCGCAGATAAGGCAGCGGAATAGTCGGCGTCCGGACGGTCGAACGCAACGACACTTGCGCCCCCCGCGCAGAGCCTTTGGACCGCGGCAAGTCCAATGCCGCGCGCCGCACCGGTGACGATGGCAACACGGCCCGCCAGCGATTGTTCGATCATGATAGTTCAACCTTTTCGTCTGGAAGCAGGGGGTGCTGCGCTACAAATGCGGTGATGAGCTGCGCGCAGCGCGCGGGTGCATCGCGGTGCGGCACATGGCCGGCATCGGCGAGCCGTTCCAACCGAGCATCACGACACGCTTGGGCGGCGGCCTCGGCCATGGCTGGTACAAACACCGTGTCCTGATCGCCCCACAGAATCAAAGCGGGGGTCTCGATAAGAGGGGCTAGCACCGAAGCGGGCAAGGGGGCGCAGGCATCGACGGCAGGCACGTCAAAGGGCGCGGCGCGGTACCACGCCAGCATCGCCTGCCATACGCCTGACCCGGTCCACGCCTCGCGATAGGCCTCCAAATCGGCTTCGTCGATCTGACCGGCTTGCCGCGGCGCGCTCAAAAAACGATCGAGAAGGGCTTCGACATTAGCCTCTTTGAATACGGCGTCAGCCTCGGTGGACCGTAGGAAGCGAATATATTGGGACGCCAGACGCTGGTCTGCGTCATGCCATATCAGGTGCTGGAATACCGCCGGCGGAGCGGCGTTGAGTGCAATAAGTCCCGCGACACGCGCAGGATGGCGCTCCTCAACCGCGAAAGCCAGAACGCCGCCCCAATCATGGCCGCATATATAGGCGCGGGGGATGTCGAGCGCGTCCAGAAGCGCAACAACATCGCCGACCAGAAGATCGAGCCGGTAATCGGCGACGGATCCGGGGCGAGAGGTTCTACCATAGCCTCGCAGATCGGGTGCGATCAGACGAAATGTGGGCGCCATGCGATCGGCCAACGGGCGCCACGCCGCGGCATGGTCGGGAAAACCGTGGAGAAGCAGCATGGGTGGCCCGCTGCCCTGCTCTAGATAATGCATGTCGAGGCCGCCGACGGGAATGGTTCGGCTTTCTCGCTTTGCCAACGTGACACCGCGGGGCATATCCGTACCGGTCATGCCGCCGCGCCGGCGGCTACGCTTCGATAAGCAGTCCGGGCCGTATCGATGAGCTGACCATCGGGTTTCGCCAACATGGCGCCAACGGTCACCCCGGCACTTGGTCCCGGTTGAAGCAACTCAAAAATATTGCCGTCGGGGTCGCGGCCGAAAGCGACCCGCGCAACGCCGAACTTCATCGGGGCGCCGTGCATTTCGACACCCGCCGCCGCTAACCGCGCGTAGTCGGCGTCGATGTCATCACTCTCGAAGCAAAGGTGATTCCAGCCTATTTCGGCGGCATTCCGCCGTGCTACGGAGATTGTCGCGGGCTGCCGATATTGCCAGAACTCAAGCTCTGCATTGGCGAGACGGAGCCACGCTCCGTCGAATTGTACGTCCGCGATGCCGGCAACGATGTCGAATTTGCGGTCGGGACCGAAGCTGCCGCGCTGATGGACATCGATTCCTGTCAGCATTGCGTAAAATCCGCTGAGGCGTTCGATGTCGGGCGTCACCAGCGCGGTGTGAGCGAACCAGGACCGCGTTGCTGCCGGCGGTGCCCAAGGAGTTCCCTCCAATTCGAGCAAATTGCCCTCGGGATCGCGGATATAGGCGTAGCTGTTTCCCGTCCCCAAGCCTGCTGGCCGTGCGTGCGCGCTGGCACCGGAGGCGCACATTGCGTCGAAGAGGGCGTCGGATATGCCGGTTTGAAGGCAGATATGTCTTATGCCCGCTGTATAGACTTCGCGCTCGCCAAAATCGCCGTCCCATTCTGCCGAGAACTGAAAAATTTCGAGACAACCCAGCGCCCCTTGCAAAAATGCCCCGCGGGCACCGGCATTGGGCAATTGCAACATTGTGCGATTGGCGTCGCTGTCGGCAATTTCGAAGCGGTAAAGGAGCGTAAAGCTGCGCTCCCGGGTATAAAATGCGATCGCTGCGTCGAGATCACGGACCGACAGCCCGGTGTGGTGAATACCAGTGATCATGTCAGGACTCTCCCTTGCCCACGGTGGCAAGTCGCGCATCGATCTCGCCGCGAATGGCGCGGTGGCGTTCCGCCGTCAGGCTGTATCGCCAAGACAAGGCTGCCGCGATGAGCACGAGAACACAAGGGATGAAACTGTAGCTGATGGTCAGCATGAACAATGGTTGTGCGCGCGTCTCGCCCGCTGAGGTATAGCCCACGGCGCCGAGGATCAGCAGGGGAAGCCCGGCTCCAAGCGCATAGCCCATCTTTTGCACCATCGCGATGGCGGCAAAAAACAGTCCTTGCTGACGGTCGAGGGACTCGGCGGTATCGATATCGACGGTGTCGGCAACCATCGCGTTGGGCAGTATTAGCACGCCGCCGTAACAGGTCCCCTTCAGCAAGAAGAGGGCAGTAAAGATCGCCGTGCCGCCGACGGGCACAAAAAACATCAGGGCATTCGTGATTGCCACGATCACGAATGCCACCGTCAAAGCGCGATGCTTTTCGACGCGTTTGGCTAGCCATACCCAAAACGGAACCAGCGCCAGCGCGGTCAGGAAATAGAGAAAATAGATGATACCGATGTTGCTGACGCCAACGACATCACGAGCGAAAAAGATCGTGATCGTCTGCCGGAATACCTCGCCAATCGTGGCGATCAGCACCACGGTCGTAACCAGCAGAAAGGCGCGGTTCGACCCCAGCATGCGGAGCGCGCTGCGGAGATCGAAAGGCACCTTGCGGATCGGTGCGGCAGGTTCGGGAACCAGAAAAAATGCGATAGCCGCACAGACCGGAAGCGCGATGAAAATGAATGTGCTGATAGTGGCCATGACATCCGCACTTGTCGCGCCCGGCTGCAACAGCACATACGCCGGAATCAACGTCGATATGATCAGGCCGAGAATGCTGAAAAATTGCGAAACCGAGCTGATGCGTGTTCTGAGGTCATAGTCCGACGAGAGCTCCGCCGCCCAGGCATTATAGGGCAGCTGGATCAGGGTGAAGCCGAAATAGACGAGCGATACCGCCAGCAGGAAATAAAGGATATCGACCCCCGGGGTGGGCCGAAACAGCATATAGACCCCGGCCAGCATGGTGACTGTGCCAAAGAGCAACCACACCCGCCGACGGCCGATGCTGGGGCGCCAGCGATCCGACAAGATGCCGATGATCGGGTCGGTCACAAAGTCGGAGAGTCTTGCAATGATCAGGGCGACGCCAATCATCTGCAAGCTCAGGTTGAGCTGGCCGGAATAAAGCGGGGCCAGATAAATAGCGATCGGCAGACCGATCGTGCCGAGCGGTAGTTGCACCGAACCAAAGGCGACAATTCTCCAGAACCCAATGGCGGGATCAATGGCTGCGGATCGGGTCACGCGCGCAGCGCCTTACACGCGCGGCGCATGTGAATTATGCATATCATTCGAGCCAGTGGCACTGGTCTCTCTCCTTTTACCAACCGCCTTACATCGGAAAGATGGAATGACCGCCGTCAAGAACCAACGCCTGGCCGGTCATGAAATTGCTCTGCTGCGACGCAAGATAGACCGCGATCCCCTCCATATCCTCCAACTTGCCGATTTCACCCGATGCGGCGCGGCGGCGGCACGCATCCTGAAAAGCCTTAGGGGTATTGAGCGACATTTCGGTCTCGATGAAGCCGGGAAGTATGGCGTTAACCTGGATGGACTTTGGTCCCAGTTCGACTGCGAGAGAACGGACCAAGCCGGTAACTGCCGCCTTGGTCAGGCAATAGCCTGCGGAGTTCGGTAGTCCCAGAAGCGCCGCTACCGACGAGGTGACGACAAGCTTTCCTTTCGCCTTCCGGTCCAGCCAATGGCGCGTGGCCAGCTGGAAAGTGTCGATAACGCTCAATATGTTGAGGTCATTCGTGGCCGTCCAGGAGTCGCGGTCGAGATCGACAAAGGCACCCCGGACGCCCGCGCCGCCTGCATTGGCAAAACAGCTGTCGATGTGGCCAAAAGCCGCGACAGTTTCTTCGAAGGCAGCGGCTGAAGAGGCTTGATCGGTGACATCGGCCACAAAGCTTCGCGTGGTCCCGCCTATTTGTTGCAGGGCCTCGACCGCGGCGGCATTTTTTTCCTCGCTCCGGCCCCAGATCGCCACGCTGGCGCCCGCGCGCACAAGTCCAGTGGCCATCGCGAGGCCAAGCCCCCCATTGCCGCCCGTCACCAATGCGACATGGCCGCCGAGATCGAACAATTTTCCGCTCACGGTCATTCGCCTGCTTTCTTATGATGCATTTCTAATCCTCTTGCCCAGCGGCGCTGAAATCCGCGCCAATATTCGGGTTGGTCATCGCCAGCGACCTGTCCTCCCCATTGCTGTCCAAAACGGCTTGGCCATTGGCCATCGTTGGAGACGGCCGAGGGCACATCCAGATAGGCAGATCTGCTCGCATCGCCCTTGAGCTGGCGATCTAGAAAGGCGACGATGAAATGTTGGTTGATCGCCGCGATCCGCTCTTTGCGCCAAACCGGATCGGTCAACGATTCGATGACTGCAAACTCGGCGTTGGGGGGCAATGGCAGTGCGTTCCCGGCAATATTGTGTGCGGCTTCGCGAAACACGAGCAGGTGGCGACTACTGCCCTTGCTCTGCTCAAAAAGCCTTTGAACCCCTTGTTTGAAATCGACGACGTCGTCGCCATCGCCGCTGATGTAGAGTAGCGGTGTTTTTAGTTTGCTGAGTTCGGCATCGCTCCATACGCCCGCCTCCGGTTGACCGCCCCACGGCGCAATCGCGACGACCGCTTTTATCTGGGAGGCGAGCGACGGGTCTGGCGCGGGCATCGTACTCCGGACGGCCGGCGGTAGTTGGGCGAAGGCGGGCGCTACGGGATCGATTGCCGCGCCCGCGGAAATAAGCGCGCCATAACCGCCCATCGAATAGCCGATGAGTCCGACGGCGGAACCGTCGATGCGCGCCGCGATCGCGGGCGCCGCCAGCCTTCCCGTCAGCAGAGCGTGCAAGACCTGCTGCTGGTCCGAGGATCGGGTCAAAAGCACCGTTCCGAACGACGTGGCAAAGGAGGCGGCGTCGCTAAACGGCAGATCGCGATGATCTATCGAAGCGACGATGTAGCCGCGGGACGCCAGAGCCTCTCCGAGCCCGCTGAAATGCTCAGCCCATCCGCCATAACCGTGCGAAATCAGTACCAGCGGGTATTTTAGAGGCGTCGCCGGAGGGGGACCCGCGACTGCAATCCCGGTTTCTGTCAGTTCAATCGGCCGCTGACCGGGCAAGGCGTGCCTATGACGATAAGTCGTCGGCAGCGCAGAGGCTGCGCGCGTCGCGGGATACCAGATCCGAACCCCAACCGAACGCGTGCCGACCGTCATTTCCCGATATTCGGTTCCGACGCCATAGTCTCCCAAGCCTGACAATGCGGGCATTTCCGCTGAAGCTTGCCGTGCTCCAGGCTGCTCGGCGTGAGCCGTCCCTTGCGTCAGCGTCAGCGCGGCTGCAACCGCAGCGGCGGCAAGTCGGCGGGCGACTCTAGTCACAGCGCCGCGCCGCGCCGCGCCGCGAGCCGCCGGAAAGCGGCCGGCGAAGGATATGTCCTTCGCCGGCCCAGGCGGAGAGGCTGGTCGCCAGATTGGACCAGTTGGTGCTCAACGGAACCCGACATGCAAGCTCACGCCGAAGGTGCGGGGATCGAGCAGAAACGCGCTGCGAAAGCTCCCGACGAGGTTGGAATTGGCCTCAAGGAAGGTGATGCTGTCTTCATTCGTCAGGTTTTTCACAAAAGCGGTCAGGCTCCAGTCCTTGTCGCCGTTGGCAACCTGGACCGAGGCATCGAGTTGTTTCCAGCTGCCGACGCGGTCGGCCGGAACATTGAACTCGCGCGAGTAGAAACCCGCCTGCGAGTAGAAATCGACCCTAGGACGTACGGTCCAGTCATTTCCGGCTTCGATCGTGTACTCCGCGGCCAGCTTGAGGGTGCGGCGCGGCGCATTAGGCAGCTGATTGCCCTTGATCTGAAACAGCGCACTGCCGCGCGTCGGATCGGAGGAACGAAAATCGCTGCGGATCGAGGTGTCGAGCAGGCCGAGGGACGCTTCGAGGCGAAGCGGATCGGTTGGCGTCAGCACCAGTTCGGCCTCCAAGCCGCGAACCCGTGATTTGGGAATATTTACGTTTGCCACCGCCGTGCCGACGAGATTGCCGACGATCAGGTCGGAATAGTCGTAGTTGAACGCCGCAAGGTTCAGGCGGCCATTGCCGTTGAGGAACGTGTTCTTGATCCCAAGTTCATAGGAATCGATCGCTTCCGACCCAAAGACCGGGATCGTGTTGTTCCCGGGGTTGAAACCGCCCGATTTAAATCCCCGCGAGAAGGACAGATAAACATTTGTGTCGGCTGTGAAGGACAGGTCGGGATTCCAGCTGACGATGGCGCGGCCCGTGACCTTGTCGAATTTTTCGTCACCGATGAAATAGGGGCCGAGCACGAAGGTGCCCGACGCGGTCTCGATATGCTTCTTATCTTCGGTATAACGAAGGCCGCCGGTCAGCTTGAGAGTCGGCGTGATATCGAAATATGCTTCGCCAAACACCGCGTAGGATTTGACCTGCCCCAAGCGGGTGTCGAATTTCGAAACGGCGCCGCGCGTCAAATTGGCAGGCGCCCATGTGTCGACATAGCCCGACGTCCGCGCGTTAAGATAGAAGCCCCCGAAAATGAAATTGAAGGGTCCGTCAAACTGTGAAGACAGGCGCAGTTCCTGGCTGAATTGGCGTGCGGTGCCGCCCCCCGTCTGCGACGTGCGATAGTCGGTCGTTGTGACGGGCCTGCCAGAGAGCAAATAGGTCAGCAGGCCATTGCCCTTGCCGTCATTCGGCACAACCAGCGTACCAAAGGTGCCCGGATTGAACGCGTTGGGTCGGTAGCCCTGGTCAAAATCGCGCTCGCTGGTGTTTTTCCCGTCGCGCAGTCCGGTGACCGAGGTCAGGGTCAACGCACCGAATTTGTGGCTCATCTCCAGCGTGGCAAGAAAGTCCTCGGCCTTCTGAAAGGGCCTCACGTCGATGGCCACTTCGCGAAGGTTGCGCGGATTGGGCGCGAATGTTCCCCCACGCACGACGCCGGGGAGCAGAAAGCTGTCGATGAGGAAGTTGCTGGTCGGAAACCCGGTCGATGCCGACGCAGGCGAACAGCCGAATGCCGGGTCGGGCGTGCAGAGCGACTTGGCAGCGTTCTGGCGATCCGAATCTTCCTTGAAATAAGTCAGGGTGAGATCGATCAGCGTCGAGGAGGTCGGCTCGAAGCGCGTGCTCGAGCGTAGCGTGAACTGGTTTCGCCCATCGACATTAGCGCCGTCGAGTAGATTTTTCGTATAACCGTCGCGGTTGATGTAGTTCGCGGCGAAGCGTTGTGAAAGCCCGGGAGCGAGCGGAATGTTGAGCGCCGCGCTGGCACGTACGCCGCGCGGGCTTTCGCCCTGCAGATCGACATAGCCTTCGAACGCGTCGGTCGGTCGCCGGGTCACGAAGTTTACCGCGCCGCCGGTGGTGTTGCGGCCAAAAATCGTCCCTTGCGGCCCGCGCAAGACCTCGATGCGCTCCATGTCGAAGAAATCGCCAAAGCTGCTTCCCGACTGGAGGAACACGCCATTGACGAGAACGCCGATATTGGTGTCGCCTGTGCCGCCAAAGGATTGCGATCCGACGCCGCGGATCGTCAAGTTGCGGTTGGCGGAAAGCGTCACGTTCGGCGCGTTGAACTGCAGATCCTTGCTATCTTCAATTTTTGCGGCCTCGAGGGCGGCAGCATTGAGCGCCGTGATCGCGATGGGAACGTCCTGAACGTTTTCGGCCCGCTTTTGTGCAGTGACGATGATCGTGTCGCGATCGTCGGCCTCAGCGCCGTCCGCTGGGTCGGTTTGGGCTAGCGCGGTTGGGGCGGTCAAAGCCCACAATAGCGCAATTGCCGAGGAGCCCGCACTGCAGTTGAATCTTTTGGACATTTTTATCCTCCCACCATTCTTGTTGACGCCTTGTCTAATATAAATGGACATATAGTCAATAGAGAGATTGCATCGGCGCTTTAGGCGGCATTATGGCGCCATTCAGCTCGGTATATTGCAGGCTTGTTGACCAAATGGACCAATAAGCTATTCCTCGATTTGTCGACTTCGGACTTGCCGCGGTCGATGCATTCCGGCGGGGAGTCGTCGAAAAACCCTGCTGTGAAAGGGAGGCCATGTGTCAGACGGTTCGGAATCGCAGCGCTACGCGGACGACGGGCAATGATTGTCCGATCCGAGCAAAAGCTCGCGAACGGCCGGACATTGACGAAGTGGGAGCTTATCAATCGCTCCGGTGCCAAGGTTGCCGTGATGGATTTGGGCGCAACGCTGCTTTCGGTGACCGTTCCCGATCGCCGCCAAAAATTGGGCGACGTTACGCTCTGCCATGCCCGGCTCGACGACTATCTGACGCACCGACAATTTTTCGGGGGCATCGTTGGGCGCTACGCCAATCGTTTGGCCGGCGCCTCGTTCCGCGTTGGAGGGCAAAGCTTCAGGCTCCAGCCCAACGAAGGGCCTAACTTGCTACACGGCGGGGAGGATGGCTTCGACCGCCGCTTTTGGCGAGGCGACATAGTGGAAACCCCCGATGGCGAAGGCGTGCGTCTGGAAATACTCTCACCCGACGGCGATCAGGGTTTTCCAGGCGAGCTTCGGGTGACCGTCACCTACGTTTGGACCGAGGATAATCGCCTGATTACGGATTTCTCGGCGACGACAACCAGGCCATGCCCAGTGAACCTCACCCTCCATGGCTATTGGAACCTTGGCGGCGATGAGGCAGGCAACGGCATCGGTGAGCATCAGCTGCAGCTTTTCGCCGATCAATATCTGCCGCGAACGGCTGATGGAATTCCGACCGGAAGCATTGAGAGTGTTACAAATACACCGTTTGATTTTCGTGTGTCTCAGCCACTATCAAACCATCTTGAACGGCTCGACGGCCAAGCAGGAGGCGATATTGGCATCGATCATTGCTGGGCGGTCCGCGGGTCCGGGCTGCGTCCAGCAGCTCTGCTGTATGACCCGGCGTCGGGCCGCACGTTGACAATCGACACGGATCAGCCGGGCATCCAGGTTTATACGGCGGACCATCTCGATGCGACGATACTGCGCCGCGGTGGGCTGCCCTGTGAGCCCCGCTGCGCGATCGCGTTGGAAACGCAGCAATTTCCCGACGCACCAAATCAGCCTAATTTTCCAGACCCGACTCTTCGCCCCGAGACAATATGGCACAGCCGGACGGTTTATTCCTTTAGCGTGCGCTGATCCGTGCGCGATCGTCCTGTATGAGATGAGCGCCCGGCGAAGGCGAAACGCGAAACGCAAGTTGCGGTGCCATACCCGCATCGCGCCAGAACGCCGCCAATGCAGCGTCAACAGCGCTTGTCTCGCTTGCGGCGAAGACAGCAACCACGCATCCGCCGAACCCGCCTCCGGTCATCCGCGCGCCACCCGCAGCGCCGATGGCCTCGTTAAGGCAATCGACCAGCGCGTCAATCGCGGGTAGGCTGACTTCGAAATCGTCACGCAGCGAGGCATGCGAGGCGCGCATGGCGCGGCCAAGCGCAACCAGTTCGCCTGCTTCCAGGAGGTCCTTGAACCGAAGTGTGCGTTCGTTCTCGGCGACAACGTGGCGCGCTCGCCGGAAGGAAATCTCGTCGAGATCCGACTTCGCAAATTCGAGTGTGGCAGCGTCCAGATCCCGCAAAGCCGCGACCCCATAATGATGGCTAGCCGCGACGCATTGCTGGCGACGATCATTATATGCGCTATCGACCAAGCCGCGCGTTACGCCCGAGTGGACGATCATGATCGCGGTTCCAGGGGGAAATGGCACGGCGTGCGTCTCGGTTTTGCGACAATCGATGAGCAGGCCTTTTCCTTCCTCGCCGAACGCTACCGTCAGCTGGTCCATTAGGCCGCAATTGCAGCCGACATAGTGATGCTCCGCCCATTGCGCCGCACGCGCGATGCGTGTCCGGTCAGGCGCGTCATCGCCGGCCAGCGCTGCAAAGCCAAGCGCCGCCGCCACGCCGAGCGACGCGGACGATGAGAGCCCGGCACCTTGCGGAATGTTGCCCCCGATCGCAACATTAGCGGCGGAAATCGGCAAGTCGAATAGCGGCATCGCCGCGGCAACGCCGCGGACGTGGTTCTCCCAGCTGCCATCATCCGCTTTCGCGATAGTGGCGCCGAGAGTGAAAGATCCAAGCTGACTGCCAAGGTCGAGGGCTGCTGCCTTGATGGAATCGTCGTCGCGGGGCGAAAAGGCTACGACCGTTCCGCATTCGATAGCGCAGGGCAGGGCAAACCCATCGTTATAATCGGTGTGCTCGCCGATCAGATTCACGCGGCCTGGCGCAAATGCGATAATGCTGGGTTCGTGACCATAAAGCCGACGAAAACCGGCGGCCACGCGGTCAACCAGATCTTCCTTTGCGCTCATCTCGAATGTTCCTGCTGGGCGAGCACAGGGTTCGCTGCCCGCAGCAGCTCCGCAGCCTGCTCGGGCGTCAGATCGCGCTGCGCCTCGGCGAGCATCTCGTACCCCACCATGAATTTCCTTACTGTCGCAGATCGCAGGAGAGGTGGATAAAAGTGGAGATGCAGTTGCCAGTGGTCCTGAGAGCCGCTGGAATAAGGCGCGCCATGCCACCCCATGGAATAGGGGAAGGAACAGCCAAAGAGGTTATCGTACCGCGCGGTTAGCTCGCCGAGGACCGCGCCGAGATCGTCGCGCTGCAACGATGAAAGGTCTTCGATCCGCTGCACTTTGGCCCGCGGGATGACCAGTGTCTCAAACGGCCAGGATGCCCACCACGGCACGATCGCCAGCCACGCGTCACTCTCGATCACGACGCGCGGGCCGTCGGCTTCGCGTCGGGCAAGATCGACGAGCATCGCGCGTCCGTGCCGTGTATAATATTGGAGCTGTGCGCGATCTTCCACCGCCGGTTCGTCGGGAATATGGCTGCTCGCCCAGATCTGGCCGTGAGGATGCGGATTGGAGCAGCCCATGGCTGCACCCTTGTTCTCGAATATTTGCACCCATGCGTAACGCTGTCCGAGATCGGACGACTCTCGGGCCCAGGAATCGATGACGCTGCGAATTTCGGGTTGCGACAATTGTGGAAGCGTTTTGGAATGATCGGGCGAGAAGCACATCACGCGGCATTCGCCGCTCACTGGCTCCGCCCTTAGCAGAGGGTCATCGATGCTGATGGCGCCGCCTTGAGGCGAAAGCGCGGGGAAATCGTTCGAAAATACCCACGGGCCGCAATAATCAGGGTTTACCGCTCCGTTGGCGCGCGTATTTCCCGGGCATAGATAGCATTCCGGGTCATGTGCCACCGACAGGCGCTCCACGGGATCTTCTGTTCCGCCCTGCCAAGGCCGCTGCGCCCGGTGTGGGGAGACCAATATCCAGCGCTCTGCTAGCGGGTTATATCGGCGGTGAACCGCCATCGACCGATCCATATTGCTATTCCTTGCAGCGATCGAGCACAAATATCGGCAACCTGATCATGACGTTGACCATGAACGCCTGCGCACCGTGGAAAGCGCATTTAGCATTATTGACGATCTATGCAATAAGCGCGATGTGACGGTCATGAGCAACCTGCCGCCAGCTGTCCGCCTCGATCGATCTGCCCACTCGATGATATTCGATTTGCGCCGAGGCGCCGCCGAACTCGTGTGGCTCGGTGAGCCACTGCCAGTGGACCAGGATTTACTGGCCCTTTGCAACAGCGTTCGGCAAGGACGGCGACCCTCACAGCCCGATGAACCCGCGCCGTTTTCCATCTTGCCGCAAACAGGATGGGGCTACTCTTCTACGCCCGCCGTGGGCTTGATGCGCTGCGGAACTTTGCTGCCTTTGCATCTGCGTCTGGTCGAAGTCTTACAATCTCCCTCGTCGCTTCTGTTCATCCATCGTGATGAGGCGAATGGTATCGGTATCGAGGTGTCTTGGCGGATTTTGAGTTCGGGGGTGATTGAAGCGCGCGCCCGCCTGACCAATTTCGGTCGCGAGCCGGTTGACGTCCTCGACCTTGCTTCGCTTGCGCTTCCCCTGCCAAGCTGGGCCAGTCACGCGACCCGATATTCCGGCCGCTGGGCTGCGGAGATGCAGCAAACGCGCGTCAGGCTCGCCGACGGGGGAATTGCAAGCGCATCCTATGGCGGGCGACCAGGCTTTGGTGGTGGCAACTGGATACGGATTGAATCCGCCGATCTTGGCGAAGACCATGGGCATGCGATTTCTTCTCATTTTGCGTGGAGTGGAGATTATCGGCTGAGCGTGGAGTGCAATGCTGACGGCCGCGCTATGCTGATGATGGGGGTCCGGCTCGACCCCGGCGAAATCATGGTTCCTCCGGGGCAGAACTGGGACACGCCGCGCGCCCTGTTCACCGTGAGCAATGTGGGCGTGATGGCGACACGTCATGCTTTTCATCGCCATGCCAATTCGGAGGTGTTGCCGAACAGCAGCAGTCGATCGCCGCGCAAGGTCCATCTCAACAGTTGGGAAGCCTTGGGATTTGCGATGGATATGCCGAAGCTGACCCAGCTGGCCGACTCAGCAGCAGCGATCGGGGTTGAGCGTTTTGTCGTGGATGACGGTTGGTTCAAGGGCAGACGCAACGACCGCACCAGCCTAGGCGATTGGATCGCGGACCCCGATATATTCCCGGCAGGGTTAAAACCCCTTGCCGATCATGTTCGTGGCCTCGGTCTCGATTTTGGTTTGTGGGTCGAGCCCGAAATGGTCAGTCCAACAAGCGATCTTTATCGCCACTATCCGGACTGGTGTATCCACATTGCCGGGCAAGAACGCCCCACCCAGCGCAATCAGCTCGTTCTCGACCTCACGAAAAGCGAAGTCAGCAATTACGTCTATGAGCGCCTCGATACGCTCCTGTCGGAAAACGAAATATCCTATTTGAAATGGGATCATAATCGCGAATTGTTTCCGCTGGCAGGAAAAGGGCACGCGCAGGTTATAGCACTTTACGCATTGCTCGATCGGGTCAGGGCCGCGCATCCGGATGTTGAGATCGAGACCTGTGCCAGTGGCGGAGGCCGGGTCGATTACGAAATCCTCCGCCGCTGCGCGCGATATTGGGCCAGCGACAACAATGATGCGATTGAACGGCTTCGCATCAACTCAGCGTGGTTCGATTTTCTGCCGCTTGGCGCCACCGGCAATCATGTGGGGCCGAACCCAAATCCAATAACCGGACGCTGCTTGCCAATGGATTTCCGGGCGAAGGTCGCAATGTTTGGTCATATGGGCGTAGAGGCTAATCCGGCCTCAATGTCGACATCGGATAGGGCGTCGCTCGCGGCGCATATTGCGCTCTACAAAGAATGGAGGGACGTTATCCATCGTGGTACCATTACCCGGACAGTTGAGAACCTGCCAGGTGCGTTTGGGTACCTTGCGTTGTCGGGGGCACGTGGCTTGGCATTAGTGGCGCAAACGAAGTTCACCGATTATTATTCATCCCCGCCGGCAAGGCTGCGCGGCTTGGATCCCTCGGCGAGCTATCATATTCGCCTTCTGCTTCCCGGGTCGCCACCAAGCGATGCGTCGGTCGCTCAACCCGAATTATGGCATTCCGGTACGGTGAAATCCGGTCAGGAGCTCTTGCAACGAGGTATCCTGCTTCCAATGTCGGGAGCCGAGACTGCTTGGTTAATTTCGCTAGAGCGGGTCGCTTAAACGGAAACTACGGTTCGCTATCCAACCAAACTCAATTTCGAAGCGCCGCAATCAACGCGTCGCGTGCTATTGCCACGCGTGGATGGCGCAGCGATGAGCGGGCCCATACCAAATAGAATGTGTTATGTGGCACGGTGATCGGGGCCGTTATCTCAACGAGCGTGCAGGCGGCGCGTTCGGCACGAGTGAGATAGGCGGGCAGAACCGACCAGCCGAGCCCTGCGCACAACCCTGAGCGAAGCACCCGAAGGTCGGGCGCAGTTAATCCGGGTTGACGCGTCAACTCGATCTGGTTTGCTTCTAGCCATGTGCGCAGCAGCGGCCGATCGAGATCATAAGCCAGATGCGACATTCGGTTTAGGGTGTCGTCCAAGGGTCCGTCCGCTATTCGTTCGGCTACCGCAGGCGATGCGACAGCACGCAAACGCTCCTTGCCCAGCACTTGAAAGGCCAGTCGCGGATCATCGGGCTGCGAGGCGGTCACGGCGAGATGCACCTTATCCTCGATCAACATGGAATAGAGCGCGTCGCGCCCGCCGATATGAAGGCGTAGGTCAAGGCCTACGTCCAGCAGCGGCGCCAGTCGCGGCGTGATCATCTCGCCCAGAAGATCCGAAGGAGCGGCAATATGAACCGTGCCCGAAATGCGCGAAGATCGGGCCCGAGCGGTGGCCAGCGCCACTTCCGCCGTGTCGAGACTGCTTCCGATCGAAGCCGCGAGATCGTCGGCAATCGCTGTCGGCCAAACGCCGCGCGAATGGCGATCGAACAAGGGGTGACCCAATTGCGCTTCTAGCGAGGCGATATGCTGCGACGCGGCCGGTTGGGTAATGCCGATCGCCCGAGCCGCTTCGGTGAGCGAGCGACAGCGATAGACTTCGACGAATGTGCGCAACTGCAACAAGGACATTCTCGTTCCATAAGAAGATTTATGGCTGATCGCAATTTCAATTGGATTTCATGATGCCGGGCAGCGCGTATCTTGGCCGTCGAAATGAACGGATGAATGCCCGATCGCCGCCAGCTTCTGAAGACACTCACCGCCGCAATTGTGGCGGGCGCGGTCACACCGAGCGCGCTCGCCCGTCCTCGCTACATCAAAGGAAAAGGAAATCTGACGATGAATCGCATACTCATGGTGACCACCTCCGCCGACCGAATGACTCCGGGGACTGAACCGACGGGCGTTTGGCTGGAAGAACTGACTACGCCGTATTATGCATTCCGCGATGCCGGCGCCGAAGTGACGCTGGCCTCGATCAAGGGCGGCGCCGTCCCAGTCGATCAGCGCAGCGTGAACGCAGACGGCGAGAACGACGCCTCGGTCGAACGCTATCTTAAGGACGAAGCGCTGAAGGCTGAGGTTGCCAGCACCCCTGTATTCACCAGCATCGATCCCGCTGGCTACGACGCGCTGTTCCTGCCCGGCGGCCACGGCACCATGTTCGATTATCCCGGCAGCGACGAACTGGCGCGGATGGTCGAACGCTTCGACCGCGAGGGCAAGATCGTCGCCGCCGTCTGCCATGGACCGGCGGGCCTGGTCTCGGCGAAGAAGGCCGACGGCACGCCCTTCGTGGCTGGTCGCCGTGTTGCAGGCTTCACTGACAGCGAGGAGCGTGCAGTCGGCCTCGATCAGGCGGTACCGTTCCTCCTTGAAACGCGCCTTAAGGAACTGGGCGGCAAGCATGATGGCGGCCCGGACTTTGCTCCGTTCGCTCTGCGCGACGGCAATTTGGTAACTGGCCAGAATCCCGCCAGCGCAACCCGCACCGCGGAGCTTGTGATGGAAGCCCTCAAGGAAAAGGTGGCCTGATCGTGCGTTATCTCCACACGATGCTGCGCGTCGCCGATCCCGAGGCGGCGGTGCGGTTTTTCACGCTGCTGGGTCTCAAGGAGACCCGCGCCAGCACATCCCGGTCGGTCCTGGCTATCAGGTGCCGCTGGCCCGGACGGTCAAGGACGCGGTCGCCATACCTGTCATCGCCGTCGGCATGATTAACGATCCGCATCAGGCGGAACGCATCCTTGAAGACGGGCATGCGGACGCAATAGCCATAGCTCGCGCTGCCCTATGGGATCCGCGCTGGCCTTGGCACGCCGCCGCTGCGCTGGGCGCATCGGTCAGCGCGGCGCCACAATATCTCCGGTCCGAGCCCCACGAAGCGGGCCACATCCTCAAGGAAATGACACCATGAAAACGTCCGTCAAACTGCTTCTGGCCGCTGGCGCGGTCCTCTCGCTCGCCGCCTGCGCGACAACCCGCGAGGGTGCATCCGCGCCCCGGATCGAACAGGTCGCGACCTTCGATGGCGCGATGCCGACTGGCGTGACCGTCGCCCCCAATGGGCGCATCTTCGTCAACTTCCCGCAATGGGGCGACAACGCGCCGTTCACGGTGGCCGAGCTGGTCAATGGCAGGGCGGTGCCCTATCCCGACGCCGCGACTAACCGTCCCGATGCGGCCGATCCGGCAGGGCATTTTATCTCGGTGCAGAGCGTGGTTGCCGACGGCGCCAATCGCCTCTGGGTGCTCGATACGGCGGCGCCCAACTTCTCGCAGCCGCAAGTTGGCGGTGCAAAACTGGTGGCGATCGACCTCGCGACCAACCGAGTGGTGAAGACAATCGTCCTGCCGCCCAGCGTCGTGCTGTCCACGACCTATCTCAACGATGTGCGCTTCGATCTTCGCACGGGCGCTGAGGGCGTCGCCTACATCACCGACAGCAGCAACACGGGCGTCGGCGGCATCATCGTCGTCGACATCGCCAGCGGGCGTGCGATCCGCCGCCTGTCGAACCATGCGACTACCAATCCCGAGCCCGGCTTCACCCCGACCGCCGACGGCGCGGTGCTGATGAACCGCCCGGCCGATGGACCCGCGACGCCGTTCGCAGTGGCGAGTGACGCGATCGGGCTTAGCGCCGACGGCAGCCTACTCTATTACGGCCCGTTATCTGGCCGCACGCTGCACGCGGTCCCCACGGCCATGCTGCGGGATCCCGCGGTGTCTGAGGAAGAACTCGGCCGCGCCGTTCGTAGCATGGGGCGCAAGGGTGCTTCGGACGGGATCGCCGAAGACGACCGGGGCCGCGTGTTCGCCGGCGACTACGAGAACAACGCGATCCGCGTGCTCGACCAAGGCCGTTGGTCGACGCTGGTCAGCGACCCGCGCATCAGCTGGCCCGACACGCTGTCGATCGGTACCAACGGCTATCTCTACTTCACCGCCAACCAGCTCCACCGCCAGCCCGGCTTCCACGGCGGGCGGGACCTGCGCCGCAAGCCCTATGAACTGCTGCGCATCAGGGTGGGCGCCGGTCCCGTCCTGTTGCGCTCGAAGTGATCCCATCCGACCGAGCAGGCTCGACATCGCGCCTGCCCGGCCTTCCCAATGGAGACCTTCTATGGTTGAGCCAATTGTCTCTGACCCTACGGTCGAGCGCTATCTGCCGCAAATTGCCGACGCGGTCGGCACAGACTTTGCCGCATACCGCAACCACATTTACCGGGCTCTGAGTTACGCAGCGCACTTCCTCGGCGACGATCCGAGGGGGCGCGAACATATCGCATTTGCACTTGTTTTCCACGACGTCGGCATGTGGACCGATCACGAACTGGCTTATCTGGAGCCGTCGGAAGCAGTGGCCGAGCGCGTGCGAACCCAGCACGCGCCACATCTCGATCCCACACTCGTGGCCAACATCATACACTGGCATCACAAGCTGCTATCGTTCGCGGGGCCAGACGCCGAGATCGTGAACGCCGCGCGCAAGGCCGACTGGATCGACGCAAGCATTGGCATGGTTCGGCATGGCGTTGCCCGCAAACAGGTGGTCGCCATAGAGGAGGCAATCCCCGTATTGGGCTTCCCGGGGGTCCTGATGCGCCTCGCCAAGGATCTGCGCCATGGCAACCGGTTTGCCGGGCTGTGGCGGGTGCTCTCTCGAGTTTGCAAGTTCTGACCTTCGAAGGTGATACGGCGGAAAACGGGGCGAGATCGCTGATGCACGAACCGCTCGGCAGATTGGCTCGGTTCTCGACGTAAAGCCGTCGAGCGGGCGCCACACCTCATTGAACGTCGAGTGCCGTAGGTAGACCCTTTCGGCTCCATCGACTGAGGAGTCGAACGATGGACGAGCTTATCCAGATTGACGCGATCAGCCCGCTGAGCCAGTGCCTGATCGACAATATGACCTTGCGCGGGTTCTCTCCGGAGACGCAGCGTAACTATCTTCTCGACGTCGGACGGTTCGCAACTTGGCTGCGTCGCTCGCCCCACACCGCGAGCACCGAGGATATCCGGCAGTTTCAGTTCGAGCAGCACCAGTCGGGCGTGTGGGCGCCAACGATGAACAGCATCGTCGGCGCGCCTAGGTTTTTCTTCATGCACACCCTCGACCGCTCCGATCTCGCGCGTAGCTCAGCGCATGACCCTTGCGGTTCGGGCATTGAGGACTTTCCGACGCCGGCGGCGTCTGAAACTCTCAACGATAGCCTACAGACCGCTTACGGCCAGCTCAGGCCGAACAGTAGCCGGACAGCGGTTCGCTTATTTGGCAGCAACATTAATCGAATCCCAATCGATGAAAAAGAACCGAACTCGCTTTAGGTGGGCTGCAAGATTGCCGATCGCCCGTCCCAAACCGTAGCCTCCGCCCACATCTGCGGGCGAATGCCCCATAAGCTGGTCGTGCACGTCCTTGGGAATGTTGGCGTCGCGGCAGAGATCCTTGAAGCTGTGTCGGAAACTATAAAACACGAGGCGCGGGTCGTCGCCGACGGCATTGTCGATTAGGCGGTTGGCGCGGCGGCTCGCCTCCTTGGTCTTTACGCCCAGCGAATCAGCCTCGAGGTCAGGAAAAAGCCGGACTGCTCCGCTTGACCGCATCCGTTGGACGTAGTCGAGAAACCCGAGCGCTATCAGTTTGGGATGGAGCGGTATCACGCGAATAGAACCGTCGGTCTTCACCCGTTTGCGCTCGTCAATCTCGTCCATGACGTAGTCCGTGACGTCGATATAAGGGATCCCTTGCTCGGACTTGATGTCCGCGAGCAATATCTGACCAAGTTCCTCAATTCGAGCGCCCGTGCAAAGCCCGAGCAGGAACAACCAGCGCAGCGTCGAATCGGAGACCTTTGACTTGCTCAGAGGGTGAGACCAAGCCGCGGTGAACAGCTTGGCCGCAAATAGCTGAGCGAGTTCGTCCTTGGTAAATGGGCGCCGCGTGCTCTTTTTTGTGTATCCTTCGACTTTGATACCGGCGGCGGTGTTCGCAGGGATGAAGCGCTCCTGGAAAGCGAACCCGAGGAGGGCTTGGACCGCGCCGAGATATTTTTTGATCGATTGCGGGGATATGCGGTCTACGCCCGATCTGTCCGCATAGAGCGCATGAATGTCGACAAACTCCATCATGCGATGCACTCGCGGCATACTTTTTGGCAGCACCGCTATCGCGTCACGAAATTCGAACAGATCGTTGGGCGTGATTTCGCCGATGCCGACATCGCCGATATAGCTTTTGAAATAGCGTACGGCCGTTTTCGTCGCGGCCTGCGCCTTCGGCGTCGGCTTGCGCGCCGCGATCCATTTCGCCTCGAGGGCGTCGAGCTTCATGTCCGGTTGGAGCCGGCTCGAATTTGCGCGGCGCCGGGCCGAGGGGAGTACGGGAACTTGTTCGCGGACTTGCGGCGAACCCAGCGCATCGGCCAGTGCATCGGCGAGCGGTTCGTCGATCCCGCGATTCGCCTCCTCGGGTAGTTTTAGTTCACGCTTTATTTTCGCGACGGCGAAGCTGAGCAGGGGGCGCCAACGGCGGTGCGGTACCCGTTTCTGAAAACTGAACCACAGATCGCCAAGGTCGCGATGGACCGAAGCATGGTGAGCCTCGATCCGAGCGAGTGTTTCGGGAGAAAACTCATCGTCGGCGTCGCTTCCCGCCAACCTCTTGCGATAAGCGATCCATTCGGTTGGACTCATGTCTTGTGCGGTGGCCCGATGGTCTCCCGATTGGTCCGCGACGGCGTCGTCGAGCTCCTTGAGCAAGAAAGCGACATCCATACCGCCGCTCGCAAACCCGGTAGCGGACCTGGCGGTGAGGAGGCGGTCAACCAAGACACGCGCCTCGTCGGAAGTGAAGGATCTTGGAGCGTCGTTTGCGAGCGCGTCGCGAAATTGTTCGCACTTCTGCTCATATTCACCATTGGCAATCGCCAGCTTGCGTTCGGCATGGCGCTGATCGGCGGTGCCGAGGCTTACCTTGTAAAGTTGGCCGCAAGCGAAGGCGCTTTGCAACGGCAGCGGGATACGGCGGCGAAGATAAAAAATGCCGCTGCGTGGATCGCGCCAGAGTCCCTTCGGATTCATGATTGTTCGTCCTTTGTGTACTCATTTGGTGTACCCACCGAGTCACTAACGAACAGAAAACCGAGACTTCTGCGCCTTTGCGGCGATTTGGTGACCCCTACGGGACTCGAACCCGTGTTTTCGCCGTGAAAGGGCGACGTCCTAGACCGCTAGACGAAGGGGCCGTCTGATCGGTGAAGCGGCGCATTAGACTCGCATGTCCATAGGGTCAAGCGCGCCACGTAAAAATATTGCGCCGCAGCGTGCCGGTCCGCCCCCGCTACGCTCCTGGTCGGCCGCTAATCGGCCCACGCGGCGTCCTCCAGATGCAGTTCGGCGGCCGGGCGACTGCCCCAATCGTCGCGTTTCGCGCGCCCCGCCAGCCATAATTTGCGGCCGCGTGCGTGGAGCAGCGCTTGCCCCAATTCGGTTTCGGCGCTGCGGAATGCGACCGCCTTGAACCGTGCGCCGTCGTCGCCCGACACGATCAGGCGGACATGGTCGGTGCCGACGATCCCCGATTCGACGATTCGAACCGGCCCCGTCGCAACGCGCGGTGCGGGCCAGCCGGCGCCATAGGGGCCCGCGCTTTCGATGGCATCGCACCACAAAGGATTGATGCCGCGCGGCGCGAGCACCGCGTCGATCAGCAGCGACTTGTCGCCGCTCGCGCGCTCGACATCGGCGGCGAGGCGATCGTTGAGGAAAGCGCCAAGCGCATCGACCTTGTCCGCAGCGACGGTGAGGCCGGCCGCCATCGCATGGCCGCCGCCCGCGACGAGCAGGCCGGTTTCTTTCGCGGCGAGGATCGCGGCGCCAAGGTCGACGCCGTTGATCGAGCGTCCCGATCCCTTGCCGATGCCGTCGTCGTCGACGGCAATGACGATCGCGGGGCGGTGGAGGCGTTCCTTGAGGCGCCCGGCGACGATGCCGATCACGCCGGGATGCCAGCCCTCGCCCGCGACGATCGCGACAGGAGCGTTGCCGCACCCTGCGCTTGCTTCGATCGCCTGTTCGAGCACGGCAGCTTCGATCGCACGCCTTTCCTCGTTCAGCCGGTTGAGTTCGAGCGCGATATCGGCCGCTTCCTGCGGGTCGCTGGTGGTGAGCAACCGCACGCCAAGGTCGGATTTGCCGACGCGCCCGCCGGCGTTGATCCGCGGGCCGAGCGCAAAGCCCATGTCGCTCGCGCTTGGCGGTTTGGTCAGGCGCGCGGCGTCCATCAGCGCCGCAAGGCCCGTGTTGCCGCGCCGCGCCATCACCTTCAGCCCCTGCGTCACCAGCGCGCGGTTGAAACCGGTGAGCCGCGCGACGTCGGCGACGGTGCCCAGCGCGACAAGATCGAGCAGATCGATCAGCGCCGGTTCGTTGCGGCCGCTAAAGAAACCGCGCGCGCGCAAGGTGCGGAGCACCGCCGCGCCGAGCAGGAAGGCGACGCCGACCGCCGCCAGATTACCGTGGATCGCGGCATCGGGCTCTTCGTCGAGCCGGTTGGGGTTCACCAGCGCAAAGGCTTCGGGGAGGGTCGTCGCGCATTGGTGATGGTCGACGACGATCACCTCGACCCCCGCCGCCTTCGCCTCCGAAATCGCATCAAATGCCTGCGCGCCGCAGTCGACCGTGACGACAAGCTTCGATCCCGCCTCGCCGATTTTCACCAGCGCGGCGCCGGAGGGGCCATATCCCTCCATCAACCGGTCGGGGATATAGGCGCCGACCGGAAGCCCGAGGCCGCGCAGCAGCCGCACGAGCAAGGCGGCCGAGGTCGCGCCGTCGACGTCATAGTCGCCGAAGATCGTCACCGCTTCCTTGCGCTCGACCGCATCGGCAAGCCGCGCGGCGGCGGCGTCCATGTCGCGGAACAACGACGGGTCGGGCATGAAGCCGCGCAAGGTCGGCGTCCGCTGCCGGTCGAGATCGCCCCGTGCCACCCCGCGCGCGAGCAGCAATTGCGTGACGAGATCGTCGGGCGCGAGATTCTCCGACGCCATGTCGGCGCTCGCGCGCCGCCAATGCCAGGGCTGGCCCTTGATCGAATGCGTGATGCCCAAAGCCAGGCTGCTTGCGGTGTCGCTCATCGCCGCGTCCTCGCGGCGAGGATGCGCGTGCGAAGGTCCTGCGCGATCGCCGCCGGGATCGCGGGAATCTCGTGCGTCGCGAGCGAACTGCCGCCGGGCACTCCGAACACCAGGGTCGCCAGGCCGAGTGGGCGGAGGATGAAATCGCTCTTGAGGTCGACGCTCTGCACCGACGCGTGCGGCAGCAAGGTCATCTTGGGTTTCCATGCGCCGCGACGGATCGCAATCTGCTCGCCAAGGTCGGCCCAGCGGTGGAAGCGCGCGGCCCAGAAGGCGATGAGCGCGATGAGCGGCGCTGCGATGAGCGCGAGCCAGCCGACGTCATTGCCCAGGTAGAGCGCGACGCCGCCGCCGATCGTTGCGCACGCCGCGCCGACGATCGGCCCCAGCGCGACAATGCGGTGGCTATGCTGCCATGATTGCGCGGCATCGGGGCGCAAAATCGCGACCTCGTCCAGCACAGGATCGATTTCGTCGAGCTTGGCAAAGGGGACGACCTGATGGTCTCGTTCCTTCTCTCCGTCGCTGGCCAGGCTTTGCAGGCGTAGCTCGTGCCAGCCGAAACGCTGGCGAAACCAGCCGGTGACGAGGATCGCCGCCTGCACCCGCTTCACCGGCACCGCGACGTCGGTGCGTGTCGTAAGGCCGCGCGTGCGGCGCAACGCGCGCGGTTCGCGCGTCAGGCGGAAATCCCAGTTGGCGAAAAACATCGTCGCGATCCCGCTCGCGAAACCGATCAGCAACAGCGACAGCGCCGCGCCGACTCCCGCGATCCAGCGATGAGCGAGCAGCCATTGGTCGAGTCCGTAATTCTCGGCGATATCGATCCAGTCCATCGGGTTGAACACGTTGAAATCGAACGGCAGCAGCCCGTCGAAAAACTGCATGCCTGCGCCGACCACGGCCAGCGCGGCGAGCGAGAAGTTGAACAGCCCCGCGACGAGCAACTGGCGCGGCCCCATCGCAAACAGCAGCCGATCCTCGCCGGCGGGCGCCGCTTCGGAAGCCTCAGAGGCTGTCGTCGGCGCCGCGACCTCGCCGCTGCGATGCGCGCGAATCGTGGCGCGCAGCGCCTGCGCCGAATCCAGCGCGATCGCGTCGAGGCTCGCGTCATTCTCCTTGCCGCCCGCGCCTGTCTCGAACCCGACCTTGGCGATACCGAGCGCGCGTGAGACGAGGCCCTGCTCGATGCTGACGTCCTGGATTCGGTCAAAGGGGATGGTGCGGTGCTGGCGGGAAAAGACGCCGCTTTCGATCACCACCTCGTCGTCGCCGACAAGGAAGCGGAAGCGGAGCCACTGGAACCAGGCGGCGAGCAGCGAGATCAGGATGAAGGCAAGGATCGACGGGACGATCCAGATCCAGTTGCCGGTAAAGCCCAGCGCCGCAACCGCGGGCAGGAATTGCAGCGATCGCGGCCCCAGTTCGACGATGGCGAGCGCCAGCGTCGCGGGGTGCAGCCGCTGCCAGTTCGGCTCGGCTTCGCTCATGGCTATGGCGGCGGCGTCGCTCATGCGAAATCGGTCTGGATATGGCGGCGGATCGTCTCGCGCATGGCGGCGGCAAGGTCGCTGTGCAGCCCCGGCAGCGTCACCGTACTGTTATGCGTGCCCGATGTGTGGACAATCAGGTGCGACAGCCCGAACCAGCGCTCGATCGGCCCCTGTCCCACATCGATATGCTGGACGCGCACGAACGGCACGATCGTGTCGGTGCGAAACAGCCAGCCGCGCGCGACGCGGAGCTGCCCCTCGCCGATCTTGTATCCCCAGCGCGACACGCGGCGCGACGGGAAGGTGACGATCACGACGATCGCGATCAGCCACGCCGCCGCGGTGATCAGTCCATACGGCCCCTCGAGGTGCCGGATCAGCAGCGCGTCGAAGACGCTCGCGCCGATCGCGAGCGGGATCAGGTTGAGCGCCGTCGCGACGCGCAAAACCTGCGCATAGGCCGGCGCGACCGGGTCGAGTCCCTCGGCGGCATTCAGCGCGTCGGGGGCGAAAGGATCGGTCGGGCGCGCGGCGGGGGTGTCGGTCATCATAAGGCCTTTAGGGGGTGATCGATCGAGACTGAACCACTTATCTCTCCGTTCGTGTCGAGCGAAGTCGAGACACTGTGAGGTCGTGCTCTCCCGATGGGCATCTCGACTTCCGGCGAATGCCGGAAGTTTATCCTGAGCGCTTGCAAGGCAGTCGAAGGGCTCGATGCGAACGGCTTGGACATGTGCGATGTCATGGATTCTAAGGCACAACCACATTGAAGCGGGGATCGGCGGGCGGATGCAGCGCGAACCACGACAGGAACGCCATGCGGTCGCCGTCGATCCTGATTGCGCCCGACTGGATCAGCGCGGGGAATTGCGCGCGCCCCATCATCGCCTCGTCCAGGATCTTGCGGTCGATCGTTACCGTCGCGGTCGGCGCCGCCTCGGTCACGCCATAGCGCGGGAATTCGACCCCGCCGCCGACGACCACCGCGACTGTCTCCTTGCTGTCGGGCAGCACGAACTGGAACGTTCCCTTGACCGCGCTGCCCTTCGCGGCATCGAAACGTGCTGCCAGCGCATCGAAAAACACCGCGGTCGGGATCGCGCTCACGAAACTGCGGCTCTGCCCGTTGCCGGTCGCCGCATCGACGGCATTGCCGCGCAGGCTCGCTGCGGCGGCAAGATAATAGTTCCGCCAGGCGCCGGACTCGGCCTGATAGCCCATCTGGTCATAGGCCGAAGCCAACGCCGCACGCGCGTCCTTGTTGTCGGGCTGCGCAAAGACGAGCTTGTTCAATAGCTCCGCCGCCCAGCGGTAATCGCCCGCCTTCAGCGCTTCGCGTCCCGCCGCGAGCAGCTTGTCCGCGCCGCCCGCGAGCGCGACATATTTGGGCGCCGATTGCTCGGGCGGCAGCGGATTGAAGTTGGCGGGATTGCCGTCCCACCAGCCGAAATAGCGCTGATAGACCGCCTTCATGTCGTGGTTGAGCGTGCCATAATAGCCGCGCGTCGCGAAATCGCGCCCCTGTACCGGTGCTTCCGGGGTCTGGTCGGCAAGCTCGTGCAAGGTCGCACCGCGGTTCGCGAGGAAAAGCGTACGGTCGTGGACATAGCGATATGCGTCGCGCTGGTTCGCCAGCAGCGACGACACCTCGCCCGCGCCCCACGTCGGCCAATGGTGCGACGCCATCGCGACCTCGGCCGTGCCGCCCCATTTCAGCAGCATGGCGTCGATCACCTTCGACCAGTGCAGCGCATCGCGGACCTGCGCCCCGCGCAACGTCAGCACATTGTGCAGCGTGTGCGTCACGACCTCGGTCGTGTGGAGGGCCTTATAGGCGGGGATATAGAAGACGAACTCCGACGGCGCCTCGGTGCTCCCCGCGTCCAGGAAGTCAAAGGCCAGCCCGTCGATCGTCAGCGTCCCGCCCTTTTCGCCGACGGTCTCGGTCGGCTCCATATAGCCGACGGTGCCCGACGACAGCTTGGGTCCCAAGCCGGTGTCGACCTGCCCCTTCTCTCCGGGCGGCAGGATCGCGCCGAACATATAGAGCGCGCGGCGCCCCATCGCCCCGCCCGCGAGCACATTTTCCGACGTCGCTTCCTCCGAAAAACCGTGCGGCGCGATGATGCGGATCTTTTGCGACTTGACCTGTTCGGGGGTGACGATGCCGCCGACGCCGCCGAAATGGTCGCTGTGGCTGTGCGAAAAGATCACCGCCCTGATCGGCAGCCTGCCGCTCTTCGCCTCGACCGTGTCGGCGAACAATTTCCAGCTCGCCGCCGCGGCTTCCTCCGACAATAGGGGGTCGACGATGATCCAGCCGCTTTTGCCGCGAATGATCGTCATCACCGAAATATCGTAGCCGCGGACCTGCCAGATCTTGCCCGGCACGACCTCGAACAATCCGTGTACCGCATCCAGCCGCGCCTGCCGCCACAGCGACGGGTTCACCGTATCGGGTGCCTCGGCCTTGCTCAGAAATTCATAGGGCCGCCGGTCCCATACCGTCTTGCCATCGGCACTCTGGATCACCCCGCCCGGGATTTCGGCCAGCTTGCCGCGCATCACATTCGCCTCGTCGCGCGGATCGCTCAGCGGCAGGCGTTTCGCAATCTCGGCCTGTGCCGCGCGTGTCGCTTCGCTGGCGGCATCCTGAGCAGTGGCGGTGAAGGGCAGGCTGCTCGCGAGCAGCAGGGCGGTCAATCGGCGCATGTCATATCTCCCCCATATGTCGGGGCAGCTTGCGCCGCGTGCCGGTGCTTGGCAAGCATCGGCGCATGACCGACGCGCCGCACCTGCTCATCGTCTGGCACAGCCGTACCGGCGGCAGCGAAGCGCTCGCGCGTGCGGCGGCCGAGGGGGCGGGGACTGCCAGGCTCGTCGCCGCAGACGAAGTCACGTCCGACGCGTTGCAAGCGGCGGGCGGCTATCTTTTCGTCGGCCCCGAAAATCTCGCGGCGCTGTCGGGCGCGATGAAGGAGATGTTCGACCGCTGCTATTATCCGTGCCTCGGCCGGATCGAGGGACGCCCCTATGCGACGATCATCTGCGCAGGGTCCGACGGCGAAAACGCCCAGCGCCAGCTCGATCGCATCGCGACCGGCTGGCGGCTGAAACGCGTCGCCGAACCGGTCATCGTGAATACAGCGGCGCAGACCCCCGAAGCGATCCTCGCGCCCAAGACGATCGCGCCGGATCGCCTCGCCGAAGCCCGCGACCTTGGCGCCGCACTGGCGGAGGGACTGGCGGCGGGGATTTTCTGACAATGCCATGGGTTATCCAAGCTGTATTATCGAAATAATACGGCAAGGATGGTGCGAAGGTCAAGTGCCGGGCGTTGTCCTGGGGGTGGCGAACGGACATCGCCACCCTTCGTCATCCCGGGCTTGACCCGGGATCCCGCTTTTCGAACATACTGGCCCGCTTCACGAAATAGCGGGACCCCGGATCAAGTCCGGGGTGACGATGACGGATGAGGTCCGCTTTCGCTCGAAACCCGTCAGTGCGCGCGATGCTCGCCCTTGACCCAGCGCACCGTGCCCGACGAGGCGCGCATCACGACCGTCTCCGTCGTCATGATGCCATCGCGCCGGCGCTTGACCCCGCGCAGAAGCGATCCGTCGGTGACGCCGGTCGCGGCAAAGATCACGTCGCCCTTGGCAAGATCTTCGAGGTCATAGACGCGGTCGAGATCCTCGATGCCCCATTTTTTCGCGCGCAGCCGCTCGTCGTCGTTGCGGAACAGCAGGCGGCCCTTGAACTGGCCGCCGACGCAGCGCAGCGCCGCTGCGGCGAGCACGCCCTCGGGCGCGCCGCCCGATCCCATATAGATGTCGATGTTGGTTTCGGGATTCGTCGTTGCGATCACGCCCGCGACGTCGCCGTCGGGGATCAGCGCGACGCCGCAACCGATCGCGCGCAGTTCGGCGATGATCGCCTCGTGGCGCGGGCGGTCGAGCACGCAGACGATGATCTGTTCGGGCTTGCACCCCTTTTCACGCGCGACGGCTTCGACATTCTCGCGCACGCTATTGTCGAAATTGACGATGTTCGGCGAATAGCCTGCGCCGACCGCGAGCTTGTCCATATAAACGTCGGGGGCGTTGAGCAGGCAGCCTTCCTCGGCGATCGCGAGCACCGCGAGCGCGTTGGGGCCGGCCTTGGCGGTGATCGTCGTGCCTTCCAGCGGGTCGACCGCGATGTCGATCTTGGGGCCCTTACCCGGCGCGTTGCCGACCTTTTCGCCGATATAGAGCATTGGTGCCTCGTCGCGCTCGCCCTCGCCGATGACAATGGTGCCATCCATATAAAGCGTGTTGAAGGCCGTGCGCATCGCTTCGACGGCGGCGGCATCGGCGGCTTTCTCGTCGCCGCGTCCGATCAGCTTTGCGGCGGCGATCGCCGCGGCTTCGGTGACGCGCACCATTTCGAGCACGAGCACCCGGTCGAGGTTGCTGCCGGTATCCGTCATGTTTGCTGCTCTCCGTCTTTGATCTTGCCTTGGCGCCCCGGTCGGGCATGGTGGGCGCCATATGGTCGCCCGCGTCGCTTGTCGAGGATACTTCGCCCGATTCGGAGCCGCTCTCGCGACGGCCTGTGTCATTGGCATGACGGTGCCCTCCGTCGGCGCCCAGATGGTCGGGCCCCCGGCGCCGCCGTCGACCAAATCCAAAGCCGACGAGGCCGCCGCCAGGGCAAAGGAAATGGTCGACCCGATCAAGCGCTGCAAACCAGCCGACGACGGCTCGATCAACGTATGCGGCACCGATACCGAACGCCACCGCCTGTCGCCCGAACTGCGCGCGATCGCGAACGAAGGCCGCGAGGCACCACCAAAGCTGCCGCGCGCCGAGGCGCACGGAGTGGTGGGGGACAAATTACCCTATAGCTGGATTTCGATCGGCGGCCGGATGAAGCCCGGCCCCGAATATAATGCGCTCTATGAAGCGGTGAAGCGCGCGACCGATCCCGAGACGGGGACGCCGCCGACGCCCGAGGACGAACCCTAGGCGAAGGTCGCCGCCGGGACTCCGGTGTTCGCCGCGCGATACAAGCCTGCGGGGACCAGCGTGGTGACCGCGAAATAGCCGCACCAGAAAATCAGCCAGACGCTGCTCATCGCCATGGAAGCGATCCGCATCGTTTCGCCGCTCACGATCAGATAGCTGTGCGACGCGAAAAGGAGCCCGATCAGCATCGCGGCGACGATATTGAATGTCAGATAGAGCGCGGCGAGCGACCATTGGCGGCGCGCGGTCCGCCGCCACGATTCGGCGAAAGCCGTCACCGGTTCCAGCTTCCCCGCTTCGGCCATGATCGGTCCGATCAGGCAAAGGCGGGCGTTGAACCAAGCGCTTAGCAGCGCCAGCAGGATCTGGCGCGCGATCGCGATCGGCGAGCCTTCGGCACGCATCGCTTCGACCCCGACGGTCAGCTGGAATGGCAGCGACAGCAGGAAGCCCAGGAAATAATAGAAAAGCAGGCCGGCGATCAGATAGGCGGCGCCGGCAACCATGCCGTACATGATTTCGGCGACATAGCCCTCGCGAATCTCGGCGAGCATGGCGCGCCACAGCGCGAGCATCGCGCCGCATAGCAGTGCGGCACAGATACCGAGCAGGTAGAGCGGGCCGACAATCGAGCCGGTAAAGCGGAAATCCTCGGGCACGAGGGCCAGCGCGACGAGTACCTCGATGCTGAGGACCGGCTCGCTGGCGAGCAGCAGGTAAGGCAGTACGACGCCCAGCAGCATATAGGCGAGCAGCGGTCGCCAATGCTCGACCGCCAGTGTCCGCGCCTCGGCCAGTCCCCGTCTGATTTCGATATCCATATCCGCCCCATTCCCCTCGTCAGGGGTAACAGGGGGCTAGGCGATTACAAGCAGGTCAAAGCGCCAAAATGGGCATATGCATCGGCGCGCCGACGACATGGTCCGAAGTGGCGAGAATATCGAGCGCAGCATGAATCGTGCTGGCGGGACCCTCATGTGTAACGAGCACGATCACGACGCCGCTGTCGTCGTCGCTGCCGCGCTGGATCAGGCTTTCGATCGATACGCCGGCGTCGCGCATCGCCGTCGCGATCTCTGCGAGCACGCCGATCCGGTCTTCGACGATCAGGCGGACATAATGTTTGCCGATCCGCGCCCCCGCGTCGGCGACGGGCGCCGCGTCGAGCGAATCGACCGGCATCGCAAAGGCAGGGCCATATTCGTCGCGCGCGATGTCGATGATGTCGGCGACGATCGCCGACGCCGTCGGTCCCGCGCCCGCGCCCGCGCCTTCGAAGAAGAGGCGGCCGACGAAATTGCCCTCGGCGACGACGGCATTCAATGCCCCGGGAACATAGGCGAGCGGGTGGTCGGCCGGCACCAGGCACGGTTGGACATGCTGATAGAGGCCATTCGAATCGCGTTCGGCCATACCGATCAGGCGGACGCGATGCCCCAGGGCTTCGGCCTCGCGGATGTCGGCGGCGATCAGCCCGCGGATCCCGTCGGCGGTCACCGCGCCGATGTCGAGCCGCGTCCCGAAACAGAGCGCCGCGAGGATCGACAATTTATGCGCGGCGTCGATTCCGTCGACGTCGAAGGTCGGGTCGGCTTCGGCATAGCCCTCGGCCTGCGCAGCGCTCAGCGCATCGGCAAAGCTCGCGCCGTTCCGCTCCATCTGCGTCAGGATATAATTGCAGGTGCCGTTGAGGATGCCATAGACGCGCGCGATCTCGTTCGCCGACGCGCCCTCGCGGATCGCCTTGATGACGGGAATCCCGCCCGCGACCGCGGCCTCATATTTCAGCGGGGTGTCCTTTTCCTCGGCCAGCCGCGCGAGGTCGAGCCCATGATGTGCGATCATCGCCTTGTTCGCGGTGACCAGCGCCTTGCCCGCACCGAGCGTGTGGCGCGCCAGCGTCAGCGCCGGCCCATCGGCGCCGCCGATCATCTCGACGACGACATCGACATCGTCGGCCGCAACGAGTGCATCCATATCGTCTTCCCAGCGATAGGGCGACAGGTCGACGCCGCGATCCTTGTGCCGGTCGCGCGCCGACAGCGCGACGATCTCGATCGGCCGACCCGCGCGCCGCGCGATCAGGTCGCGGTTCGCTTCGAGCAGCCGCACGACCCCGCCGCCGACGACGCCAATACCCGCCAGCGCGACACGCAGCGGCGGGCGGGGGGCGGTCGGGGCGGAATAGGGCGACATGCTGGGGACTCCGTATAGACGCGGGGCTGCGCCCCGCCGTTGCGAGCGCCCTATCGGCTTTTGTCGCGGAAACAAGCCTGGCGCGCCTTAGGTGCGCCGAAGCAGAACTTTATCCCAACTAACTCACCGGCGGCTTGCGGGTGCGCGTGCATTCGCCGAGCGCGCCGAGGATGATGCCATAATCCGACGCGGCCTTTCGGCGATCTTCGGGTGCCGTGCCCGCAAGCTTGCCGAGCGGAAGTTGGCGCGGCAGCCCACAGGCGAGCCGGTACCAGGCCAGCGTATCGCGCTGCGGCACCGCGGCTGACCCGTCGACGATCTCGCCGAATGCCGCGGCCCAGCGCCGTGATCCGTCGGCTGCGGTCAGGATCGTCAGCGACACCGGCTCGCCCGTGCTGGTGTTGAGGAATAGCTGTGTTTCGCCCTCGCCGGGCAGGGTGCCGGGAACGTGGAAACCATTGGCGATGCCGGTGATCGCCGGCGCCGCGCCGGGCTTGACGAGTTCGGTCAGCACCGCGCGCAGCTGCGCCTCGGTCGCCGGATCCCATGGCAGTTGGGCGTCGGGCGCGATCAGCTGGACGCTGCCGGTGTTGCTGCTTCCTGCCGTCGCGCCCGCGACGGGGCGGGCAAAGAGCAGGACTGGCTGCTTCTTCTTCAGCTTCGGCGGCTTGCCCTTCGCGTCCAGCGGCAGGTCGACGAGATAGGAGATTCGCGATGCGAGGGGTCCCTTGCCGCGAATCAGGCTGACGACGTCGGCTTCGACATAGAATCGGGCGCGACCGGCCGCGACTCCGGGCGCTTGTGCCGTTTTGAGCGCCGCGGCCTTATAGATGCGCGCGTGCAGGGCGATCGGCGCCGCGGTCGCCAGATCGGCGATGTCGGCATAGCTGTACGGGCTGGCGGTCGGCGCAGCGATCGGCGCCTGCATTGCGGAAACGCCGGGGATTCCAAGGCTTAAGGCAAGAATGCCGGCGATAGCGGCCGGGTGGGGGAGGCGCATGATCGATCCACTTTCCGTCATTTATGACACCGTTATCGGCGTTGAAATCCCTATCATGGGACATGGCACATTAACCGCTGATAAAGGGTTTGCGAATGTGCCGCCACCGCGATAGGACGTGCCCGAAGTGTCCGGCAAAAACATAATAAGCCGGATGCAGCGCCGTCGGGTCTGTGAAAACGCATCGGAAATCATCCGGGCATTTGGCAACCGTCCCGATGGTTGGGAATTGGTGTCAGGATGATCTAGCAAGGAGCGTCGTCCCTGAATGGCTTATGGTGATAATGTCGACCCTAAAAACAGGGTAGTGGCGATTGTCTTGGTTGGTCTGCTTACAGCGGTTCTGGGCTACGGCCTGGTTAACGGCTTGAATATCAGTATCGTCAAGAAACTCGCCGAAAAATTGGATGTGGTGGACGTTGAAGAGCCGCCGCCGCCGGAGGAACCCCCGCCGCCGCCGCCGCCGGACAATAAATTGCCGCCGCCGCCGCCGGTTGTGACGCCGCCGTCGCCGATTCCGCCGCCGGTTACGACCAATACGGTCCAGTCGGTGCCGAAGGCGCCGCCGACGCCGCCCCCGCCCGTCTATACGCCGCCGGCACCGCCTGCGCCGCCGCCGACGCCTGATCTCAGCGCCGCCGGTACGCCAAAGGGCAACCCGGGTCGCTGGGCGACGAACGACGACTATCCGGCCCGTGCAATGCGCGAAGAGCGTGAAGGCACCACCGGGTTCCGCGTCACTTATGGCGCCGACGGCCGCATCACTTCGTGTGACGTGACCTCGTCGAGCGGCCATGCCGACCTCGATGCCGAAACCTGCAAGCTTATCCAGCGCCGTGGCCGGTTCAATCCGGGCAAGGATCGCGCGGGTAACCCCACGGGCGGCACCTACAGCAATCGTATCCGTTGGCAGATTCCGCGCTGATCGCGCGACGGATCTGTGTTTCGAAACTTATCGAATATTTTGAGAGGGATTTTCCAGTATGTTTAATCTGATCGCAAATGCCGCCGCTGCGGCTGCACCGGCCCACGACGCGGGGCTCAGCCTGATGCCCGCCGCGATGTGCGTGAAGGAAGAAGGCGCGAGCCCCTACGGTCTCGTTCCCGCACTGTGCGAAGGCGGCATCGTCTCGCAGGTCACCTTCCTCGTCCTGCTGATCATGTTCGTCGGCACGCTCTACATCCTGTTCACCAAGCTGTTCGAACAGAATAAGGTGATGAACCAGGGCAAGGCCGTCGACGCCAACTTCTGGCGCGCCCCGACGCTCGCCGATGGCGCTTCGAAGCTCGAAAAGAACAGCGCCTATCGTCAGGTCGTCGAAGACGGTCTGCGCGCCAACGAAGAGCATAACAAGCTGACCGACCCCGTCGAAGCGCATGACTGGATGCACGGCACGCTCGAGCGTTCGCAGAACCACATCAACTCGAAGCTGAACTCGGGCCTCGCGTTCCTCGCGACCGTCGGTTCGACCGCTCCGTTCGTCGGTCTGTTCGGTACCGTTATCGGTATTCTTCGCGCCCTCGTGAAGATCGGTGCGTCGGGTCAGGCATCGATCGACACCGTCGCCGGTCCGGTCGGTGAAGCTCTGATCATGACCGCCATCGGTCTGATCGTGGCCGTTCCCGCGGTGCTCGCGTTCAACTGGCTCCAGAGCCGCAACAAGGCGATCGCCCGCCGTCTGTCGACCTTCTCGAACGACGTTCTCGGTTCGATCATGTCGAACGGCCAGGTGAAGCCGGCTTCGATCGCTCCGGCGAAGGCTGCTGCTCCGGCTGCGGCACCGAAGAAGGCCTAATAGGGTCTACTGGATCCCCGCCTTTGTCGTCACGCGGCGACAAGGCGGGGTCCGCTGGACAGGGAAGGCGGGCCCAGGCACGCCGTCCCGATGTCCGTGACAGAAATTTTGTGACAGGATGCTAATCCTATGGCGATGAGTGTAGGCGACAAGGGCGGCGAAGACGCCCCAATGTCCGAAATCAACACGACTCCGCTCGTGGACATCATGCTTGTGTTGCTCATCATCTTCCTCATCACGGTTCCCGTGGTGTTGGAGACGGTGAACCTGAAGCTGCCCGACGTGGCGTTTGAGGTGACGACGACGAAGCCTGAGAATGTGCTGTTGTCGATCCGTTCGGCTGATACCGACGGTGACGGCGAGCCCAACCCCGAGAGCACGGCGTGTGAAGTATATTGGGGTCAGACCCCGGTGGATTCCAAGCAGCTGCTGGAACGTGGACAGAAGAAGCTCGAGCAGTTGCTCGAAGATATCGGCGGTCCGCAGAACATCACCGAGGAAAACTTCCCCGAAGTGCACATCCGCGGCGACGTTAACACGCCGTACCAGTGCATCGGTGGCGTGATCTACACGATGCAATATGCCGGCTTCCAGAAGATCGGGTTCATTTCGGAACCGGCTCCTGGTTCGGGTACGGTGGGCCGCCTGTAAGGGCGCGCTCCGTTTAGGAACGAAGGAATAATCGCATGTCCATGGCAGTTGGAGATCGGGACGAAAACGAACCGATGATGGACATGAACACGACGCCGCTCATCGACGTCATGCTCGTGCTCCTCATCATGTTCATCATCACCATCCCGGTCCAGACCCACGCGGTCAAGATCGACCTGCCGGTCCCGACCGACAGCCAGAGCAACGTCGACCCCGAAAAGAACAAGGTGATGATCGATCCCGCGGGAACGATCACCTGGAACGGTTCGCCGGTCGACCTCGCTCAGCTGGCGCAGTATCTGGAACAGACCAAGGCGTTGCCGGTCGAACCCGAACTGCAGGTCCAGCCCGACCCCTATGCACGCTATATCGTCGTCGACAATGTCATGGCGGTGATCAAGCGCAGCGGCGTCGGCAAGCTGGGCTTCGTCGGTAACGAGCAATACGCCCGCGTCTTCTGATCTTCGATCAGGGCCGTCAGGCAAAAAACATGGGGCCGCGAAGCAATTCGCGGCCCTTTTTTTTTGGCGGCGTCGACTGTGAAGGCCGGGTCTGCATCGAACCGAAATGTCCGATGTCGACCGGAAGCTGCCAGATTCTCTCCTCGTCACCCCGGGCTTGACCCGGGGTCCCGCTTGAGGTCGAAGTCAGTGAGCGCGTCAAAAAGCGGGATCCCGGGTCAAGCCCGGGATGACGAGAGCGAAGAAACGACCGGACAGTAACGACGGCAATGTGTGCCCCGGCGAAGGCCGGGGTCCAGGGCGGCAATCCGCACAGCTCGGCTTTCCAGAGCCCTGGGCCCCGGCCTTCGCCGGGGTACAACATAGTAGCAAACGTCCGCTCACCACTCCATATCCGCCGTTCACTGCCAATCTGGATGGAATGACGGGAAGGGTCGGGGCGGACCTCTCCATATTGTCACCCCGGGCTTGACCCGGGGTCCCGCTTGAAGTCGAAGCCAGCGAATGCGTCAAAAAGCGGGATCCCGGGTCAAGCCCGGGATGACGAAAATGGGATGTCCGCTTCCCACCCCAAAACGGACATCGCCTCCAAAAAGGTCTTTCCTACATTATCCGGCCGTGCCAGCCTTCATCCGGCTCTTTCATTCGGTGAACAAAAAGCTGGTCGGGGCCCGGCCTACGGATACGACCAAGATCGGACGTGCCGCGCACGTCCAGCACCCCGCGACTTGCAAATCGGGGCGCTCACAGGGCTGAACTTTCCTGAACTTTGGAATATTGCGCCGCCCTTGCGCCGTTCCGATCCGGATCCAGCCGGGCCATGTCCAAGAGAGCAATGACAGCTCCCCACCCAAAAGCGGCTATTCACCGCCACCATTGCCCTCCCGCCCAATAGCTTTTAGCCAACACAGGATAGCGCGGAGGGACAGATGCCGGACCGGGTTCATCTTCATGGCTATCGATACAGCGTTTACAGCCGGACCGCCCGGTTGGCGCTGCTATCCAAGAATGTCGAGCATGAGATGGTCGAGGTCGACCCGTTCGATAAACTGCCCGACGCCTATCTCGATTTGCACCCCTTCGGCCGAGTCCCCTTGCTCACCCATGGCGAGTTTCGCCTCTTCGAGACAGGGGCGATCACGCGTTACGTCGATCGCGCCTTCGCGGGACCGTCGCTTCAGCCCGAAGATGCTGCGGGTCTTGCGCGGATGGACCAGCTCGTCGCGGTTCTCGACGCCTATGGCTATTGGCCGATGGTTCGGCAGGTGGCGTCGCACGGCTTCTTTCGCCCGTTCGTGGGCGAGAAATCCGACCGGGCGGAGGTCGAGGCGGGTCTTGCAGCGTCAAAGCCAGTGCTATCTTTCCTCGACAAAGTCGCGGCGGAGGGCGCGATCCTGTCCGGGCGGCACATCACGCTTGCCGATTGGCACCTTGCGCCGATGATCGACTATTTCGTGCGTGTCGAGGAGGGAAGGGCCGCGCTTGCGCGCCACACGGCCTTGCAAGGATGGTGGGATCGTCTGACCGGCCACGATCTTTTGCGAGCAACCGACCCGATCGAATCCGCCCCCTTCGCCGAATGAATGATGGTCGATGCCGACTTATGCCCTTGGAACTGACGGCGATTGCGGGCATCGTCGACGGACCGGGATCGAAACGCGCTGCCGCGACGTTCTGATTCAGACTTTGCGATAGGGAGCAGCAGCAAGATGACGATGGGTTCACGCCGGAAACAGATCATGGCCCAGGGGGCCGTTGTTATCGGGGCGCTCGTGCTCGCCGGCTGCGCCGGAATGGGGAAGAAATCCACGACGACGCTGCCCCCCGCCGACGCCTATGCCCAGCTCTATGACAATAAGGGCGCCGACCGCGGCCGTGCCGACATCTACCGCGACACGACCGGGCTGCGCATCGAACTCGTTGCGCGCGGCTTTGCGCCTGGCACCTATGGCATGCACGTCCATGCCGTCGGCCAGTGCAACGCGCCCGATTTCGCCAGCGCGGGCCCGCACTGGAACCCGACCGGCGTCCAGCATGGCCGCGACAATCCGATGGGTGCGCATCATGGCGACCTCCCCAACCTTGTCATCGAACCCGACCAGATCGGCCGTGCGACGCTGCGCCTGGTCGGTTCGCGGTTTGAGGGCGACGGCGGATTGCTCGACGCCGACGGTGCGGCCTTTGTGATCCACGCCGGCCCTGACGATTACAAGACAGACCCCAGCGGCAACAGCGGCGGCCGCGTCGCGTGCGGTGTGATCGTCAAAGAGACCGCGAAGTAAAAGCGCTTCCCCTTAGCCGCTCCTGCTTAGGCGGGGGTGGCGGAGCGTAAGACCCGATCGATTCGTCTGGCGGGCGTCGCGACCGAAGGGTCAGGCGCCCGCCGCGCGTTCGGCGATCGTCGCTTCGGCGCCGGGCACCGCGCGATAGGCATAGAGCAGCAGGCCGAGCGCGATCGGCGCAACCCCGATCAGCGACAATATGCCGGTGCGCAGGTCGCCGACCGGCTTGCCATCGACGATCGTTCCCGCCAGGTCAGAGATCTGCCCGACCATATAGGGGCCGAACGACAGGCCGACGAGCGTGGTGCCCAAAAAGAAGGCCGCGGTCGCCGTGCCGCGCATTCGCGGCAGGACGAGGTCCTGCGTCGTCGCCGCGGCTGCGCCGAGTGCGGCGGCACCAAACATGCCGGCAAGGAAATTCATGACATAGAAAAGCGTCGAATTTTCGGTCGTGTAGCCGATCCAGATCGGAATGATCGGCGCGACGACGCCAAAGATGATCATCAGGATGCGACCCGCCGGATTTTTCGCGCGCAGATGATCGGCGAGGCGGCCGCCCAGGATCACCCCGACGAAACCCGCGACCGCGCCGTTCGCGCCGAGAATGAAGGCGAGTTCCTGCTTGGGCAATCCCAGCACGATTTCGGCATAGGGCGCCGACCAGAAGGCGATCGCATAGGCGGCGAGACTGACGAGGCCATAGCCCAATGTCGTGCAGATGAAGGCGGGCGTGCCCCAGATCAGCCGGAAAGTCGCCGGGTCGTGGGCACGAAGCGCGCTCGCCCACGAAAAGACCGCATAATAGCCAAGCGCTACCGCCGACCATTGGGGGAAATTGCCCGTCAGGCGGATCATCCACCAGGCGAAGGCGGCGATTGCGACGGCAAAGCCGATGTTGATTGCGAGCGCCGCGGGACCGCGCTTTGCCGCACCCCACAGCGTCAGCGGCGGGACGATCATCGACAGATCCTTGCCGAACTCGCGAAAGGGGGTCGGGCAGCCGGGGCTTGCGACGCCGTCCATCGCGCCGCGCACCGGTTCGCGAAGGCTGGCAACCCAAAGCGCGAGGAGCAGTCCGGGGACGCCGACGGCAAGAAATGCCGCCTGCCAGCCAACGAGCCCCATCGGACCGCCCGCAGGATAATTCCGGTTCCATGCCTCGACGATTAGCGCGCCGATGAACAACGACACCCCGCCGCCGAGGTAGAGGCCTGACGAATAGATCGCGAGCGCCGTAGCCTTCTGTCGCTTGGGAAAATAGTCGGAGATCAGCGAATAGGCGGTCGGGCTGGCGGTCGCCTCGCCGACGCCGACCCCCATCCGCGCGAGGGTCAGGCTGACCTGATTATAGGCAAAACCCGATGCCGCGGTCATCGCCGACCACAATGTCAGCCCGATCGACAGCAGGCGGACGCGGTTCCAATTGTCGGCGAGGCGGCCCAGGGGGATTCCGAAGAGCGCATAAAAGACCGCGAAGGCGGCCCCGCCGAGGAAGCCCATGTCGCCATCGGAGAGGCCAAGGTCGGCCTTGATGTCGACGGCCAGGATGCTGATGATCTGCCGGTCGATGAAATTGAGGATATAGACGACGACGAGTACCGACAGCACGTACCAGCTATATCCGGTGGCTTTCGGTTCGGCCGGAACCGGCGCACCGGACGTGACATTCTCGCTGGCGGTCTCGGCCATCTGGCAACCCTCTCCCTGACCCTCTATCTGTTATGCAGCATGGCTAGCAGAGCCGGGCACAGGCGCAAGTTGAAAGTCGGTTCAACTTTATGGGGAGGCATATCGATATGCGAGGCAATGGAGAAATTGCGAGGCCCGCCATCCTTTTCCTCTGCCTCGGCAATATCTGCCGTTCGCCGCTTGCCGAAGGCGCGGCTCGCGCCGCCTTCGCACGCGCCGGCATCGACGCGACGCTCGATTCGGCGGGAACCGGCGATTGGCATGTCGGTCGTGCGCCCGACCGCCGCGCGCAGGCTGAAGCCCGTCGCCGCGGCATCGACATATCGGGCCTGCGCGCACGCCAATTGTCACGCGAAGATTTTTACCGCTTCGACCTGATACTCGCCGCCGACAAGAGCAATTTGCGCGACGCTCTCGCAATCCGCCCGGCCGACGCGACCGCAGATCTCCGGCTGATGCTCGATCTGCTCCCCGGCCGCGGCGGACAGGGCGTCACCGATCCCTATTATGGCGCGGACGACGGCTTTGCCACGACTTGGGACGACGTCGACGCCGTCGCGGCCGCGCTTGTCGCCGAATTCTCGCTGCCCAGCGGATAACGCGCGACGGGGTGGTACCGCGACCCGCCATGGCCAAGCTCGCTTTCGTAGAGCGTGACATGGTCGAAAGCGAAGTCCGCGCTCACAAGATCGCTGTTCAGCGCCAGGAACGGCGCAACCGGGCCCGATCCGCGATTGAGCCGGGCGAGTGTGACATGCGGCATGAATGTCCGCGTTTCAGGCGCCACGCCGACGCGCGCGAGCAATTGGTCGACCTTGCGGTGCAGCGCCGCAAGCGCTTCGTGCGGTTCCACTCCCGCCCACACCATGTGCGGCCGCCCCTGCCGTTCGAACAGGTCGACACCCGCGATCCGCACTGTGACCGTGGGCGCGTAAAGCCCGCCGAGCGCCGCCGCTATATCCTCGGCCTGATGGTGATCGACCTCGCCGATGAAGCGTAGCGTCAGGTGGAGCTGCTCGTCATCCTGCCACCGTGCGCCGGCTATGCCGTGCATCGCGGCGATCAATATGTCGCGGATCGCGCGCGGCGGCCGCAACGCGACGAACAGGCGGTGCTTGGACATGGCTGACAGCATAGCGGTGCCGACAGGAACCGCGATCCCCAACTTCCAGACAAGCTAATATATTGCTGGAATATTGCTGATGTCCGGTTTCGCTTGAAACAAGAGGGCAAACCCCCGATATTACTATCCACGGCCGGTATGGGCTGGCCGGTTATGGAGATGAAAAATGGCGAATTGGAACGACCCCAATATGGCGGCTTCCGGTTTTGGCGCCGGCGCGAACGCAATGGACCAGGCCGTCGATGCCGGCCTGCGGTCGTACATGCTGTCGGTATACAACTATATGGGCTCGGGCGTGCTGCTCACCGGCATCGTCGCGATGCTGGCGTATAACAGCGGCTTTACCGCCTCGCTGATCGGCAGCCCCCTGATGTGGGTGGTGGCGCTCGCACCGCTGGCCTTCGTGCTGGTGTTGAGCTTCGGCATCAACAAGCTCTCGACCGGTGCCGCACAGGCGCTGTTCTGGGTCTATGCGGCGGTGATGGGTCTGTCGATGTCGACGATCTTCCTCGCCTTTACGGCATCGTCGATCGCAACGACCTTCTTCGCGACCGCGGCAGCCTTCCTTGGCCTCAGCCTCTATGGCTACACCACCAAGAAGGATCTGTCGGGCTTCGGCACCTTTCTGATCATGGGCGTCGTGGGCATCCTCGTCGCGATGCTGATCAACCTGTTCGTGCAGTCGAGCGCGCTCAGCCTCGCGATCAGCGTGATCGGCGTGCTGCTGTTCGCGGGCCTCACCGCCTATGACACGCAGAAGATCAAGAGCATGTATTTCTATGTCCGCGGGACCGACTTTGTCGGCAAGTCGGTGATCATGGGCGCGCTGACGCTCTATCTCGACTTCGTCAACATGTTCACCTTCCTGCTCAACCTGCTGGGCAGCCGCGACTAAGCGGTCGGACAGACACGAACCGAGAGAGCCCGGCGAAGCGTTCGCCGGGCTCTTTTTTTGGGCTGAGGAGCCCTGTAGGTTGTGGTCGTAACGGCAGCAAACGGCCGGAAGCCGACCTATCTTTCGTCGTCACCCCGGACTTGATCCGGGGTCCCGCTTGAGGTCGAAGCCAGTGGGCGCCTCAAAAGGCGGGATCCCGGGTCAAGCCCGGGATGTCGAAGTCCGGAAACGACCGATTGCAGACATCGAACTTATGCATAATGGTCCCCGCTAAGGAGGCCGGCGATGAATCTGTCGACAGCGGAACAGATATTGTTTGGGATTGCTTACGTAAGCATCCTGATAGGCCTAGGCCTGCAATGGGCTGACGGAGGTTTCGGGGGCAACTGGCCTGCAGTTCTTGGTGGATTTACATTTTTGAACTTGGCGCTGATTTGGCGCGGGTTCGTCACCGACCTGAAAGCCTAGATTCCGCGTCGTTTCCAACACTCGCTCCCGATCCGGATCCAAGGGCGGCAAACGACCGATTGCTGCTATTGGGGCATTCCAAGGCTTGCCGAAATGCCGTCGATCGTCCGATAAGATGGCTATGAACTGGGTTTCAAACTCTTTCGCCGCAGTGGTCGCAATCCTTCCGCTTGTTGCTAACGCAACTACGCCGCTACCTTGGGTTGTCGATTTCTCGCAATGCACGGGAGCCGAAGCAACGAAGCAACTGTTTCGGGCGAAAAAGCCGTTGTCGAATTCGGAAGCTGGTCGAATGGCTGATGAAATATTTGAGGCTTGCTCTTGGACGATGCCCGCAGAAATGACACCTGATCAACGGACAATCTGGTTCAAATCCAATCGAAAGGACGAGATGAAGCGTCTTCGCTATCACTCCCGGCACAAGGAGGACCGCTAATTTTAGGTCCGCTGCCGGGCTTCGCCGTCGCCCACCGACATGTCCGCTCTCCACCCCATATCCGCCGTTCACGGTCAATGAGGATGGAATGGCCGGAAGCAACCGGGAGCTGCCCTATATATCCTCGTCACCCCGGACTTGATCCGGGGTCCCGCTTGAAGTCGAAGCCAGTGAGCGCGTCAAAAAGCGGGATCCCGGGTCAAGCCCGGGATGACGAACGGTGGGTAACGAGCGGGAGCTTTAGATAAGGATGTGCACCCCAAAACAGACATCGCCTTCAAAAAAAGGTCTTTCCTACATTATCCGGCCGTGCCAGCCTTCATCCGGCTCTTTCATTCGGTGAACAAAAAGCGGTCGCGGCCCGGCTTACGGTTACGACCATGATAGGACGTGCCGCGCACATCCTGCACGCCGCCACTTGCAAATCGGGGCGCTCACAGGGCTGAACTTTCCTGAACTTTGGAATATTGCGCCGCCCTTGCGCCGATCCGATCCGGATCCAGCCGGGCGATGTCCAAAGAGGGCAATGACACAGCTCCCCACCCCAAAACAGCCCCTCAGAGACGATGGCTTTTGCAGTCCTATCCGGCGGTGCCAGCTCCCTGCATTTCGGCAATCAGGCCGTTGTCGATCTCCTTCGCACGTTTGTACGCAGCGCGTGTCCGAAGCGGCGCGACATAGGCCTCGAACGCCGGACGCGACGGAATGGTGCCGAATTGCAGGCCCCAGTCGATCTGGCTGCCCACATAGACATCGGCGGCGCTGAAGCGATCTCCCGCAACAAAGGCTTTGCCCGCGACGGCGCTTTCGAGTGCATCGAGCGCGGCGGGAAGCGAGCCGAAGCCCGCCATGCGCTGCTGCTCTGTGTCGGGCTCGACCCCGAAATGCTTGGCGGTGATCGCCTGCTCGACGGGGCCCGAGGTGAAAAACAGCCAGCGATAATAATCGGCGCGGTCGGCGACATCGGGAGCAAGGCCGGCTTTGGGGAAGGCATCGGCCAGATAAGCGCAGATCGCAGCGCATTCGGTCACGGCCTTGCCGTCATGAACGATCGCGGGAACCTTGCCCATCGGATTGACCGCCAGATATTCTGAGTCCTTCATCGTCGTGCCATAATCGAGAATACGCTGTTCATATGGCGCCCCGACCTCTTCGAGCATCCAGCGGACGATCTGCCCGCGCGACATCGGGTTGGTGAAGAAAATCAGTTCGTCGGCCATTGCGCTTCTCCCATATCAGCGTGATTCGGGTGGAACATATCAGGAACGATTGCGATGATCCATCGGGCTTGTTTTGTCATCGTTCCGGGTTAAGGCAAAGGCATGAGCGACGAACGCATATGGACCGCCGCCGTGCTGGTGATCGGCGACGAGATTCTCTCGGGCCGCACGCAGGACAAGAATGTGTCGCAGATCGCGACCTGGCTCGAAGTGCAGGGGATCCGCCTGCGCGAAGTGCGCATCGTCCCCGATGTCGAGGACGAGATCGTCGATGCGCTGAACGCGATTCGGGCGCGCTATGACTATGTCTTTACCACCGGCGGCATCGGTCCAACGCACGACGACATTACCGTCGACGCGGTGGCGAAGGCGCTCGGCGTCGGCGTTATGATCCATCCGGCGGCGCGCGCGATCCTCGAGCGATATTATACCGCGCGTGGTGCCGAACTGACCGAGGCGCGCCTGCGCATGGCGCGCGTGCCCGACGGCGCCGATCTGATCCCCAACCGCATGTCGGGCGCGCCCGGCATCCGCATCGGCAATCTGTTCGTGATGGCGGGGGTGCCGCACATCACCGCGGGCATGCTCGACGCGTTGACTGGTGAGCTTGAGGGCGGCGCGCCGCTGATTGCGCATACGATCGGGGCGTGGGCGCCCGAAAGCGAAATCGCCGACCTGCTGCGGCAGGGGGAAAAGGATTATCCCGGCGTTGCGATCGGCAGCTATCCCTTCTTCCGCGAAGGCAAGACCGGCGCGAATTTCGTCATCCGCTCGACCGATGCGACGCAAGTGGCGGCGTGCGTTGCGATGCTGGCGACAGGTTTCGAGGCGCTCGGCTATGCCGTGACCGACGGCGGTATCTGATCGGCCGCCTCATCTTCGCTCGTCCGCGTCGCGCGCGGCAGGCGGCGGAGCATCAGGATGGCGAGCAGGCCAAAGATCGCCGCAACGACGAATGCCGCGCCCGGGAAATGCACCGGCGCGCCGTCGGCGGTAAAATAGGCCATTGTGCCGGTGAGCAGCAGGGGTGCGAACAGCTGGCCGAGCCCCATCGCCATCGCCGAAATCCCCTGCACCTCGCCCTGCGTCTCCGCCGTCGCGCGGCGCGACATCATCGCCATCAGCGACGGCTGCACCGGCGCCTGCAGGGCGACGGGGATCAGCAGCAAAAAGGCGCCGATGGTCGAGGTCGTGAAGGCGTAACCGACATAAACCGCAACCGCGACGAGAATCCCGAGCGTCGCGGCGTCGCGCTCACCGAAGCGCGCAACCGCGGGGCCAACGACGAAAACCTGCCCCAGCGCGATCATTACGCCGACCGCGGCAAGGCTCGCGCCGATCATCCCCGGCGTCCAGCCGAGCTGCGCGATGCAATAAAAGCTCCACGTCATCGGATAGACAAGGCTTGCGATCTGCCACAGCACGAGCACCCCCGCGACGCCGTCCATGCCGGGCAGCGTGCGCATCGTTTTCCATGCGCCGAGCGGATTGGCGCGACGCCAGTCGAAGCGGCGGCGCCGCTCGGGCGACAGCGTTTCGGGGAAGATGAAATAGCCATAGAGCATATTGGCGGCCGCAAGGATCGCGGCGGCGACAAAGGGCGCGCGAGGGCTGATCTCGCCAAGGAACCCTCCGATAGCGGGGCCTGCGACAAAGCCGACGCCGAACGCGGCGCCGACGAAGCCAAAGTTGCGCGCGCGTTCTTCCGGCTTGGTGATATCGGCGATCGCGGCCTGCGCTGCCGCATAGCTGCCGCCGAAGATGCCCGACAAGGCGCGCGCGATGAACAGCCATGGCAATGTCTCGACGATCGTCAGCAGCGCATAGTCGACCGCGAGCCCACCGAGCGCGAGCAGCAGCACGCGCCGCCGCCCGAAATGGTCCGACAGATTGCCGAGTACCGGCGAGGCAAGGAAGGTCGCAACCGCCATGACGAGCCCGATCCACGCGCCGACCTCGATCGCGTGTGGCAGGTCGATCCGGCCGACCTCCATCACGAGCTGCGGCAGCACCGGCATGATGATGCCGAAGCCGACCGCGTCCATGAAGATTGTCACGACAATGAACGGGATGGTCCGCGCCGGCGTCACTTGCTCTTTCTTTCTGCTGTCCCTAGCGCCACCGAACCCTCCGTCATGCGTTGCCGATAGATGAAACTCGAAATTTCCGCCTCCCTAAATTATCGGCTGTCCGAACCCGTCGATCTGATGCTGCAGATCGAGGCGGCGAATGGCCATGGCCAGCGCATCCTCGACGCCTCGCTCGACGTTGGCACGCCCGAATTTATCGCGCGCGTTCCCGCGGCGGATGGCATTTGCGAGCCGATCTGGCTGCGCGCCGAGGGAAGCCTCCGCGCCGAATATCGCGCGCGGGTGGAGATCGACCGGCCCGACACCGACTTTCGCTCGCTCGCCGCGGTGCCGCTCCACCGTCTACCGGCCGAGGCGATCCCCTATCTCAACGAATCGCGCTACTGCCCGTCGAACAAGTTCCACGCCTTTGTTGAGCGCCGCTTCGGCGATCATGAGGGCGGGGCGAAGATCGGCCGAATGCGGGACTGGATCGAAAGCCGCTTCACCTATGTTTCGGGTTCCAGCACTTCGGAGACCGGCGCCCTCGACAGCTTCGTCGAGCGCCGCGGGGTGTGCCGCGACTATGCGCATGTGATGATCGCACTCGCCCGCGCCGCGCATATTCCGGCGCGGATGGCCAGCGCTTATGCACTTCGCGTTTCGCCGCAGGATTTTCACGCCGTCGCCGAGGTCTATCTGGACGGCGATTGGCACCTGGTCGATGCGACAGGCATGGCGAGTGCGTCGGAGATGGCGCGCATCTGCGTCGGTCGCGATGCAGCCGACATATCCTTCCTGACGGCTTATCGCGATATTGCGTTCGTTAGCCAGTCGGTCTCGGTGGCGAGGGCATAAATCCAACGGTCCGTCGTGGCAAAGCCATACAGTCGATCCTCGCTGTGCAAGGTCGGCCGGGCTTTCGCGGATCGCAATTTAGCGTGGCAAAGCGCTACGAAAGCTGGAGCGGGTGAAGGGAATCGAATAATCGCAAGAACCGAAGGGAAGGCTAGTCATTCAGTCCGATGCTAATTTGGAGGCCCCCTAAAAAGCCCCCGTAAGTACTGTACTTAAAAGTCCGGAGGTTCGATTCCGACCGTGGAGCTTGTTGAACATGTTCGGCCGACGACTTCTCCTCTAATCGAAAAGATAACCCAGCGCTCTGAGAAGGCCAACAACAAAGGAACCGCCCACCACACAGGTCGCGATCCAAAATTCGATCGCGAGCGCCCTGTCCCGCCATTTTCTCGCTTGCTTTGCCATATGCCGACAATGACACGACCGAATATTGTAGGAAACCCGAGTTCTTGTTCTGACGTACGAAATAGGAATTGGTGCCCGGCCCAGTCCCGAAAGGGATAGGGAGCCCAGAACCGGGCACCCATCGCGCTAGCCTGACGGCTTGCGGCGAATTCCATCATTTGGCTTCAGATTCAATATCGCGCGGAGGCATGCGTTGGTTGCAGGGGCTAACTTGGCGAACGACCGGATCGAATGGTGGCGCAAAATGGCGCTCCCAATTTTTTTCGGGCTGCGCTAATTTCTAACCACAGAACATCTGCAAACGGGGAGTCGCAGGATGCTTATCGCTTCAATTCTTTTGGCTGCAATGGCGCCAGCACCGGCCGGCAATGTCGACGCGACGCGAGCCGCCTTCACGAAATGCCTCCGCGAGCATCTCAAGAAGCAGCTTGAGGCCAAGGTGACGGAGGCGGAGTTTGAACTTTCCGTGAAGTCGGCGTGCGACACAGAACAATCGGCATTTAAGGCAGCGGTTACGGCGACCAACCGGGCGGGCGGCGATTCGCAAGCCGATGCCGAGGAAAATGCGCAGATGCAGATCGACGACTATCACGCGAACTTTACGGACAAGTTCAAGGACTACGCTTCGACCAATACCATGCCGGGCGAATGATAGTTTCGGAGGAGGCAGCGCGTCAGTGACGTATTGGCGGCGCGCCTCCTTCGTCCATCAACAGTAAGAGCTCGCGAAGCTTAAAGCGCAAGCTGGCGAGCTCGAGCCCAACAGTAGCTTCGCGCCGCCCGGCGGCGATGAGCAGGTGACGCAGAAGTTCGTCCGAATGTCGCATCAGCGCGAGTAGGTGCGATCCACTAGGAGCGTGAGTTCCAGCGAGCCAATGCTTCACACATCGCTCGCTGGCGCCCGTCCATCGCATCAGCGTTTTGACCCCTCGATGGGTCTCTCCGACTTCCTCCGTGAGCGCGGCTGAAACCAGTTCCGCGAAGGTGATGTCGGCCTGTCGTTGCGGTAAACTCTTGCCCGTTTTCGGCAACATCTTACCTCTCCTCGCCGTCTATACTCACCCCGCGTTGCGTCATCGACTCGTGGGGATCGCATACGGCCGAACCCTGCGAGCCATCCTCTTTAGATTTGGGGCTGGTGAAGTGGCAGAATGGTCCGATCAGTTCCGAAAAGAAGGCGAAGCGCTGTCGCCGACGGTTCGCGCTGCCGAATATGTGCGGATGTCGACCGATCACCAGCGTTACTCCACCGAGAATCAAGGTGAGGCAATCCGCCGGTACGCTGAGACTCGCGGAATTGAGATCGTCAGAACCTATGCCGACGCCGGAAAAAGCGGATTGAGTATCGACGGCCGGGACGCTCTCAAAAAATTGATCGAGGATGTTCAGACCGGGACAGCCGATTTCACGATGGTTTTGGTCTATGATGTCAGTCGCTGGGGCCGGTTCCAGGACGCCGACGAGAGCGCCTACTACGAATATATCTGTAAGCGGGCAGGGATCGCCGTCGAATATTGCGCGGAGCAGTTCGACAATGACGGCAGCCCGGTCTCGACGATCGTAAAGGGCGTCAAGCGCGCCATGGCTGGCGAGTATAGTCGCGAGCTATCGGCGAAGGTTTTCGCGGGTCAAGGCCGACTAATTGAAAAAGGGTTCCGCCAAGGCGGCGGCGCGGGTTTCGGGCTTCGGCGGACGCTTGTCGACGAACAGGGTCATGTGAAGGCCGTGCTGAGGCGTGGAGAGCACAAAAGCATTCAAACCGATCGCGTTATCCTCACTCTCGGCCCGAGCGAGGAAGTGGAGGTCGTTCGCGATGTCTATCGGGCCTTCGTTCATGAGGGGCAGACTGAGGCTCAAATCGCTGACGGGCTCAATCGCCGCGGAATCCGCACCGACCTCGATCGTCCTTGGACCCGAGGCACAGTTCATCAGGTGCTGATCAACGAGAAATATGTCGGCGACAATGTCTGGAACCGACAATCCTTCAAGCTCAAGAAGAAGCGCGTTCGAAACGATCCGGGCATCTGGATCCGGGCGGAGGGCGCCTTTGATGCGATCGTTGAGCGCGATCTGTTCGAAGCGGCGCGATCCATTATCGGGGCACGCTCATTCCGACTCAGCGACGAAGAAATGCTCGGCGCACTTCGCGATCTTTACGAACGCCGGGGACTACTCTCCGGCCTCATCATCGACGAATCCGACGGAATGGCCTCAAGCAGTGCTTATGGATCGCGTTTCGGGAGCCTGCTGCAAGCCTACAGTTTAGTGGGTTATCGGCCAGACCACGATTACCGCTATATTGAAATCAACCGAGCCCTTCGACGCCTGCACCCCGATGTGGTGAAAGATGTTCTGGAGGGTCTGGTCGAGACGGGCAGTGTCGTCGGCCAGGACGACAAAGGCGAGCGGCTTCTCGTCAACGGCGAGTTCAGCCTTTCGATAGTCATAGCCCGTTGCACGTCCACGCCGACCGGCTTGCTGCGATGGAAGCCACGGTTCGACACCGCCCTTCTCCCGGACATCACGATCGTCGTCCGGATGGACCGAATGAACCGGAGACCGCTCGACTATTATCTATTTCCCCGCATCGATCTCGCGGCGCGACGGCTACGGCTGGCGGAGGACAATGGACTGGGTCTCGATGCCTATCGGTTCGAGTGCCTCGATTATTTATACCACATCGCGGCACCGGTGCCGCTGAGCGAGGTGGCATGAGCGACGTATCACGCCCGCAGCATATAGAGATGATCCCGTTATCCCGGATCAATGTCCTAAATCCGCGCGGGCGGAACAAGCGTCAGCACCGAGAGATTGTCGATAATATCGAGGCGATCGGTTTGAAGCGCCCGATCACGGTGAGCCGAAGGGCGGGTAGTGGGGGGCTCGTATATGACCTCGTCTGCGGCGAGGGGCGTCTGGAGGCATTCCAGATGCTCGGAGAAGAGGAAATACCTGCGGTCGTGATCGAGGCGACCGAAAGCGAGTGCCTTGTCATGAGCCTCGTCGAAAACATCGCGCGGCGGCATCACCGGCCAATCGATCTCATCCGCGAGGTTGGCGAACTCAGGAAGCGGGGACATACCGAAACAGCGATCGCGGAAAAAATCGGCGTGTCGGCGTCTTGGGTAAATCTGGTTCTCAACTTGATCTCGCGTGGTGAGGAGCGACTTCTCTCGGCGGTAGAGACGGGGCTCATCCCTATCACTTTGGCGATCGAAATTTCACGCGCGGAATCGGACGAGGCGCAGCGAATATTGCTCGACGCATATGAAAAAGGCGATCTGCGAGGGAAGAAGCTGACGGCGGTTCGGCGATTGCTGGAAGCCCGTCTCGAAGCCCGTAATAAGGGCCTTCCAGATGGGAGGCTCGGCCGCAAGCGGACATCGCGTCGGCTGACCGCCAGTCAGTTGATGGAAATTTACCAGCGCGAAGCGGAGAAGCAGCGACTGTTGGTCAAGAAATCCGAGTTCGCGCAAACTCGCCTACTTTTCGTCGTCGAGGCGATGAAGGAATTGCTGGCCGACGATGGGTTTCACACGATGTTACGCGCCGAGAGCCTCGACCAGGTTCCGCGCTGGCTTGAACTAAGGATGGCAGGTCATGCAGCCGATTGATGAAGGCCGGGTCCGCGCGGCGTTCGACAGGGACTTTGTCACCGTACCGATCGCCGCCATCGTGCCGCTTAAAAGCTTGCGGCAAGGCGCACTCGAAAGCGGTAAATACGGGCAGATATTGCGTTCGATAAAAGCCATTGGGCTGGTCGAGGCGCCAGCTGTGATCGCCGCGCCGGGAAATGATCAACGCTATTATCTTCTCGACGGGCATTTGCGGATCGAAGCCCTCAAGCAGCTTGGCATAGAAGAAGTCGAATGCCTGCTCGCGACGGAAGAGGACACCTACACATACAACAAGCGTATCAGCCGCCTTCCGCCCGTTCAGGAGCACAGGATGATCGTGCGAGCGGTCGAACGAGGTGTCGCACCGGCGCAGATAGCAGAAGCGCTCGGCCTTGAGGCTGACACAATCGTGAAGCGCTTCAGGCTACTGGATGGAATCAGCCCCGACGTGGCGGAGAAGCTGAAAGAGACCAATTGCTCGATCAAGGTGTTCGATATTCTGAGGCGCATGTCTCCCATTCGCCAAATCGAAGCCGCCGATCTCATGGCTGGGCAGAACAATTTCAGTTCGGTTTTTGCAAGCGCTCTCCTCGCCGCGACGTCACCCGACCAATTGATTAAGCACAAGGGCAGGCCCGGACGAACCCCTACACCCGACGGACAGCAAATAGCCCGAATGGAACGGGAGCTTGCGGTCCTTCAGAGCCGTATTACGTCGGTTGAGGATAGCTACGGCATCGACAATCTTCATCTAACGCTCGCGCGCGGTTATCTCTCGAAGCTACTTGCCAATCCGAACGTGGCGCGCTGGCTAACGCTGCATCGCCAAGAATATCTCGTCGAATTCGAGCGCATAGCAGAGATAGAGACCTTGGGAGTGGCAACCGAGCCCGCCCCCCAACAATATTTGGCGACCGTCTAGCCGGGGCCTCCGGCAACAATTCCGTTCCGTCCGGTTTACTGTTCTAGGAGGCCGGACCCCAATCGCAGATTGGGGAAAGCCGGCGATCGCATCACTGCCTATCGATCCCGCCTGTAGGTCGTGATAGCATAAGCCATGTCCGACGACGTCGATTATCTGGCGAACTATAAGCCAAATCAGCTTTACACTCATCCCGCGAAGAAGGGAGCGTTCGCTACGATCGTTGCAGAGAGCGAAGAAGATGTAGGCGAAGTCGAACTCACCTCACGCTGTAAGTTAGCGGTGAAAGCCTTTTATGTGTCCGATCGTCGGGACTTCGGCTCGTTGAAGATCACAAAGCTTCGCCTTCATCAGCGCTTCGGCTGGCAAGAAGATGGCCATGTCCAAGTCAACCACTGCCAAACAGCGCAGATGGCGCAGCTCCTCTCGATCATTTCGCATCTCGACCTGTCGGAGGCCACGAAGGCGCGAGTTTCGCTCGAGAACGTTGATGTGGCTGCGTTGGGTATGCTTCTCGGCACTGATAAGGGCGCGGCAATCATAAAGGAAATCGCCGAAACTCCATCGCTGCCCCATGACATTTACGCTGTCGCAGGGAAACGACAGGCTCTTGCGGAATTCGAGGCGTTACTGGGCAGCGCCAAAAATGAGCGCACTTGGCAGGCATTCTTCGAGCGCAATCCATGGGTTTTTGGGCATGGTTTGAACTATGTTTTTTTGGATAAGGTGGGTCAAAAGCTGGAGTCGCGAACAACCGGCAATTCGTTTGATACTCCCGGCAAAACCGCGGACGCACTAATGCGGACACGTGCCGAAATCAGCCAGTATGTGCTGATTGAGATAAAAAGGGACGCAACAGACCTGTTACGGAAAGACGCGTATCGCGCGGGTTGCTGGGCCGTTTCCGGCGAACTATCTGCCGCGGTGACGCAAACGCAGAAAACCGCGTTCGAATTCAGTCGCAAAAGGTTCCGGGACGCGTTGAAGGACGAACAGGGCAACGATACCGGTGAGTTCGCCTATTCGATTGAGCCCCGCAGCTACCTCGTTATTGGCCACATGGCTGAGCTGATGGGGAATGACGACAAGGTTGCGTGCTTTGAACTCTATAGACGAAATATCCGGTCGCCGGAAATTATCACGTTCGACGAACTCTATCAGCGTGCGCGTTGCATCGTGGAGAATGTCAGCATCGATGAGGGTGAGGCGAAGGACGAAGCTTTCGGTAACGACGATTGGGTAGCGCCATTCTAGGTCTTCCACCTTCGATGCGCGCTGCGACGTCGCAGATTAACGGGCGCAGTTCCAAATTCTGTTTGGTATGGGCGATGAAATGAAGCGGCGCGACAGCTCGGCAACATTCTTGGCGACTATTGATGTCGCCTAAGGCTTTTGGACCGGTCTTGGAGGCCCAGCGCCCCTCCCCCGAGAGCGTAGTAGCCGGCCTCATAACTAAGGCAGACCGAATCCGCGCCCTTGCGTTGGCGGGTTACTTTAGAACCGAGATCGCGAGCATTCTGGAGATACGCTACCAGCATGTACGGCATGTTCTCGAACGCTCGGGAATGAGCCTTGGGAAGATCCGCAGCGCCGGCATCGACGCCATCTCAGTTCCGGTCGATAGGGTGGAAGCGCTCGCGAAGCGCACAGCAAAGTCAGCATCAACGGCTATTGAGCCCTTTCCTCCGTCTAAGCTCCTTGACGCCGGTTTCATCCGAATCGGCGAGTGGACCTCAGTGAGCGAAGAAGTCTTCGTGCTAGACACTTCGGCGCCCCGTGAACCTGGCGTCTATGCCTTCGTGGTCGATGGTGTCATCCGTTACATCGGGCTGACACAGAGAGGCATTCGAACCCGTATGGCTCATTATGTTCGTGGCCATAGTCGTCAGCGGACCAGTGCGCGCATTAAAGGTCGTATTCTAGAAGCTTTGGCGGAGGGCCGCCGCGTCGAAGTCCTAGTCGCGACCCCTGAACCGACCGAATGGAAGGAGCTTCCTGTACTGACGGCTCCCGGACTCGAAGCCGGATTGATCCGTCTCGTCCAACCCGAATGGAACATGCAGGGAATCGGATGACGACGGCTTGGAGCCGCCTCCAAATCGTTGGAATGCGAGGCGCATAATCCACGGGGAGAATTTACCGATTAGTGGTCTCGAACCTGTTCGAGGAAATCGATACCCAATCTGTGCGCTATGCTTACGACCGCGGATGTCGCTTTCCCTCCAAGCACCAGGACGACGCGGGTCCGTATTTCCTTGTCAGCTACAATGGCCTCGGCCATTAACACCTCCCGATATTTGAGGCACTGGAAAACACCTCGCACCATATCGCCTTCGCTCGCATGATGGGGTTTTACCTCAACTGCGAACTGAAGACCGCGTCGCTCGAATAGAATGTCAATGCAGTCCCCCGACGCGGTTGCGCGTTCAATTACGCCATGCGTGCTGCCTGCAAAGAGCCCGACTATCTCAGGATGAGTTGCGACATGTGTCTTAAGCCTGAAATGATCGGGTCCCTCGCCGCCTCGCCCCTTAGATTTACGCGCTCTCTCGACAGCCTTGGCCAGAGAGCCGGCGTCGAACGGAATATCGAGGAGTTCACATAGTTCGGGCCAGTGTTGATAGGTGGCAGCATCGGCATAGACTGCTTTCAGAACCGCGCGCTTGGCGTCGTTCGTGCGAGCACGACTGTAGGTCTTGGACAAAAAGCCATTGATGCCGGAACCGGGCAGGCCAGTGACGTCGTTGACCACGAGCGAATGTAGCGGCGGCGGCGGTCGTCCCTTCCAGCCACGAAGCGCTCCGATAGCGGCCAACGTATGGCCGATATGGCCGGCGATGTGGTGTACAGCTCGGTGGTGAATGCCAAGTTCCCTAGCCACCGACCCGTAGGTAATCGGGGTCTCCAGCCGCGCTTGGCGAATTAGGATGGGAAGGAGGGCAGGCATGCGTTGAGCCGACACCGTGCCGTTGTCGAGCCAAGCGCGAATATTCACCGACCAGCTTCCCCCAAATCCCTAAACTAGGGCTCAGCCCAAAGGCATGATAGTTAGTCGCGACCGCGGCGCGCTGGAACCTTGGCGGCAGACTTGCGGCCGCCTCCGTGCCCTTTAGTGCCGAGGCCGATTTCCTTGGCAAGCGCGCGGCGCTTTTCCGCATAGTTTGGCGCGACCATCGGATAATCCCTCGGGAGGTTCCACTTGGCGCGGTATTCATCGGGCGTCATGCTGTAGTGCGTCATTAAATGACGGCGCAACATTTTCAGCTTCTTGCCGTCTTCCAGACACACAATGTAGTCGGGTTTTACCGAAGCCCGGATCGACACAGCCGGTTTCTGCTCGTCTACCGGTTCCTCGACCGGGCAACCAAGTCCCGCGAGCGCGCCATGCACGCGTGAAATCAGGTCGGGTAGATCGGCCATGCCGACGCTGTTGTTCGATACATGCGCCGCGACAATATCGGCGGTCAGCGCGAGCAGCTTATCCTCGGTGTCGTCAGACATCGGCGATCTCCTTTTCTGCCCGTCCCCTATCAACTGCCTGATCATCCGGCCACGACTATTTGACCGATGGGGCATCGCGCCGCGCGCCCGGAAAGGGCGGGCGGTGCGCGATTTTTTCACTCTCAAGGATGGAGGGCGGCGGGATGCCGCCGCCCTAAGTTCACGCCGCTTCGCGCTGCGCCTTTGCGTTGTGCGTCACAGCCTCGGTGTGTGCAGTAGCGGTGCCCACCCCGCTGCGCTTGGTGTAGGCGGCAGGTGGAAAGGCCATCCACCTCGGCACCCACCCCTCGACCTTGGTGCGGCCATTATTGCCGTCCAGATGATCGCGCACGATCGCCTTCAAGGTCGCGCCCTTCTCTTTGGCATTGGCGGTTGCGACCTCCGTTCCGCCAACCTCGGCAACAACCGCAGTCAGCAACGCCTTGTCGCGAATACCCGTAAAGAAGGCATCGTCGGCGCTCCACCATGCGGCCATGTCGATACCGATTTGGAGGCCCACCGCCTCGACGACCGCGCTCCCGGCGCACAGCGTCTCGCCCATGACGATAGCGATCACATCCATCACGGCACGGTCGGGCAAGTCGAGCAGTCGCTGGTACAACTCCGCGAGCGGCATCGAATTACCACTGGTTACTGTCGGCTCCTCGGCATCGAAACCGAGCAGCGCCAACACCGCGCGCCGCTTCTCGTCGAACACCGCCTCGGCCCTGCTGACCTCAACGCTCTCGCGTACATCGTCGTCCTTCGTCGATTGCGGCTCGATACGCACGTTCCAAAGCGGCGAACCCGCGACGGCGTGGGCAACCATCAAGCGCAGAGCGACCGCTGGATGGCTTGTCAGTTCGGCGCGCACGGCGGCATGGCGATGAAGGTCGATGTAGGTCTGCATCCGCGAAGTTAGTTCCGGACGCGACGCCTTGGGCGCGGCTTCGATCTTCTCGCCCTTTTCGAGCCGTACTGCTTCCTTTGCCGTTACATAGCCCTCGTGGATATCGACCTCGCCGCTATCGCGAACCTCGATATAGACGCGCCCGCCCTTGTGCTTCGCCGCGTGCCGATGCTCCCATTCGCGAAAATTTCCGCCCTTCGGCAGGACGACGACCTCGTTCCACCCCGCGTCCAGAAACCGCGCCCGCTGTTCCTCGACGGCGGCGAGTTGCGCAGTCCAGAAAGCATCGCTGTCCGCGAAATAGCGTTCGTCCCCGAACAGGTCGGCAATGATCACAAGGCCGCTCGCCTCGACGTCGAACAGGGCATGGGCCGCGCTGATCGCGCCGCCACCGAACAGCCAATTCTTGAGCTGCTGGCCCTGCGGGCAATAGGCGTCCGCGTCATCGAACAGCGCCAGCCATGTGCGCTGCTGAGATTTGGAGGCCATCGTCAGGTGCCGCACCGTGCTCGCGCGGATCTTCTCCTTTGCATAGAGCGAACGGATGCGCGGCAATAGGTTGCCCAGCGCGAGGATGCGCTTCACCATTGCCTCGGGCATTTCGAACGTATCGGAAATGTCGGCGATGCTGCGCCCCTCGCGAACCAGCCGCGTATAGCTGACCCATTGAGTGACCTCGTCGGCATCGCGCCGCGCGACATTCTCGATCAACGAGGCTTCGAGTGCGGCGGCATCGTCGCCTTCTTCGAGGATCGCGCAGGGCAGGGGTTCGGCGTCCCCCTTCTCGCCCGCGACGATGGCTGCCGCAGAGAAGCGCCGTGCGCCCGCCACGATCTCGAAAGCACCCTCGGCGCAGTTCGGACGGACGATCAGCGGAACGAGAACACCGCGCGCACGGACGGTAGGCAGAATATCCGCCATATCGGGCAACTTCTTGGCATAGCGCATATTGGTCTTGCTGATCGACAGCTTGCCAAGGTCGATAAAGTCGAGTTTCATTGTCTTCACCTTTCTTCTGGAAGGTGCCGGTCCGTCGAGTTTCGCGATTGGGCGGACCGGCTTAGGATTGGCGGCGAGACGCGCCGCCCGCGTCAACCTCAGCCCTCGGACTTCGGAAGCTCGTCGCCACGCGCAGCGCGGCGGAAATTCTGTTCGGCGGTGATGATCGATCCCGCGCGGCGGGCGGCAGCGGTCCAGCCCGACAGCGGAACCTCGGAAGCAAAGCCCAGATCGCGCTCGATGCCTAGACCGAAGGGCAAGCGCACCGATGCGAGTTCTGACAGGCTGAACGAACCAAGTTCGGGACAGCCGAAACCAAGATCGGCCAGCCCGAACAGCGTATCGCCATCCTCGCACAATTCGGTCGCGAGCCATGTCGCCGCGCCGACCGGCGAGAAGAATTTGGCAACCGGCACGAAGTCCGGCTCCACCGCGCCCGCCCTCACGGCGGCACGCCGCGCCTCATCATTGGCACGCAAGGCGTCATGAAGTTCAACGGACAGGAGCTTGCCCCCATCACGGCGTTCGCTGGTCTTTCCCATGCTATCCTCCATTCCCGCCCCCTAACCATCAGGCCCCCGGCGGAGCGGGGGTGGGCGGCGAGAACGACCTGCCGGGCGCGGCCAGGAAGGCGGCACGCACCCGAAGGGCTGGAACGAAGAGGAAGAGCCGCGCAGCGGCTTGCGGGAAGCCGGGACGCGCCCAGAGGGGAGAGCCGGCCAACCTAGCGACAGACGGGAGGCCGATCGACAACGCCGCCGCGCGCCGCGCGGCGCCGACATGATCGTCAGCGACGAGGACCTATCCGCCCCTCCGGCGGATCGAGAAAAGAAAAGCGCTCTTGGACCGACCGCAGGCGGTGCGGCGTGCGTGCGCAGATGTGCTTAGCCGTCGCACCGGCAAGATAGGCGGACCGAGTGCGCAGCGCGGTCAGGGCAGACGTGCGATCCCTGTCGGCGCCTGCCGCCGGCAGCGCGCGCTCATTTGCAACCGCGCACAATTTGGGGCGTCGCGGGGGCGGCCAGCCCCTGCGGAAAGGGTGCGAACGGACCTTCGGCCGGACGTCAGGGGAAGGCCTTCCCCTCCCTTGCCCAATTCCAACCCATGCATTATTTGTCGCGAGCGGGCCGAAGGCTTTAACCTCGGCGGATTAGTCGCTCAGACAATCCCGCACCCTCGGTATCCAAAAGGATTCGAGATTGCCGCTGACGGACTGCGGGGTGACATTATTTGGTGTCGTCCAGCGCGAAGCCATAAGGCTCCCAATCGAGGGGCGGAACCGTTTAGATACGGCCGCGGCGCATCCGCTTTGACCAGATTGTCGAAGCGAGAATGCTATGTGCAAACTACAGAAGATCCGTGATCGAAAGGCCCTAAGCCAGGGCTGGGCCTGCTATTATTGCGAGCAGCCAATGTGGAAGGACAATCCCGCCGCATTTGCCGCCAAAAACGGCATCACATTGCGGCAGGCGCGGCTGCTTCAAGTCACTGCCGAACATCTGACCCCACGCGCCGACGGCGGATGCGACAGCGACAAAAATATCGTCGCAGCTTGTGTCTATTGCAATATCAGCCGCCACAAGGGCCGCGACGTGCTGTCACCCGATGCCTATGCAAGCAAGGTACGTCGCCAGTTACAATTGGGACGATGGCACGGATTGCTCTTGCAGGAGACAAACTGATAGGTTGGAAAGTCGTTGATGCCCACACGTCTACCGGTCATCTGGACCAGATCGTGGGAGCGCCTTTCCATGATGTTCGGCATTGATATAACCGATCAATGGCAGACATTTTCACCCCGGAAAAGCGCAGCCAGATCATGGCGAGCATAAAGTCCGGTAACACGAAACCGGAGCTGATGGTGCGGTCAATCCTGCACCGGATGGGCTTCCGCTTTCGACTACACCGAAAGGATTTGCCCGGACGCCCGGACATCGTACTAGCCAGACACCGCACGGTCATATTCGTCCACGGTTGCTTCTGGCATCTGCATTCCGGATGCCGGGAAGGACGTCTCCCAAACTCCAGGCGGGAGTTTTGGAGTGCAAAGTTGAGCGCCAACGCGCTTAGGGACGTGAGAAATGCGAAGGCGCTTGAAGAGATCGGGTGGCGCGTTATCACGGTATGGGAATGCGAATTGAAAGATCGGGCGGCGCTGGTTGACCGCCTGGTTCGGGAGCTGAATTTGTGAGTGACAAGTGGGTGGCTGAAAAGTTGGCGGCAGCGCAGTCGCGCGGCTATTTAAGGACGATTGATTTGTTCGCCGGCTGTGGCGGAATGAGCTTGGGGTTCCATCGCGCGGGATTCCAATCGGTGGCTGCCGTCGAAATTAATGAGGCCGCGAGACTATCACACGAGAAGAACTTTGGTCGGCGCGCAGCTCCAGGTCATTATCGTTCTTTCTCCGACGTCACGAAGACTACGCCGCAAGAGGCCGTGGCGCATCTCACCGATTTGGAAGAGGTTCACGAAGCTGTTGATGTCGTAATCGGTGGACCGCCGTGCCAAGCATTTTCGCGTTTGGGGCGTGCGGCGCTTTGGCGCCTTGCCGGAAAAGATCACGCGCACGGGGAAGACGAGCGCGCAACGATGTACCACCACTATTTGCGTTATGTCGCTGAGCTTCGACCGATCGCCTTTGTGATGGAGAATGTTCGCGAGATCGGAAAATTCGTTGGCCGCAATATCGCGGAGGAAATTGCGGTTACGGCGGATGAGATGGGGTATGAGGCCCGTTATTGCCTACTGAATGCGGCTTGGTACGGCGTGCCGCAGTTGCGCGAGCGCATGTTTATTGTTGCGGTCCGGAAGGAGCTCGGTTTCGTACCCGAATTCCCTCTGATCCGGCACGATTGCGACATTCCCGTAGGATACTCCACTTCTCGCTCCGGTACCGGTTTCTCGCAAGTGTTGGAGCCGTCAGACCACTACGTCGATCACGCAGATGCGGAAGCTAGCCTGAAGCCTGCTGTTTCTGCGGGGGACGCCTTCGCCGACTTGCCAAAAATCACGGAACACCTCGATGGCCGCCGGGGCAAAGGGAACAAGCGCAAAATCGACGAGCAATTCCGTTACACGAAAAAAGATTCCGAATTCTCCCGCGAGATGAAACAATGGCCGGAATTCGAAGCCGGCGACACATTTTCTGGTAATGTGATCCGATACACTCCGAGGGACTATGAAACCTTTCGTCGCATGCCAAGCGGCGGAATGTATCCGGAGGCGTTGAAAACAGCTTGGGAAATTTTTCGGGAACGGCTTGCCGAAAAGGAACTGCAACTAGGGAAACAGATATCTGAGGGAAGTCCGGAATGGGCCTTGCTCCGCGACAGCATCGTTCCGCCGTACAAAGATCATCGGTATCCTAACAAATTCCGAAAGATGTCGAAGAATGAGCCGGCGAGGACTGTTCCAGCCCACATTGGCAAGGACTCGTACTCGCACATCCATTTCGACAGCAGCCAAGCGCGTTGTATTTCCGTTCGGGAGGCCGCGCGCCTTCAGTCCTTTCCAGATGCCTTTCATCTGGAGGGCAGCATGAACACGCAGCTCACGCAGATCGGCAATGCTGTGCCGCCTCTGCTTGCGTATGCTGTGGCGCATTCGTTGCGGAAACAAATTGACCGTGCAAGCAAATCAATTGTCGACACGGACGCCCTCTTAGATGCGGCAGAATAGTTAATGGGCGAGCTCGTATTCGCCGCGCGGAGCCTTGCAGCATCAGGTCTCGGTTGGTTCCTGTTTACCCGAAGCACCGTCGGCGAAGACGCTGGCAAAGAGCGAGCTATTAACATCAATCGCAATGTCTTGGACGAATGGTTCCCGGATCGTGATGATGCGAATGAAGATCCCATCGATATTTCTTCCCGGTACCTTGATGGCTTTGACCTGACAGGGAACACGATAAAGGCTGATACTCGCACCATCCGCAATCAAGGCGGGGGAAAGAATTGGAGGCTGGCCGGCGAGGCTATCGCTGGGCCGAAATACGACATGCGAGCCCAAGACCTGATGTTCATGGTCTTCGATAAATCCACGAATACTCTGTCTTGGATCACAATCCGGTCAGGCGGCGATAGCTCGCGAACGGTTCCAGTGGAAGAGAGTCAACTTTATTCGGCCGTACTTGCTCTGCTCGGCCCAAGCGACCGGAGCATGTGGTTGATTGATCCTGATAAGGCCGCCCACATTACCCAACAAATAACGGCCGTATTTCCAAAAGCGGGGGAGCTTCTTATGGCGCACAAGGCGATGATGGAGGCTTGGCTTTCCGATCTTAAAGGGTCCGGTTTCATCGCTAGCAGGAGCGTGGAACGACGCCTGCCATTGGCACTTCAGACAAAACGATTTGTCATCCTCACCGGCCTCTCAGGTTCCGGTAAGACTCTGCTGGCACGCCTATTCGCGAAGTGGATTTCTCCCTCCGCAGAAAATTATGTTGTTGTGCCGGTGGGATCAAATTGGACTTCCAACGAAAACATTCTTGGATATCCCGACGCTCTAAGCCCGGATCGATATGTAAAAACTGCTGCGGTTGAAATCATTTTAAGAGCCTCCGCGGCGCCTGACGAGCCTCACATTCTAATTCTTGATGAAATGAATTTGTCGCATGTTGAAGGGTATTTTGCAGATTTCCTGTCGGCCATTGAGTCACCGAACGAACCCCTGCATCTACATGGCGACGCAGCCGAACGGGGGGACGTTCCACCCTTTCTGAAGGGCCTGCCCCGCAATCTTTTTGTGATTGGGACGGTCAATGTCGACGAGACCACCTACATGTTTTCGCCGAAGGTTTTGGATCGTGCAAATGTAATCGAGTTTCGCGCCGATCCTCATGCTATGCGCGGATTTCTGGAAAATCCTCGAAAAGCCGAAGCCGATACCATCGCCAAGGGCGGCGAAGCACACGCGGCCGAATTCGTGGCCCGTGCGAACGCAGATTCAGAGCTAGACGCCACGGTTTCGGCCATTTTCAGCGCGGAAATGATGTTTCTCTTCGATGTGCTCTCAAAATACGAGCTGGAGTTCGGCTTCAGAACTGCTCACGAGATTATGCGATATATCTCTCTGGCGCGAAATATCGAAGCGGGTTTGCCGTGGGACGCCGAACGCGATCTGCTGCGTCAGGCTTTCGACGAGCAAGTTTGCCAAAAGATCTTGCCAAGGCTCCACGGTGCACGAAAGCATCTGGAACCTATATTGCTGGAACTCGGGACCTATTGCGCTTTGGATCGCGCTTGGTCGGCTGATAGCGCTGGAGACTTGAGCGCTTTGCAGCTCACGACCCAATCCGCGGTGCAAGAAGGTTCCTTGCCGGCAAAAGACAGCGGCGCTTTTCTGCCGACGTCGCACGACAAGATCGTGCGGCTACTGGACCGAGTGCGCAGAAACGGCTTTGCGAGCTTCGCCGAGGCATAGCGAATGCCAGTTGAAGAGTTCCTTGAGTTCAAAAGTCCCTGTGGCGGAACGGTGGCGGTCGCAAAAATAGTAGCGGAATCAAAAGGACGCCCATTTCTGCGAATAACGACCGCCCAAGCGGCAGAAAATGGCGAGGAGGCTCTGCAACTTTTGGAGGGCGTTCGATACCAGTACGAACTCAATAAGCCTGGCTACACCATCGAAGAAACCGCAATCGTCAGACGCTTTCTTGTCGGTGCCGAAGACCGCGACCGTGGCGAGCTCTCAACTGGGCTGCATACGGGGCTGCTACGCCTATATGTTGTGGAGTCGGGTCAACGTGTTGCCATGGCGTCTGTCGAGGTCAGATCGGCTAAACTCAATTACCGAGAAGAGTATCGCGCCATGCTTGAGCGGATTGCAGAAGCATCGCTCGATTTGTTGGCTTATCTCCCCGAGACATCCCAAGTTCGCCTTGAAATGGATGAAAATTCTTCCGCGGAGAGCATACAGCAGCAGTTTTTCTTCATCCGCGGGTTGTTAGAGGGGGAGGAGTTTTCTGAGGCCATTGCGCGAATTCTTCGAACGCCGCACAGCCGCCTAATCCCGGTCGCCGATACCCGTAACCTTTCAAAATCTTTCCGTGCCACGCAAAATCTCGGACGGGATCTCGCCGCCGCGGGGAGGCGGCTCCCCCTCCCGGCGACTCATCCGCTGGCCGGCCGACTGTCTGGCCATGGCAAGGTAACGCCAAGCTTACCGTCGAGGATCGCGGCTGTATCGCTGGAAGAAACGGTCGACACACCTGAAAACCGGTTTGTAAAGTTCGTGCTAACCGAATTCTTCGATACCCTCGATCTGATCGCGCGACGACTGGAGGCCGCCGGCGCTGCCAACGCGTCCTTTGCAAGCAGAGAGGTCGAGCCTCTACGCATGAAGATCGGCGAGCTACTGAACCACGATCTTTTTGAAGACGTCCGATCAGTCGAAAAAATCGCCTTCTCAAGCCCAGTTCTTCAAAGAAAGGCGGGATACCGGGAGATTTTGCGGAGCTGGCTTCGCTTCAGCAGCACCGCCCGTCTCGTCTGGAGCGGCGGCGACGATGTTTTCGGTGGGGGTAAACGGGACATTGCGACGCTTTATGAATATTGGTTGTTCTTCGTTCTATGGGATGTCGTGTCGGCACGCCTCGGTGATGCTGCCTCAGAACTCCTGAGTAAGGACATTCTGGAGCAATCCACCAACGGATTTGGGCTGAAACTCAAGACCGGTCGCTTCTTCCCTGCGAAAGGCTTCGAAATCCTTCACAACGGCGTTCGATTGAGCATCCAGTTCAGCTATAATCGCACATTCAAGGCGGCCAAAACCCGCACGGTCAGTATGCGAATACCATATTCGGGCAATCACCCTGAACCTGGGTCATGGACTAAGGCCATGCGTCCGGACTTTACACTTTCGATTTGGCCCGCCTCATTAGATAGCGATCGGGCGGAACTCGAAGAGGCGATAGCCCATGTGCACTTCGACGCAAAATATAGCGTTGATTTTGTAGAGGAATTATTCGGTCCCACCGAAATCGACCTAGGAGATGAAAAGAGGCTGCAAAGGGCCGGAAGCTACAAAAGGGCCGATCTACTGAAAATGCACGCCTACAAGGATGCCATCAGGCGCTCACAAGGCGCCTACATCCTTTATCCAGGATCAGCTTCTGAACCTTCCGGTGGAAATTCCGCTTGGCGTGAATATCATGAGGTTCTTCCGGGTCTGGGCGCGTTCGTCGTGAGGCCTCAACAAGAGGCTGAGGGCAAGGCAACTTTACAAGCCTTTTTGTCGGATATTCTGGATTACTTGGCAGATAAACATCGCCTTCCTCGCAATTGAGGTATCTCTGCCATCAACGCAATCGGCTTCCTCTTTCCTGCAGCGGGCCAAGGCTCGCATAATGTGACACCTAAGCGGCCGAACTACCACGTTGCGGCCGTTCTAACGATATAGATCGACTTTTCGGCTGAGCTTAGCTGCCTTGAAACGCGGCGAATGGCACCTCTAAGGCAGCTCGCCGCCCTCCCGCATTGCGAGGTCCGGCGTGGCATATTGTCTGTGGTCAAGCGCCCTGCGCGCTGGCAGAGAAGGAGTTCGAGGAATTCAGGGGCGAAAGCGGTATGAGCAACGACACAAACGGCCATGACGCGAAGCGGGATCACGCCTTGATCCTGTCGGCGTGGCTCTGCGTGCTCGGAGACGCCCGGATCAGCTATCTCAGCGGTCCGATCACCACTGGGCCGCGCTGGGCTGCCGCGCTCGAGCATGAAGGCGAAGATTATGACCGAGCGCGCGTGATCGCAGACAATTCGGCCGCCATCCTAGCGGCCGCGCGCAAGCTTCGAGCCGGATCCCCTCGACTTGTGGTTGAGCCCGCCAGTCTTAGCGTGCGCGAATGGTCACAGGATGATTATCTGACGCTCTGGACGACTCTGATAGAACGCCACGCGGCAGATATCTATTTCATGCCCGGCTGGGAATATAGCATTGGCTGCGCGCTCGAGTTTGAACGGGCGCTCATTCACAGCCTTCCGGCCTTCGACATCGAGGGCAACGCCCTAGCAACCGGCACTGGGTTCGCGATGCTCGCGGCCGCTATTGAGGATTTGGGAGTCCGGGGCGCGCGGACGCCAGCGCTGCTGCCACTGCGGAATCGGCTTCGCGCGGTCCTCGAACGGGTCGCCCCGGGGCACGTCCTCCCGCACTCCGCGTAAATGTCAGGAAGCGGCGACGGTTACGCAGCCGCAGCCGAAAAAATTGGCGAGCGCTGGACCAATCCCGTAGGCGAACGCGACGACGCCCTCCCATATCATCATGACATGCGCGGCCGCCTGACCGCTTGTGACATAGCTTATCCCGCCCCAGGCCAGAAGAAAGCCGAGCGCGAAGACGACGACATAGGCCGCGATGAGAAGCTGATGAGCACGCCGCGACGACAGACGAAGCCGGATTGCCTGGCTTAGCATCAATCCCCTGAGACCTTGAGCTGGGCGGTTCGGCTTGTTGAAGAGCACGTCAGACAAGAATAGCGCGAATATCGTGTAGAGGATCATGCCCGATATGGTGACGGTCGAGATAGGATGCGCGGCGCCCCAGCGCAGCAGCCATTCCGTCAGTTCGATATCGACCAGGTTCGGGGCTTTCGCGTCGCGTAGCCTCATGTTGAAAGCGGTAACTAGGCCGGTCAGAAGGGAGAGCGAGGCGAGCGCTCCGGCGAAGATCGCAATCAAAAGTTGCCCGGTGGCGGTCCGCGTGGCCGCAGTCTGATCGATGCGCACCTGCGTCGATGCCCGGATATGGGCGAAATCATATCCGTAGACCGAACTGTTGGGGACATATTTGAGCGGGTCGTCCGGATCCCGGACATGATCGAGAAGGCTTTTCTGAAAGGCGTCGGCGTAAGCGAGCATGCCCACCGCCTCGCGCATCTCGTTGAGCCGTGAATTTCCCATTCGCTTTTCGCTGAAGCGCGTCAGGTTCCAAACGGTTTCGCGGCGCCATCCAATTTCACACCGCCGCCTCGTCTCGCTGTCATCGGTCTCGAAGCGAACCAGCGGGGTGATCTGGTCCTCGGATGGATGATGGTGAACGTGCCGGTGGGTCATATCCTTGATGAAGAAATAGGCCTGCCGCGCGAAATGCTCATGCTGGTGATCGTCGAAGCCCTCCAGACGTTCGTCGAACCAGACGCGAACCTCGCCCGTGCGCATCAAGGCGTACCGCACGGCCCTGACACCGTCGCTGGCCGCTAGAATGCGTTCCCGGATGTCGGCGATCGCGGCCTCGCCGTCGCCTCGGCGCACGGCTTGGTCGATACGCGCCCGAATTGCCGCGAGCGCGGCCTTCTGCGCTTTGCGCTCGTCACCATCCTCCTCATATGGCACCGCGTAAATCGTTCCGATCAAGACCCCCTGTTCGTCGGGCGCGGTCTGGATCGTGGCATTTTCAACACCGTCGGTTGCGCAATCAACCGCTTGGGCGACCTCGATGGTTTCGGTCTCACCGAGCAACAACCAATGATGCTCGATATCCGGATAGCAGAATTTGACGATCGAGGGCGGAAGCAGAAAATCGTCGATCACGCGCTTCTGGAACGCGCATACCAAACGGGCAATCCGCCCGGGCTTTCGTACGCGGAGCGAGAAACGGCTGACGCCGCCGCCGGCGCGCGAGCCGATCAGACTGAAGGAGAGGTGGCTGCCGACATTGGGGACCCATCCGGCGAAGGACAGATCACTTGTCGCCCAAGCGGTGTCGACCATGATGGATGGATCAGTAAAGGTCGCGCGAGATGGTAGAGGTGGGGACGAGTTTCACCTTTCCCTTTTTCGTGGAAAGGCGAATGCCCTCGCGCACCGTGATCAGTGACCCGCTCTCCTGTTCCGGCACATCGCCTTTCCAGAGTCCCGAGAAAGTCACGCCCGAACGAAGAAACTCCTCCGTCTGATCGACGCCGCCCGCGAGCACATGCCGAAGCGCGTTGATGAGGCGTGCCGCGAGATAGCTCATCCCGATCACGAACAGGGTTAGCAAAAGGCCTGTCATCGTTCCCCTAATGTACTCATTGTTGTTGCCAATGGCAATAGCGCGGCTATTTTCCGCCCGCAATCGCGCGTTGGCACTTGCTCCAATATGGATCAGCTTGTTCAAATTGGCTTGAGAACCATAATCGCCACCCATTACGCCGCTACTAGGGCTGGCGCATTTCAGGCCAATGCGGCTACATATGACACGCACATCTCAAACCGGACGGATATGACACTTCACAAAGACAAGGCTCTCGACCGGCTCGCCGGGATCGGAAATGTCGCGCAGTTCATCGCTTGGCGCCCGGAGGAGGGAGAACTCCGACAAAGTTATTCGCGACTCATCGGCCGCGACGCAAACGCGGAGTTCGTCAGCATCGCGGAAGCGGCGGGCGCGCTTCTCTTGGCGAGCCAGGACGGCCGGGTGAATATCCGCAGCTACCTTCCAGATGATCCGCGCAGCCGCGAATTTGTTTACGGCCTGACGCGGGTCGAGGATGTGCTTCTTCATATGGAGCGGCTCGCCGCCGAAGGCCTTCATCTCATTCTCAACGAGACGATCGACGTCGGCGATGGCGGGGTTTCAGGGGTCGCGCACGACGCCATCATTGAGTTCGCGCCGGATGACACCCCGCGCGCGGTCGAAAAGCCCGACATCGCCTCACTGCCACGCGACATGGGCTTGGCCATCCTCGAACAGGTTTATGGTTTCGCGCCGGACATTCCCGGAGACGCGCGCGACCGAGTCGAATTCAGCATCCACCCTGGTCCGCGCGGCTGGCGCCAGACCAACGTGCTCCTATGGGAAATCGAAGCCGACGCGGGCGCCCGCACCGCACCGGTACCGCGCTGGCCCAACCGATTTAGCCGGCATATCGGCGACAAGGCGTTCGGACTGCTGGCGGCGAACTGGTTTGACGCGCCCGTGCCTTCGACCAGCGTCGTCGCGCGCCGTGTCGCGCCTTTCACTTTCGGGCGTCCGACCGGATCGGGCGAACGCTGGATCCGCACATGTCCGCGTGAACCCCAACCGGGGCTGTTCACCACCGCGCGCGGCTGGCGCGATCCGTTCGCCCTTCTCGCCGAGGAGGATCCTGACGCCAGCCAGATCGCCTCCGTTCTGGCGCAAGAGGGCGTGCCCCCCCTATGGTCTGGCGCGGCGCTTGTCGGCGCCGACGATATGGTGTTCATCGAAGGCAAGGCCGGCGCTGGCGACAGCCTGATGCTTGGCGAAAGCCTGCCGGAAGAACTACCCGAGGCGATCGTCGAGGATGTCGTTCGGTTGCATGCGAGGCTGAGCGCCGCGCTTGGTCCGGTGCGGATCGAATGGGTCCACGACGGCAACCAGCCGTGGGTCGTGCAGCTCCACGTGGGCGCGACGCAAACGAGCCTGCACGCGCTCGTTGAAGGCGATGCCGAGGAGTGGATCGACTTCGAGGTAGCTGCAGGACTGCCAGCGCTTCGGCTGCTTCTTGAGCAAGTACCGGACAACGCCGGCGTCAACGTCATAGGGGACGTTGGACTGACGAGCCATATCGCGGATGTGCTACGAAAATGGGGCAGACCAGCACGATTGAACCGCGATTAAATCGATCAGAGCGCGGATCGTAGGGGGAGACGTTCCCGTCCTCCCGCACGACGCGCGCTGGTCACGCCCGTTATGTGACGGTGCGGGTTGAGCCGCGAAGGCGTTGTCATACGGCGCGGATCGGGTGCTCTTTTCGGACAGATGGCAATGGTGTATCTCCCGGCATGGGGCGCGGCGCCGCCGTCACGGCTACCACCGTTGAAACGCTACCGCCTTCCGACATCGCGAGAGCGCGCGCATCATGTGGTATTCGACACCCTGTTCGCGAATGCCCATTTCTTCGGCGATCTCCCGGTAAGTCTGGCGCCGCAACCGGTGCATCAGAAATATGCGCCGCGTGCGACGCGGCATTGAAAGAATTGCGCGTCGTAAACCTCGCCGCAAATCCGATGCTTCTATGGCCAACGTCTGTTCTGGGCCGGCTGGCCCATCACGATGTTCATCGAACGGGAATAATCCCTTTCCCTTGCGTTTGCTCTGGCGTGCGCGCTCGATCACTAGATTGTGAGCAGCGCGGAAGAGATAGGCACGCGGATTCTCGACCCGCTCGAATGCGCCGGTCCGCAACATGCGCGTGAATGCTTCTTGCGTGAGGTCAGAGGCTTCCTCACGCCCCACGCGACGCCTGAAGAAGTGGAACAGCTGCCGATTCTCGCAGCGGTAGAATTCGTCGAACGAAGCGAACGGACCGGGGGCAGTCATGGTCGGCCCCCCCGACGTCCGACAGAGGGCAGAGGTGCATCCCGCGAAGCGCGGTAAAGGGTGATGCCGGCCTCGATCCGGTCGAGAATGAAAGTGTCGCGTTCCGCCCTGGCCGTACGAACGTCGGACTTACAATAGATTTCGACGTCGACGGCGCAGCGATTTACAAGTTCCCGTTCGACGGTTTCTCGCGCCCTCCGCCAGCAGCGTTCGTCAGTAAAAAGGGGGTGATTGACGACGACCCAAAATTCATAATCGGAAAATTCGATTGTCCGGCTGTCTTCGTACCAAGATCGCCTTGCATAGGGACCGATCAGGATGATCCGCTTGATCGATCCCGGCTCGGGCGCCTGGATTTGCGAGGGGTCGAACAGGCTGCGGAGAATGCGGGTGATGCGCTCGATTTCGCGCTGCTTGCGCCGGATGAGATGGCCGACGCGCGCCATCACGACCTCGCGCGCGTAAACGTCAGTTGTTGGGGGTGTCATTTGCAGCTCGCACCGCGGCGGTCCGCACGATTGGGCGCGGATGGGCAAGCGGTGTTCGCTGTGGTGCCGCCAGAGCGGCGATCAGCAACCGTCCGACACGCGGCCGGACCTACATGATGCCTGGCAGGATAATCCCCGGAATGGCCGCCAGTCGTTCCATTCCGTGAGACGGATTATGTCAGAATCCGGGAGTTCCGGCAAGTCGCCCGACCCCAGCGCCTATCGGCGCGCCGCAGCCTCAAGCTCGGCGATCTTGTCCGAACAGACCTGGTGGACGATGCGGCCCAGTTCTTCGACGCGTTCGCTGAGCCATGCGAGTTCCTGTTCGCTGATCCGGTAATGTTTTGAATACCTTGCCTTCGTGTACGCTTCTTTCAGCTTCTGGAACATCGCGCGTTCGCGATGCGTCGCCTCGGGCCATACTACGTAGAGGCGGCGGTCCAGCCCCTCAGCCAGCGAACGCAGGAACGCGATGTTATGGTTATAGGGCGTGTAGAGAGTCAGCGTCAGCAGGACGCAGGAATACAAGCGCTCGGTCGCCTGATGAAGTTCAAAGGCTGCGATCTTGCCACGCCCGCGCTCCATCGCATGTTTTGCCTGATCGTAAAAATCCATGGCGCTGGTCAGCCACTCGTTGAAATATTCCTTGGCGGCTTCCAACGCCTGTTCCGGTGTCTTTGGCTTCGGCGTAGCCAATTCTCGGTCATCGGCTTCGTAGAGCGCGATCCCGTCTTTCACGACCTCCATGAAGAAAACGCGGCCATGCGAGAGCCCGTCATTCACCTCGTGCAAGCTGTGGACGATGAAGTTGACCGGCGTGTGGAGCGTCTTCTCGATCGTGTAGGCGCGAATGAGACGTTCCTCGGCGGCCGCCCAATAGGCGGCGCGGTCCGTCATCTCCTTCTGACTGACGATGACGAGGATGTCATAATCGGATTTATACTGGTTCGCCGACAGCGGCGCTTCCACCCAGTCGCCCCGCGCATGACTGCCGAACAGGATGATCTTGAGGATGCGCGCACCTTTGCGCGGTCCCGTCGCATTCTCGGTCGCGCCCCGAAACTCCTCGAAGATCGTCTCGACGATCCGTTCGAGCTCGCGCTGCTTGGCGGCGGGAAGATGGGTGAGATCGTTACGCATGTAGCGGAATCTTCGAGAAGATCGGGCGCTTTGGCAAGAGCTAAAGCCCCATGCCGGGCAGCGAGGTCGCGACTTGCGAGACCGCCGCGCTGATCGCCTTGTCGGGCGCAGCGATGGCTGCTTGCGATATGCCGGCTTGCGCGACGGGTGCCCGCGATAGCGCGGTCTGGACGGCCCCCGCGCGCTCGTTGATCGCCGAGGTCAGTTTCGCACGATCATCGGTGACGATCGTCGCCGACTCCTTTGCGCGCGAGATGCCGACATAGAAGCTTTTCTGGTCGACCAGATTGGTCGCCTTGCTGTCGGCGTGGATTATGACATAATCGGCGGTGCGTCCCTGCGCGGCAAAAGCGGTATCGACATAAGCGTGGGCGATATGCCGGTCGCGCGCGGCATCGAGGTCGAGCGTCTGCACCTGTCCGCGCGCGCCAAGCACCGTCGCCGTCCGCGCCTGCTCGTCAATTGCGGTGACTTCGCCGCGCGCGCCATTGATCCGCCCGGCTTCGCGATCGTTACGGGTAAAGCGGATGCTGTCCCCAGTCCTGAGGTCCATATTCTGAGGCGCGAACACCTGCGCCTTGCCGGCACCCCATTGGCGAAGCCGCCAGTCGACCTCGCGCCCATCCTCGGACCTCAGCGCAATGGCGGCTTTCGCCGGATCGACGGCTTCGACACGATAGGCTTCGCCCCGCATGACGCCCTTGTCGGCATAATCGCGGGTGAAGCGAACGACATCGCCCCGATCGTAACTCATCGGATCGCGCGCCTCGGCGCGGGTGAGGCCCTTGTTGACGAGGCTTTCGACGGCGACGGCGGGACCGGAAAGCGCGCCCGCCCTGACCAGCGCCGCCCTAATGTCCGCCGTCAGCGTGTCGCGCCCCTCACGCGATGGCTCAATGACGAGCGTGCGAGCTCGGCCGGACTTGCCGAGCCCTGCGTAGCGGTCGGCGATCGCCGCGAAACGGTCGGCGCGATCTTCATGTTCCACAATCTGGCCGCCGCCGCGATCGAGCGCGGCGAGCGCCTTCTTCGCATCGCCCTCGATCGACGCCAACACGGCTTCCTTGGCCGCGTCGTTCGTTTGCCGGACGATCTCGCCGAGCGTGGCGGTTTCCATACCGGCGGTCTGGAGCTGCGCAAATGCCGCGCCGGCCTCGACCGATCCGAGCTGCTTCACATCACCCACCAGGATGACGCGGGCATTATGCTGCTCGGCAAGGCCGAACAGCCGTGCCGTATCGCGCGCGGACAACAGCGAAGCTTCATCGACAATCCATGCGACGGGCTGACCGTGCGCCGAATCTTCCGGCACGAGCAAATGGCGCGCCACCGTATCGCCGCGGGCGCCAAGCGCTTCGCCGAGTGTCATAGCCGCCGATGCGGTCGGCGCCAGCGCGACCACCGACACACCCCGCGCTTCGGCCTCGCGCGCGAAGGTGGCGAGTACCGTCGTGGTCTTCGCGGTCCCGGCATAGCCCTGTACTGCGGTGATGCGATTGCGGCTGGTAAGGAGCTGCTCGGTCGCGGCCTTCTGGTCATGGTTCCAGCCAAAGCCGGACCGCTCCGATTGCGCCGCCGCTGCCGCAACCGCCTTGGCGGCGGCAAGCGGCGAGGCGATCGGCGCTAGCGCACTGCGTCCGTGGGTCTCGATCCGAAGCAGCGTCTTCTCGGCCGCGATATTCTGGCGAGTTGTGAACCCGGCAAACGTCGCACCGCGCCGATCGACGAAGGTACGGTCGACCAACTCGCGCTCCTGCGCAGCCCGCCCTATCGCTTCGCCAATCTCGGCATAGCCGACCTTCCCAAGTCCAACCCGCCCTGCTTCTTCGTGGAGCGCCGCGACCGCAAACACCGACTGCCGCTCGCCAAGCTTGTCGGCGGCATGGGCGACGGCGCGATCGGCGATCGATGGATCGGGAAGATGAACGCCGCTCGCGGCCCTAGCCTCGGCCGCGCGCACCAACGCGAGCTGGGCCTCGGCATCGAATCCCGCCCGGTCGGAAGTCTCGCGCCAGTCGGCGACAAGCGCGCCATGGTCGGCTGCAACCTTCGCCTGCCGCGTGTCGAGCGCGGCGACGTGTTTTTCGGCGGCGCTGGCGTCCTCCCGCGTCGTTCCCCGTTCGCCGAGCGCTGCTTCGATCGCCGCGCTTCGCGTACTGAATGCCGCCATGACGTCGGCCGAGACCCCCTTGATCTCGAACATCGACTCCTTGCCCGGTGCAATCTCATAGCCGAGTTCGCGAACCTTCAAGGCCAGCTCCTGCCGGTAGATGGCGCCGATCTGCTTCTGGAGCTGATAGATGGCGCGCGGTTCGAGGCTGCGCCACGATCCATCCTCGCCCTGCGTCGCATTCATGATGACATTATGGGTATGAAGCTGCGGATCCTGAGCTCGGCTCGTCCCATGCTGGAAGCTGGCGACAACGAGATTGCCGGTGGCCTCGCGCGTTACGCTGCCGCCATGCCGAACACGGGTCGCGGCCATATGCGCCTCGACATGCGCGAGCGCGGTCTTCACCGCCTGCCCATGTGCTTCGATCAACCGCCGGTCGCCCGCGACCTCGGCCATGATCGACACCGACTTGGGCGCACTGAGTGTCACATCCCAGCCGGGCCGATGTTCGAGCTGGCCGTCCCGAACCGTGCCGAGTTGCTGGCCCGCGACCTTGCCGTCGAGCAATTCCCGAAATCGGTCGCGATCGACATCACCCGACAGCCCAAGCTCCTCGGCGCCCTTGCCGTGCCATTCGGACGGCGACAGCCCGCCCTCGGCATAATAGTCGTCGGCCTCATAATAGCTGCTCGCTTGCGACGAACTGGTCAGCGCAGATACCGACGCCACCATCAGATCGGCCCACCATCGTCAGTCGGCAGAGGCGCTGGTGGCTTCTTCCTTGCCTTCTGCTTTTCGACGACCGGCGCCTCGGCCGGTGGCGGCACCGCGCTGTCGGACTCTTCTTTAGGCGCCGCCTCCAACGACCGGTGCCAGAGCGTCGTCTCCGGATTCGCTGCGACGAAAGCTGGCTGGCGCGGCTGGCCCCGTTTCTCGATATGGTCGGCGGTGAGCCCGATGCGCGCGACGGGAAGCCCGTCGGGGAACAGCAGATAGCCCTCGTAGCGTGCGAGGCGGAGTTCGCTTTCGAACACGGCGGGACGGGTCTTGCGCTGGCGGCCGAGCGTCATTCGTGGCTTGTCGTCGCCATCGCCAAGCGCGCCGGTCATGGTCTGGATCTCGACCTCGCAGGTGCCGATCGTGTCGCTCGCCCAGCGGCGGGACTCGCCATCGCCCATCTGGAGGAAGAGCTTGGTGTTGCAGCAGCCGAGCATGGATTCGGCAAGGTCGTCGCCGTAACGATGCCGCATCTGCCCCACGCCCTGAAAGGTCAGAACGACCGCTGCCCCGAACTTGCGGCCCTCGGGCAGCAACCGCGTCAGATTATCGACGCGCGGCAGGTCGGCAAGTTCGTCGAGCAGGAACCAGACGCGGCGGTCGGATGACGGAGCCAGGGCCAACATGGCGCTCGCGGCGCATTCGAGCCAACAGGCGAGCAGCGGCTTCAATGCCGCAAATTGCTCTTCCTTCCGCGGCACGAAGATCCAGGGCTTGGCTCCCTTCGTTTCGTCGAGGCCGGCGATGAACTCCCGGAACGAAAAGACCTTCTCGCCTTCCTCTGGCATCCGAAGGAACTGGATCAGGTTCGCGGCCTTCGCGAGCATGAAGAGCACGCTGCCGGTGGCCCGGTCGGCGTCGTCGGAGAAGGTGCGCGCCGACGACGTGTCCTTGAGCCAGGCCTTGAGCTTGTCCTTGTCCATTTTCTGCAGCGCCTCAAGCAGATCGAGCAGCGTGCACTTATTCTCCTTCCATAGCTCCCGGATCATGTTGGCGACGAGGATGCGGCTGGTCTCCAGCCAGACGTCATCGTCCTGCTTCCCGGTCTCGGTAACGAGCTGCTGCGCGATGCGATCGGCGTCGGCGGGGTGGGCGATCTCGGCGAAAGGCGACCAATAGACGCAGCGGGCATCGAACGGGTTGAGGATGATGTCGCCGCACTCGGGCCGGTAATAATGGGCGATGAACTCGCCGCTGGTATCATAGACCAGCGCGGCTTCGCCGCGCGCGGCGATCCCGTCGAGCATCTGGCGCAGCACCGTGGTCTTGCCGCTGCCGGTCGTGCCCACCATCGCCATGTGGCGGGTTTCGAGGCGGCGGGGAAAGGGTACGGGACCGATCGCCAGCGGGTGCGAACCTGCTTCGGCCCGCGCCAGCTTCGCAAGCTTCTTCTCGCTCGTCACCTTGGTGCCGTCGATGACGCGATCCCGGAGCGCGCGTTCGCGCCTACGCGCGACAACATCGCGGAGCAGGAAAAGACCTGAAAGCCACGCGACAAACCCCAGCATGGCGCCGCGCATGACGAACGATTTGGCGATGCTCGCCCGGCGAACCCAATAAGGATCGGTCGCGACCGTACGGGCGGGAGTCAGATAGTCCGCGCCCTCGTAATGGATCACCATCCCGGGATCGCCGCCAGCGCTGCCGGAAAACCATGACAGCATCTTCGCGTGATAATGGGTGCCGGTATCCCGAAGGATGCTCGGGTCGAGCATCAGATAGGGGGCCGCCAAACCGCCGAGCGCGATCGCTGAGACCAAGATCGCGAGCTGTCGTTTGAACCGCCGCGTCTGGCTGTAGCGAAGATGACGCCGCAGCGTCTCGGCATGAAGTCGGAGATCGGGAGGCTCGCTCATGACCGTTCCCCCGCTGCCGCCCGTTGCCGATCATAGGCCCGCTGAGTCTCGGCGCTGATGACCTCGTCGCTCTTGCCGCCCCCCTTCGCGGCGCTGCGCGCATAGCAATAAGCGGCGCAGGCCGTGTGCAAGGTTCGGTCTAGCAGGCGTTCGACATCGGCCAATCGCGTACTGATCGACGCAACCTCGGCGACAAGTTCGCGATCGTCTGAGCTGCTGATCGCAGGATTGGCCTGCCCGTCGATCCCTGTCTTCACGCAGCGGCGGAGCATCGCGTAAACCGTCTTCCCCTGCCGATCGGCCAGCGCGCGAAGCGCCGTATCGAGCGCCGCGGGCAGGCGGATGGAATGTTGGATGGTCTTCATCGCGCCGCCTCCCTGAGGGTGCGGATCGCACCCTCGAATTTTGGCGGAATTACGTCGCTTCGGCGAAGCGACGGCGGAGCGCACCCTGATCGCACCCTCGAAAAGTGGCGGAAAAGCTGGATGCACCCGTGCGTGAGGTGTGTATCCAAATTACGGGTCCGATGCGTAGCATCGCGGCCCTGCGACCTTGCCGCAAAGACGTCCGTATCAGACATGATCCGGACCCTCCGTGACGGGGCGCATCACTTCTCCGCGAGCGACCCAATCAGCAATCATTGCCTTGGCTTCGCGGTCGGCCGTTGGGCGATCATATGGATTTACGGCCGGCACAAATTTGCGGCGACCATTGTCCGCAAGCCAAGCCAGGATGGCACGTTCGATAGCTGCTCTCATATGCTCGCGAAGGTCGTTCGCCTCGAAAGGATCGAGATCAATCGTGACGCCGTTGCTGAAGATTTCACCGCCCAAGGGAAGCGCGTGATTACCTGCCAGTTGAAGTGGACCGTCGATCTGACAGTGGCTTACATCGCCATCATAGACCGCCAACGGAGGCCGCTCGGCGTAGCGCCAGAAATTGATCGCAGCGCGGTAGGTGTCGCCGTCCTCTCCATCTGCGAGCAACTTCTCGATGATCGGACGCATGAAAGCCGCAGTCCGCACATCGGCGTCGAAATGTAAGGTGGACGTCTCGCGCGAGCGAAAGATGCGGGCGAGCGCATTGCGAATCACAGACATGGTCTGCCCTCCTAAAATCGATTGTGTTGGGGACAGTGCGGGCGAGGCATTTGCCGTCCCGGTATCAAGTTTCACGGCGCGCCTCGGTGAGCCGCGCGATCGACGCGGTCGTGATAAGCGTGCGCGTGCCGATCTTGAGCGCATCGACCTGACCGGTCTTGATGAGCTTGTAGATTGTGCTCCGGCCCACGCCGAGCGCCTTGGCCGTGCGGTTAATCGAGTATGCGAGTTCATCCATTGTCGCCTCCGTTGGAGTGCCGCGATGCGGCGGGCGACAGGATCATTTGCAGCTAAGCGCCGACAGTTCCAACAGCATGTGGATGCACCAGAAATCTGCCGTTCGTGGCTGTTCCCCGGTAATTACCTACCTCCGGAAACCACGCAAATGCGTGGTTCCCCGGTAATTCAGAGTAGGATTAAGACGAACGATTTTTCGCGATCGTCTCCAGAATTTGATTTGCGTAAGGCGCAAGCTGCGTCTGGCTTGGCACCTTCAGGCGTCTGTCGCGATACCAATCCTCAATCAACTCGATGATTTCCTTCTGATTGCCGCGCTTCTTTGAGATATCGAGCGCCCGCACCTTTGGGTGATCAATCAGCGCGATGATCGCATTTGTGTGATCATATTGCTTCGGTGCGCCCTTGCGACTCGGATCCGCCTTGGCTTCAGCGATCAGTTTGTCGACGTCCAGTTCCAGAAACAGTTCGCGCGCGAACCAGAGGCCCACCGGTCCGAAGAGCGCGTTGCGGATGGTGTCGCCCTTAGCAACATGGGCGGCGCGAAGCTTGCCGAAGAAATAGCGATGATCGACGTAGCGACGCCGGCCATTGCGCGCGAAGTAAAAGGCGCGCGGCGTCGATTCGAGTTGGAGGATGGCGAACAGGCGTTCGAGATTCCGCACGGCCGGGTCTTCCACGTCCGCGTATGTGGGCTCCTGAGGCGCGGCAGCTTTCATCCCGCCATACTGAAACACGCGCCACGACGCGGCGATGGCCAGCATTGAACCGAAGCATCCCAATCCGATCAGCGTGACGATTTCGGCCCCAGGCGTTTCACTCCAAGTGAGCGCGATCCCAGTCAGTAATGTAGCGACGGTTACAGAAGCGGCCGCCGTGAAAGAGGTAGATAACAGCCAATATCGCCTCTGGATGACGCGCCAAGCTTCCGCCGTGATACGGTCGAGCTCGGTAAGTCCGGCTTGGTCATCCGTGCTGATGAATCGAGCCGCGACGACGCGGAGCGGCAATACTTCCTTCCGGTCGTCCACCATCTTCTCCTAGCGAGGGAAGCCTACATTGCCTCCATCACGGAGCTGACACAAATAATCACTCCACCACTGGGCCATCTCGACGCGTTCCGCCCAATAGGCCGATTGGTTATATATGCGCCGGATGCTCCCCGCGACCATGTGAGCGAGGGCGCGTTCGATGGCATCGGGATTCCACTTGCCCGACTCGTTGAGCAACGAGGAGGCGGAGGTCCGGAATCCATGAGCCGTCATTTGCTCCTTGGAAAAGCCAAGACGGCGAAGCGCTGCGTTGATCGTGTTGTCGCTGATCGGTCGCGCCCGTGTTCGTACCGAGGGGAACACATATTTGCCGTTACCAGAAAGCCCGCGCATACCTTCCAGAATAGCGAGTGCTTGGCGCGACAATGGCACCGCATGCGGTTGGCGCATTTTCATCCTGGTTGCAGGCAGCGTCCAAACTGCCTTCGCGAAGTCGATTTCAGTCCATTCCATCTGGCGCAGTTCACCGGGCCTCTGAAAGACATGCGGGGTCAGCTTGAGCGCATGCATCACCGCTGGGTCACCCACATATCCCTCAATCGCACGGAGTAGGCCGCCAAACTCCATTGGATCAGTGATCGACGCGAAATGCTTCACGGTCGGCTGGATGAGCGCGCCAAGCAACATCTGTGCGGGATCGCGTTCGGCTCGCGCTGTAGCGGCGGCGTAGCGGAAGACGCGGCTCGCGAAACCCCGGACCTGCTTGGCCGTCTCTAAACGCCCGCGCCGTTCCTGCTTCTTCAACTCGTGGAGCAACTCCGCAGGCGTGATGTCTGCCACCGGCCGCCGCCCGAACTCTGCGCCTAGCAAACGCAAAAGCCAGCGATGCTTTTCAAGTGTTGTGGCTGCGACACCTTCCTTCTCGCGCTTCGCTATCAGCTCTTCAGCCACCGCTGAGAAGCTGTTGCCAGCGCTGATGCTCGCAGCGATTCGAGCCTGCCGCTTGGCAGTATTGGGATCTACGGCATGGGCGAGCTGCTTTTTCGCATCATCTCTCGCCGCTCGCGCTTCGGCGAGTGTAATTGCAGGATATGCGCCGAGCGCCAGTTTACGCTCCACCCCATGAAGGCGATATTTAACGCGCCAAAGCTTGCTGCCGATCGGATTGACCAAAAGATAAAGGCCGCCCGAATCCGAGACCTTATAGGGCTTATCTTTTGGCTTCGCTTTGCGGATCGCGGTGTCGGTGAGCGCCATTTGGGGGCCTCGCACATCAGGGGCTTTTGAAAGGCCCCCAGATATGCCCCCGAATCGTTCAGCTACGTGCGATCATGGACAATCACCGGAAGCCAGTGAATGCTCAAAAACTAGCGGATTTTCGGGGTTTTTTCAACCATCAGCGACTGCGCGTGGGCAGCAAGATGGAGCGGGTGAAGGGAATCGAACCCTCGTCGTAAGCTTGGGAAGCTTCTGCTCTACCATTGAGCTACACCCGCATGGCCTGCGCGATTGGCACAGCCGCGCGCGGCGGTCAATCTCTTGGCATTAGCGGGCCGATTCGCAGATTGTTTCCATCGCGACGAAGGTGGATGTGTTCGCGACATGCGGCAGGCTCGAAATCTTTTCGCCCAACACGATGCGATAGCGACGGATGTCCGGGGTGCGGACCTTGAGCAGATAGTCGAAGCTGCTTGCGATCATATGGCATTCCTCGACCTCAGGAATCTGCCGGACTGCGGTGTTGAATTGCTTGAGCGCTTCCTCTCGCGTATCCGAGAGCTTCACCTCGGCGAAAGCCACATGGTCGAGGCCGACCTTGGCGGGATCGACGATTGCACGAAAGCCGACGATCAGCCCGCTGTCGACGAGGCGTTTCACCCGTTGCTGGCACGGAGTCTTCGACAATCCGACCTGCAATGCCAGCTCGGTAAAGGTGATCCGTCCGTCGCGGCCGAGAATCGCGAGAATCTTGCGATCGAATTCATCCAATTCGACTGTCGATGAGGCATTTTTCATGCATACGAACTAGGATTGATCCAAAACTTGGTCAATTCATATATGAAACACGCCGAAACAAGTCGGATCGACTTGCAGCGATATGGTATCGGGCGCCATGACCCAAAGCCCTGATCGCGCCCCCATCCGCGCCCTCGCTCGCCGCAGTGAATCTGACATCGTCGCCGAACTGCGCAACGCTCTCGCCACCTCTTCGGCCAGCGTCGACGCCGTGACGCGTCGCGGGCTCGAACTGATCCGCAAGGCGAAGGCAGAGGGCGAGCGCGAGACGCTCGTCGCGCAGTTGATGAATCGCTACCGCCTGTCGACCGAGGAAGGCGTCGTGCTGATGTGCCTCGCCGAAGCGCTGCTGCGCGTGCCCGACAATGCGACCGCCAATGCGCTTATTCGCGACAAGATTGCCGGACGCCATTGGAAGGATGGCGAGGATGAGGACAGCCCGCTGATCGTCGCGCTGTCGTCGCGCGGGCTGTCGCTCGGCTCTGCAACGCTGATGCTTGACGCGATGGGCAGCAAGGCGAACCCACTCACCTTGATCAAATCGATGATCAGGCGCTCAGGTGAACCGGTGATTCGCCAAGCGGCACTCGCGGCGATGAAGATGCTGGGCCAGCAATTCGTGATGGGCGAGACGATCGACGCGGCGGTCAAACGCGCCGACAAGGAAAAATCCGAACTCGCGAGCTTCGACATGCTTGGTGAAGCCGCGCGGACCGCAGAAGATGCGCGGCGCTATTATGACAGCTATGCCAATGCCATCGCGCGCATCGGCAAGGCTGCGAAGCCGGGCGACCCGCACGCGAACCACGGCATTTCGATCAAGCTGTCGGCGCTCCACCCGCGCTATGAATATCTGCAGGCGGCCCGCGTGCAGGACGAACTGATCCCCAATGTCATCGAACTCGCCAAGGCGGCCCGCGCGGTAAACATACCGCTGATGATCGATGCCGAGGAAAGCGACCGGCTGGAACCGCATATGGACGTGTTCGCGGCGCTGATCGACGCTGGAATTGCCGACGACTGGACCGGTCTCGGCATCGTGATCCAGGCGTATCAGAAGCGCGCGCCGGCGGTGATCGACTGGCTTGCGAACCGCGCGCGGACGCGCGGGGTCAAGCTGTCGATGCGCCTCGTCAAGGGCGCTTATTGGGATACGGAGATCAAGCGCGCGCAGACGCTCGGCCTTGGCGATTTCCCTGTGTTTACGGCAAAGCTTCACACAGACCTCAACTATATGCGCTGCGCGCAGCTTCTGCGTGATTGCCAGGATTGCATCTATCCTGCCTTCGCGAGCCATAATGCGATGACACTCGCCTTCGTGTCCGAATTGTTCGCGGGCGCCGATTACGAGTTGCAGCGGCTGCACGGTATGGGCGAGGGTGCGCATGACGCGCTCGTAGCGCTCTTCCCGCCGCCGCGCCCCGTGCGCGTTTACGCGCCGGTCGGCACGCACCGTGACCTGCTCGCCTATCTCGTCCGCCGCCTGCTCGAAAATGGCGCGAACTCGAGCTTCGTCCATCAATTTTCCGATCCCGGCGTCACTGCTGAACAGCTTGCAGTCGATCCGCGCAGCGTCGCGAGCGCGGCGACCTCGAATATTGCGACGGGCCTTGGTCTCTTCGATCCCATTCGCCGCAATTCGCGAGGCTATGACCTCGGCGAACCCGGCGTGCCTGAAGCACTGGTTTCGGCGATCGGCGCGGCACGGCGGAGCGACCTCGTCGCGGCGCCGATTGTCGGGGGCGTTCCGCAAAAGGGCAAAGCCGAACCCGTACGCAACCCTGCAACGGGTGCCGTCGTCGGTCAGGTGATCGAAGCCGATGCGGCGGCGGTCGCCGATGCCGTCGCGGCGGCTAGCAAGGCGCAGGGCGATTGGAGCCTGGCCGGTGGCGCTTTCCGCGCCGAACGGCTCGAACGCGCGGCTGATTTGCTGGAAGAAAATGACGCGCTTTTCCTTGGCCTCGCGATCGACGAGGCGGGGAAGACGCTCGTCGACGCGGTTGCCGAAGTACGCGAAGCGGTCGATTTCCTTCGCTATTATGCCGCGCAGGCGCGTACCGATTTCACTTACCCCGTCGCGCTTCCCGGCCCGACGGGCGAGCGCAATGAGCTGATGCTTGAGGGCAAGGGCGTGTTCGTATGCATCAGTCCCTGGAACTTCCCGCTCGCCATCTTTTTGGGTCAGGTGTCCGCGGCGCTAGCTGCGGGCAATAGCGTGCTCGCGAAACCCGCCGAACAGACGCCGCTGATCGCGCACGCCGCGGTCGAACTCCTGCTCGAAGCTGGCATTCCCGGTGATGTGCTTCATTACCTCCCCGGCCGCGGCGAAACCGTCGGCGCGGCGCTGACGAGCAACAACGACATCATCGGTGTCGCCTTCACCGGCTCGACCGAGGTCGCGCGGATGATCAACCGCAGCCTCGCTGGGCGGGACGGTCCGATCGCGACGTTGATCGCTGAAACCGGCGGAGCGAACGCGATGATCGTCGATTCGACCGCGCTCCCCGAACAGGTCGCACGCGATGCCGTCGCCAGCGCCTTCCAGTCGGCGGGGCAGCGCTGTTCGGCGCTGCGCCTCCTTTGCGTGCAGGAAGATGTCGCCGACACAATGGTCGAAATGGTCGCGGGTGCGATGGCCGAACTCAATATTGGCGATCCTTCGATCCTCGCCACCGACGTGGGGCCGATTATCGACGACGAGGCGCAGGCGAATATCGCTGCCTATGTCGCCGAAGCACGGGCTGCGGGCCGCGTGATTGCCGAGGCGGGCCGCACGAACCTGCCCGACGACGGTCATTTCGTGCCACCGGTGGCGATCCGCCTCAACCATGTCACTGACCTGAAGCGCGAGATTTTCGGCCCCGTGCTCCACGTCGCTACATGGAAGGGTGGCGAACTCGACGCGCTCATCGACGCGATCAACGCGTCGGGTTACGGGCTAACGCTTGGCGTTCACACGCGCATTGACGGCGTCGCCGCGCATATTGCGGCGCGCGCGCAGGTCGGCAATGTTTACGTCAACCGGAACCAGATTGGGGCGATCGTCGGCTCGCAACCTTTTGGCGGGCGCGGTCTGTCGGGCACCGGCCCCAAGGCTGGCGGCCCGCACTATCTGCACCGTTTTGCCGAAGAAAAGTCGATTTCGACCGACATTACCGCGGCGGGCGGCAATGCCGCTCTGATGGCGAGCTGACCGTATAAGGCTGATGTGCGAGGCGTGACCGTCTCGTGCATCAGTCGGCAGGTGGAAACCACGAGGCCCGATACAGAGTGGACAACTGTCCCGGGCAAATACGTCCGAAAGCGTCTCGCGGCATTGGGCCGCGGCGACCTTATGTTTTTGCGCCCCCCGCAGCACGGGCAGTCTATGGCTTTCGAAACCGCCCGCCAATCCGGTTTTTTAAGCTCCCGGTACGCCGAGCATCTGTGCCTGCGCTTTCAAGCGTCCCGCCGCCGCAGGGTTCGCCGCAATCCCGTCCTTCAGCGCCTGTGCCGCCTTCGCCGTCTCGCCCAGTGTCATGCGGCTGCGCATCAGCATGATCCAGCGGTCGACGTCGGCCGGATTGGCTTTCAGCTTGGCTTCGAGCCCGCTCACCATTCCTTCGATCATCTGGTCCTGTTGGCCTTTGGGTAGCTGTGACGCGGCTTCCATGTCGGCGCGGCTGGGGCCCGGAATCGCTCGCGCCGCCACCGGCATTTCATTAGCGGTCAGCGGCCTAGCCTGGGTGCTTGCAAGCCGCGCCGCGACGTCGATCTTGTGGATTTGCCCGACCTGTTCGATCGTGCGGCGGAGGTCGGCCTCCCACGGTGCGCCCTGTGGCGTGTCGGCGAGCAGCGCGAACCAGTCGTCGATCGCGCCTTTGTGATCGCCGCCGATATCCTTCTTCACAGCAAGGAAATAGCGTGCGCGCGGGTCTTTTGCATCGAGCGCAATTGCCTTTTTGAAGGCTTCGAGCGCGGTGGCAGGCATCGGGTCGCTGTCGCTTCCCATCACGCGCGCTTCGCCCAACGCCGACCACAGGCCTGCCGATTCGGCTGACAAGGCAACGGCTTTTTCATAGGCGGCGGCGGCACCGGAGAAATCGCTCATATCGAATTTCGCCGCGCCAAGCGCTGTCCATGCCTCGGCGCTGTTCGGTTCGCGTTTCGTCCGCGCTTCCAATTCGGCGATCTGGTCGGATGGCGCGGCCCCGCTCTCGATCACGGGATCGGGGTTTGCGGCTCCATTATCGCGCCAAATTGCATAGCCGATGGCGGTCGCCAGCAATATGAATGCAGCGATCAGGATTGTCCGGTTTGCGCCTGTCATGCCCTTGCTGTCGCTCATTTTTGTCCCTTTTGTGCGCGCCGCGAAAAAATACGGAGTGTGCGCGCTGTCATATTGCCTTTGCTTGGCGATGGTGTAGCCTTTGGCATACAAGGTCGGTCAACGATAAAATCGTCAGGGGTCGCACCGGCTTTCCCAGTCATACAGGGGAGGGGTGCATGGCAGTTTCGGATCACGTCGATTTTTCGACGTTCATGGAAGGCGTGAAAAAACGTAACCCGGGGCAACCCGAGTTCGTCCAGGCGGTGCAGGAGGTGTCCGAGGACATCTTCGATTTCATTGCCGACAAGGAAGAATATCACGCACAGCAAATCCTGCGGCGTATTGCCGAACCCGACCGGGTCGTGTCTTTCCGCGTCTGCTGGGAAGATGATAATGGCAATATCCGCGTTCAGCGCGGTTGGCGCGTCCAGAACAACAATGCCATCGGCCCGTACAAGGGCGGGATTCGCTTTCATCCGAGCGTCACAGAAAGCGTGCTCAAATTTCTGGCATTCGAACAGACGTTCAAAAATGCTCTGACCGGGCTGCCGATGGGCGGCGGCAAGGGCGGATCGAACTTCAATCCGAAGGGCAAGAGCGTGCGCGAGATCATGCGCTTCTGCCAAAGCTTCATGACCGAGCTCTATCGCCACATCGGCGCCGACATCGACGTGCCTGCGGGCGACATCGGCGTGGGCGGCCGCGAAATCGGCTTCATGTTCGGCCAGTATAAGCGGATCACCAACGAATTCACCGGCGTGCTCACCGGCAAGGGGCTCGAATGGGGCGGCTCGCTGATCCGCACCGAGGCGACGGGCTATGGCGCAGTCTATTTCCTCGCGAACATGCTCGCGGCGAAAGGGCAGGATCTGGTCGGCAAGACCGCGGTGATCTCCGGTTCGGGCAATGTCGCGACGCACGCGGCGGAAAAGATCGTCCAGCTCGGCGGCAAGGTGCTGACTCTGTCCGATTCGGGCGGCTTCATTCACGATCCCGACGGCATCACGCAGGAAAAGATCGACTGGGTGAAAGCGCACAAGACGCATCGCCGCGGCCGGATCGAGGAATATTGCGACGAGTTCAAGGGCGCGAGCTTCACGGCGGGCAAGACCCCATGGGGCGTCAAATGCGATGTCGCGCTGCCGTGCGCGACGCAGAATGAGCTGCTCGGCGACGACGCCAAGGCGCTTGTCGCAAATGGCTGCATCGCGGTCAGCGAAGGCGCCAACATGCCGACCAACCTCGAAGGCGTGCATGTGTTCAAGGATGCGAAGATCATGTTTGCACCGGGCAAGGCCGCCAATGCGGGCGGTGTTGCGGTGTCGGGGCTCGAAATGAGCCAGAACAGCGGCCGCCGCGCCTGGAGCGAACCCGAGCTGCAACAGATGCTCAAGGACATCATGGACGGCATCCATAAAAGCTGCCTGACCTATGGTGACCGCGGCGGCGGCTATATCGACTATGTGAAGGGCGCAAATATTGCGGGCTTCAAGAAAGTCGCCGACGCCATGCTGGCTTTTGGGGTGGTGTAAATATCAGCATCAGGCGTAAAGGCGCCGGGCTGGGGAAAAGGGGTACTGCGATGACCACGCACGCTGGGAAGGAGCGCGGCGATCGGGCTTGGGCGGCTTTTGCCGCCTTGGGCTTGATGTTGCTCGCCATCGCGGCGTTCGTGTTCGCACCCCCCGCGCAATCGCAGGGCGAAAGCGGTGCGCGCTATACCGGCGTTGCCTCCTGCGCGGGCTCGACCTGTCACGGCCGGATGGAAGGCGACGGCACCGTCGTTCGCCAGGACGAGCTGATGAAATGGCAGGAACCCTCGACCGCCGGTGGCGCGCACAGCCGCGCTTGGGCGGTGCTGAGCAATAATCGTAGCCAGTTCATTGCGCGCAACCTCGGCATCGGCGACCCGGCGAAGGCGCAAATGTGCCTCGGTTGCCACAGCACGGCGGGCGTCGCGCGCGCCGTCCCGGCCGAGGATGGCGTCGGGTGCGAATCCTGCCATGGCCCGGCGGGCGGATGGCTCGCCAGCCATTATGCGGGGGTCGGAACCAACGCCGATCCCGACCGCGAAATGCGCGACAAGCATCTTGCGAACCTGTCGGCTGGTTTGAAGAAGCTCGAGGACCCGGTCGTGCGCGCAGGCGTCTGCGTTGATTGCCACTTCGGTTCGGCCGCGGACGGCCAGTTCGTCACCCACCGCATCATGGCGGCTGGGCATCCGCGCATCGCGTTCGAACTCGATCTTTTCTCGTCGCTCCAGGCGCATCATCAGGAAGATGCGGATTATGGCTGGCGCAAATTCGGGGCAGCGAACCGGCGCACCGATCATGTCCAGATGTGGGCGGTCGGACAGGCAACCGCGCTCGAACGCAGCCTGGCGCTGTTCCAGACGAAGCGCGGGACCGAGGGGATGTTCCCCGAATTCTACTTCCTCGATTGCCATAGCTGCCACCGCCGCATTTTCGATCAGGCGAAGCCGGTCAAGACCAGCGTGAACAACCCCGGGCGCTCGATCCCCGAAGGGATGCCGCCCTATAATGACGAGAATCTGATCATGCTCGCCGCCGCGGCGCGGCTCGCGGCGCCGGCGCTTGCCGATCAACTCGCGGTGCGCACCGCGGCGTTCCACAAGGCGATGGCGACCGACCGGGCCAGCGCGGTCGCGGCGGCGGCGCAGCTGTCGCAGACGGTCGCTTCGCTCAAAAGCGCCTTTGCGTCGCGGAGCTTCTCGGGCGCCGACGCCTTTGCGATGGTCGATGCGATTTCGGCGAAGGCGATCAACGATCGATACACCGATTATTCGGGGTCGCAGCAGGCGGTGATGGGCGTCGATACTTTGCTCAACGCCATGGTGTCGTCGGGGCGTGTCACCGTCGGTGCGGCGGCGGGCATTCGCGGCGATATCGACCGCGCCTATGCCGCGGTGAAGGACCCTAATGCCTATAAGCCGACCGAATTTCAGGCGTCATTTGGCAGCGCGGTCAGCGCGATCCGGGCGCTGCGATAAGATCATGCAAAGCAAGACCCATCTCTTCCGTTCGGCCGCCGTCGCTGCGATGGGCGCGCTTCTCCTCACCTCCTGCGGCGGTGGCGGAGGAGGCGGCGGCGGCACGCCGACCCCGACGCCGACACCCACCCCGACGCCCACGCCGACGACGGTCTACACGCCGCCCGCCGCCGAAGCATTGACGACGGCCGACGTCGAACGCGTGCTCGCGCAGGCGATTTCCGAGGCACAGGCGCGCGGACTGCCGTCGGTGATTGCGGTGACCGATCGCGTCGGCAATGTGCTTGGCGTGTTTCGCATGAATGGAGCGCGCGCGACCGCGACGACCGCGCCCGCTCCCAATGGCGTGAATATCGACGCGCAAAATGTGACCTTTCCCGCCGAGGGCGGCGCGATCGCGAAAGCCGTGACCGGCGCCTATCTGTCGAGCGGCGGCAATGCCTTCTCGACCCGCACGGCGAGCCAGATCGTCCAGGAACATTTTCCGCCTGCTCCCACGACCGTCGGCCTCGAAAGCGGACCCTTGTTCGGGGTGCAGTTCAGTCAACTCCCGTGCAGCGACCTGTCGGCGCGCTTCGGGGCGGCGGGCAACGCCGCGCTGATCGGTCCGAAACGCTCACCGCTCGGCCTTGCTGCCGATCCGGGCGGACTGCCGCTCTATAAAAATGGCGTGCTCGTCGGCGGCGTCGGGGTGATGGGCGACGGGATTTACGGCAGCGATTCCAACATCCTCAACATCGACAATGATCCCGAAGAATTTATCGCGCTCGCAGGCACCCGCGGGTTCGAGGCGCCCAGCACGATCACCGCCGACAAGATCACCGTCGACGGCACGTCGCTGCGCTTCTCCGACGCGACCTTTGCCGGAGTGATGAGCAGCGGCAGCGCCAGCTTTGCGAGCCTCAACGGCGTTGCAGGCAATCTGGTTGCGGTGATCGGCTATGCCAATGCCGCGGTGACCGCGGGGATCACCTATGGCAGCGAAGCCTCGGGCATCCGTGCCTCGACCGCCGCCGAATTTTCGAACCGCGACGCCTTTGTCCTCACCGACGGCAGCGGCACCAACCGCTATCCGCTGCGCGCGGGCACCGACGGCGCGACGAACAGCGCGCCGCTGACGCAGGCCGAGGCGCGCGCGGTGCTCGAGGAAGCCTTTGCGGTGATGAGCCGCGCCCGCGCGCAGATCCGCCGCCCGCTCGACAGCCGCGCGCAGGTGACGATCAGCATCGTCGACACGCACGGATCGGTGCTGGGCATCGTGCGTTCGCCCGACGCGCCGATCTTCGGCACCGATGTCAGTCTGCAAAAGGCGCGCACGGCGGCCTTCTTCTCGAACGCACAGGCAGGCGCCGAGCTCAGCGCCAATGCCAGCGCCGACGTCAGCCAGTTCGTCACCGCGACGCGGACCTTCCTGAACAGTCCGGTAGCGCTCACCGGCAATGTCGCTTATGCCGATCGCGCGGTCGGCAATCTGGCGCGCCCCTATTTCCCCGATGGCGAGGTCGGCCGTCCGCAAGGGCCGCTGTCGCGCCCGATCGCGCAGTTCAATCCCTTCTCGACCGGGCTGCAATCGGCGCTGATCATCGGCAATCTCGGCGCGCATCTGGGCTTTGTGTCGGGCGCCAGCCCGACCGATACCCCCGCGCGCTGCACGACCCTGCCCGATGTCGCGGCGGGGCAGAACCGGCTGCAAAACGGCATCCAGATCTTTCCGGGATCGGTCCCCATCTATCGCGGCAATCAACTGGTCGGCGCGATCGGCGTGTCGGGCGACGGCATCGATCAGGATGATATGATCAGCTTCCTCGGCGCGCATAATGGCGGTGCGCGCATCGGCGGCATCGGCAATGCGCCCAAGGCGATCCGGTCGGACAACGTCGTGGTCAATGTCGGCGCCGGGGTTCGCCTCCGCTATATCAGCTGCCCGTTCGCGCCGTTCCTCGACACGGCGAACCAGAATGTCTGTGACGGGCTATAGGCGATGATGACGGGCGGCAGCCTTTGGCCGGTCATCGCGACACTCGCGGCGCAGGGCGCGCCGGGAGCGGAGGCGTTGCCGCCGCCTCCTACGCCTGAGGGGCCGCCGGTCCTGGGCGATGCAGCGCCGGCCGAACAGCAGGCCGAAGAACTGACTCCGCCGCCGCCGCCCGTCGACTGGCAGGAGATGGTCAAGGACGACCTTGTCACCGACATCATCGAAGGCCGCCGCCGTCCTGGCTATCGCCCGGACCTGCCCGATGCGCTGACGCAGGACAATGTCGGCGCATTGCGCCCGCCGCCGCCGCAGGCGTTTCCGGGGATGGAGGATCAGCTGCCGCTTCCCGATCGCTGGCGCCTCATCGAAACGCTGGGCGTCGTCAAGGAACGCTGGTTCGATCCCTATCATCAGAACACCTATAAGGGCGACCGCGCGATCGACCGCAGCAAGGTCAAATGGCTGCCGATCAAGGGCGACGACTGGTTCTTCGTCGGCAATGCGGTGTCCGACACGGTGTTCGAACCGCGCACTTTTCCGATTCCCGTCGGCGTCCAGACGACCGAGCGACCGGGTAGCCTTGACGTGTTCGGCAAGGATCGCAGCTTCGTCTTTGCGCAGACGTTCATCGTCGGGGCCGCGCTGATCAAGGGTTCGACGGCATTCAAGCCGCCCGACATCGAATATCGCGCCACCTTCGCCTATCAGGCCAATTATGTCGACGTGCCCGAACGGCGCGTTCTCGACGTGCGCCCGTCAAAGGCGAGCCATCGTTACGACAGTTTCCTTGGGGTGCAGGAATTGTTCGTCGACAAGCATCTCGGCAACACGTCCGACCGCTTCGACTTTTATTCGATCCGCCTCGGCATCCAGCCGTTCCAGAGCGATTTCCGCGGCTTTCTGTTCAACGACAGCCAGCTCGGCATCCGCCTGTTCGGCAACCGCGACAACAATCGCTTCCAATATAATCTTGCGGCCTTCTGGCGGCTCGAAAAAGACACCAACAGCGGCCTCAACGATATCACCCAGTCACCGCGCAGCGATTTCGTCCTCACCGCCAATCTCTATCGCCAAGATTTCCCGGTCGTCGGGCTGACCAGCCAGGTCAGCGTGACCTATAATATGAACCGCGAAAAAAATGACGTTCAGATCGACCATAATGGCTTTCCGGTGCGCCCGGCGCTGCTCGGCGATTTGCGCGGGCGCGAATATGACGTCGCCTATCTGGGTTACAGCGCCGATGGTCGGATCGGGCGGATCAACGTCACCGCCAGCTTCTATGCCGCGCTCGGCGAGGACCGGAACAGCTTTTTCACCAGCAAGCCCGCCGAAATCCGTGCGGGCTTCGGTGCGGTCGAGCTCAGCTACGACCATGACTGGATGCGCTTCCGCCTGTCGGGGCTCTATGCGACCGGTGACGGCAATCCGTATAACAAGACCGAGGGCGGTTTCGACGCGATCTTCGAAAATCCGATCTTCGGCGGCGCCGATACGAGCTACTGGATCCGCCAGACGATCCCCTTTGCGGGCGGCGGCCGCGTCATTTCGATCAGTGGGCGCAACGGCATATTGAACTCGCTGCGCTCATCGAAGGAAGAGGGGCAGTCGAACTTCAACAATCCGGGCACGGTATTCATCGGCGCGGGCGCCGATTTCGACCTGACCCCCGAATTTCGCGTGAGCACCAATTTCAACCATCTGTGGTTCGAAAACACGTCGTCGCTGCAGGCGCTGCGCACCGAGGGATCGATCCCCAAGGACATCGGCTTTGACCTGTCGGTCGCGACGATCTGGCGGCCCAAGGCGACGCAGAATATCGTCGGTCGCCTCAGCGCCGCGGTGCTGGTGCCGGGCAAGGGGTTCAAGGATCTGTTCGACAACAAGAAAAAGAATGACGCCTATGTCTCCGTCCTCGCCAATGTGATCGTGAGTTTCTGATGGCGCTGTTCTTCTCTCATCCGTTTGCGTCGAGCGAAGTCGAGACGCCCATCCGAAGCGCGTGCTCTCACGGCATCTCGACTTCGCTCGATGCGAACGGGATGGGGGGCAAATGATGCTGCGCAAACTCTTCGCCCTGATCGCCTTCGTGACGATGTGCGCCGCTTTTGGCGCGAGCGTTGGCCGCGCCGCGGAGGAAGAAAAGCCGCTCAAGATTGAATATCGCTTCACGCCGCCCGCGCCGCGCGAGCAGAGCGAAGCCGAGGTCGTCCAGAAATCGGAAGGCTGCTACAGCTGCCACACGCGCACCGACCAACCGTCGATGCACGCGAGCCCCGCCGTCCGGCTTGGCTGCACCGACTGCCATGGTGGCGACGCGACCCAGCGCGGCACCCCCAGCCTCGGCTATCAGCATCCGACGAACAAGGCGGTGATGAAGCTCGCGCATCCGCAGCCGACCCTGCCCGGCGCGTGGCACGACAGCTCGGCGAACCCCGAGCGCAGCTATACATTGCTCAACAAGGAATCGCCCGAATTCATCCGTTTCGTGAACCCCAGCGACTATCGCGTCGCGCGCGAGGCGTGCGGTTCGTGCCACCTCGAAGTGATCGAGGCGACCGAGCGGTCGATGATGTCGACCGGCGCGATGCTGTGGGGCGGGGCGGCGTATAACAACGGCATCGTGCCGTATAAGAATTATGTGTTCGGTGAGGCCTATACCCGCACCGGCGCCCCCGCGTGCGTCCTGTCGCCTTCGTCGCGGCTGACCGCGGAGGAATATAAGGAAGCGTGCAAGCCGAGCTTCGGGTTCGACAAGATACTGACCGACGAAGAAAAGAAGCGCGGCGCGCTCGCGAAAATGTACCCACTGCCGCGCTGGAGCGTCATTCCGCCCGGCGACGTTTTCCGCGTGTTCGAACGCGGCGGGCGCAACATCAACACGCAATTCCCCGAAATCGGGCTGCCGAACCCGACCGGCAGCATCCAGCGGCTCGAGGAGCCGGGGCGTCCCGACCTCAAACAGTCGAACCGTGGACCCGGCACCGGCCTGCGCGTCTCGATCCCCGTCCTCAACATCCACAAGACGCGCCTCAACGATCCCTTGATGTGGTTCATGGGGACGAACGATCAGCCCGGCGACTATCGCCACTCGGGCTGTTCGGGCTGTCACGTCATCTATGCCAACGACCGCGAGCCGCGGCACAGCCTGACCTATGCCAAATTCGGCCGCGACGGCGAGACCGACACGGTCGATCCAACGATCCGCGAAAAGCTCCGGGCCGGCGGCGATGGCCATGATGACGGCCATGGGGGCGAGAAAAAGCCCGCAGGCGGAGGCCATTCGGACGCATCGCATATGGCGCCGAACGACGGCCATGGCAGCGACGGTGGACATGGTTCGCTGATCGATCCGGTGGCGGCTGCCGCAGGGCCGCAACAGCAACCGCCGAAACAACGCCGGGAATCGGGCCATCCGATCAGCCACACTTTCACGCGCGCGATCCCGACCGCGCAGTGCATGACTTGCCACATGCACCAGCCGAACATCTTCCTGAACTCATACCTCGGCTACACGATGTGGGACTATGAATCCGACGCGCCGCAAATGTGGCCGGGGCCGGAAAACACCGCGCCGCGCCCGCCGGGGATGAGCGAGGAGGAATATCAGAAGAAATACAAGCAGCAGCGCTATCCGACCGCGGCCGAAGTCCACAAGGTGCTCGAACGCAATCCCGAAGGCGCGGCGACGCGCGGGCTTTGGGCCGATGTCGAGTTTCTGCGCGACGTCTATGACGTCAACGACAGCAACAAGGACACGCAGTTCGCCGACTATCACGGCCATGGCTGGAACTTCCGCGGCATCTTCAAGCGCGACCGCAACGGAAATCTGCTGACTGCCGACGGCAATATGTCGACCTATGGCACCGACACCGCGAACATCATCGATCCGAAGGACCCCGAAAAGTGGCGCAAGAGCTGCAGCCATTACAGCGATCCCAAGGAACGCGACCTCTGCCTGTCGAGCGCCGACCCGGGCCGTCCCGGCGTCGAGGGCAAGTTCGTTCCGCCGGGGCTGAACCCCGGCAAGGCGGTCCATATGATGGACATCCACGCCGAAAAGGGGATGCAGTGCGCCGATTGTCACTTCGCGCAGGATAGCCATGGCAATGGCTATATCCAGGGCGAAGTCGCGAATGCGGTCGAGATCAGCTGCAAGGATTGCCACGGCACCGCCGACGCTTTCCCGAACCTGCTCACCTCGAACGTCGCGGCGCGGCCGCAGGGAAATAATCTGGCGCTGCTGCGCAACCCCGATGGGCGCCGCCGCTTCGAATTCCAATATAATGACGATGCCGAGGTGATCGGGCTGATCCAGCGATCGATCGTCGATCCCAAGCTCGAATGGCAGGTCAGCCTCGTCAAGCAGGCGGTGACGCCGGGGCCACATTTCAACGCCAAGGCGGCGCGCGCCAAATTGATGGCACGCGCGGGGGCCGACGACGGCAAGTTCGAATGGGGTCCGGGGGTCGCGAAGGAAGATCGCGCGCACGGCGAAGATAAGATGACCTGCTTCACCTGCCACCTGTCATGGACGACGAGTTGCGGCGGTTGCCATTTGCCCATCGAGGCGAACTGGAAAACCAAGATGCACCATTTCGAGGGCGAGGAGACGCGCAATTTCGCGACTTACAACCCGCAGGTGGCGCGTGATGAAATGTTCCAGCTCGGCCGCCATCAGCTGACCAAGCCCGGCGAGCCCGGCCCGAACGGCGAAGCGCGCGGTATCATCACCCCGGTGCGGTCGACCTCGGCGCTCGTCCTGTCATCGACGAACATCAACCGCGAACGCATCTATATCCAGCAGCCGCCGATCTCGTCGGCGGGCTATTCCAGCCAGGCATTCGCGCCGCACTTCCCGCATACGGTGCGGCGTTCGGAAACGAAGCAATGCTCCGACTGCCATTTGTCGGCGGCCGACGACAATAATGCGATCATGGCGCAGCTCAATTTGCTCGGCACCAATTTCGTCAACTTCGTCGGGCTCAACGTGTGGTCGGGGATGGAAGGCGGTTTCCAGGCCACGCGCGTCACCGAATGGGACGAGCCGCAGGCGGTGATCGGCTCCTATCTCCAGAAATATGCCTATCCCGATTATTGGAAGCTGCACGTCGAACAGAATGGACGCGAGCTCAAAAACTGGGTGCGCGGCAAGACGTTCGACAAGGATGGTTCGGGCGAAACACACGCGCTCGAGGAATTCGCCAATATCGTTCAGGGCACGAGCGGCCGGGTGAACTGCCTGCAGCAGCGCGGCGAATATATGTTCGTAGCGGAAGGCAGGGGCGGGTTCCGCGTCTATGACATTGCGTCGATCGGCAACAAGGGCTTCTCCGAACGCATCATCCGCGCGCCCTTCTCGCCGCTCGGCCAGAATACGCATGTGAAGACGAAGAATGCGACGTGCATGGCGATTGCGACGACGCAGCCGATCAGCGTCTCGCGCAACGAGAATATCGTGAAGAATTTCCCCGAGAACCACGAACAGGTGATGCACGACATCTATCGCTATGCCGTCATCACCGACAGCATCGAAGGGCTCGTGCTCGTCGACATCGACACGCTCGCCGACGCCGAGTTCCGCAACAACAAGTTCAAGCGCGCGCTGACCTGGAACGAGGGCAATGTGCTCGCCGGCGCGCGGCATGTGACGCTGGCGGGCAGCATGGCCTATATCACCACCGACGCCGGGCTCGTCGTGCTCGACCTGTCGACGCCGCTCCAGCCGAAGGTCACCGCGCAATTGCCGCTGACCGACGCGCGCGCGAGCGCGGTGCAGTTCCGCTATCTCTGGGTCACCGACGCCGAGGGGGTGAAGCTGTTCGACGTCACCAATCTGGCACAGCCCGTCGCGGTGCCCGCGGGCACGATACGCCTTGCGAATGCGCGCAAAATCTATCTCGCGCGCACCTATATGTATGTCGCGGCGAAGCAGGACGGGCTCGTCATCGTCGACGTCACGCGCCCCGCGGCGCCGGTCGTCTGGCCGGGCTTGACCTTTGGCGGCGCGCTGACCGATGCCGAGGATGTGATCGTCGCATCGACCAATGCGTCGCTGTTCGGCTATGTCGCCGACGGGCGGAACGGCATCAAGGTGCTGCAGCTCACCAGCCCCGACAATCCCGGCCTCTATGGCTTCTCACCCAAACCGACACCCGAGCTGATCGCATGGGCGAAGACCCCGTCGCCGGCGCTGGCGCTGTCGAAGGGCCTCGACCGCGACCGCGCGGTTGACGAGACCGGCGGGCAGATGGCGGTGTTCGGCCGCCTCGGCTCACGCCCCTTCACGCGGCCCGAAATGGAGAAGCTGTTCCTCAACAGCCGCGGGATCGTCTACAAGGTCCGCGACGAAGTCGACCAGAATTCCTGGCGACCGCCGTTGCTCTACGCGAACTAGAGGTTATTGCCGCTCCGCCTGCACTACCGTGTCCGACGCGCGCAGCGCCGACAATATCCGCATAACATGCTGAACGTCGCGCACCTCGACGACGACGTCATAGGTGTGAAAGCCGCCCTCGCGGTTCGACAGCCGCAAATTGGTGATATTCGCCGAATTGGCCGCGAGTATCCCTGACATTTCGGCCAGCGTCCCCGGCTCGTTCAGGATCACGATGCACAGCCGCGCATTGCCGCCCTCGCTGTCTTCCTGCCAGCGCAGATCGATCCAGTCCGCGTCGATGCCGTCGGCGAGCTTCGGGCAGTCGATGACATGCACCTCGATCCCTTCGCCCGGCCGCGACAGGCCGACGATACGGTCACCTGGAACGGGATGGCAGCAATCGGCGAGTTGATAGGCGACGCCCGGGGTCAGCCCCGCAATCGATACGGCCGCGCCCTGCACGAGCTTGCCCGGCTTGGTCTTCATCTCGGCGGTGATGCCGGGGACCAGCGCTTCGAGCAGCGCATTGTCGGTGATGCGCTGCTTCGCGATCGCGACATAGAGCGCGGTATCGTCGTCGAGTTTTAACCGCTCGCGCGCGGCGATCCGTGCCTTGTCGCCGACCTTGTTCGGTAGGCGCAGGGCGATCTCGTCGTACATCTTGCGGCCGAGAGCCGCGAGTTCGACCTTTTCCTTCGACCGGACATGGCGGCGAATCGCGGCGCGCGCCTTGCCCGTGACGGCAAAGCCCAGCCAGGCGGGCTGCGGCGTCTGCTTGTCGGACGACAGGATTTCGACCGTATCGCCGTTCGCAAGCTGGGTACGCAGCGGCACCAGTCGTCCGTTGACCTTGGCCCCGACGGTGCGATCGCCAAGCCCCGTATGGACGGCATAGGCAAAATCGACCGGAGTGGCGCCCTTCGGCAATTGGTGCAGGCTCCCCTTCGGTGTGAAGGCGAAGATGCGATCCTGGTACATCGCGATGCGCGTGTTTTCGAGAAACTCTTCGGGGTCGTGCGTCTGTTCGAGGATTTCGATGAGGTCGCGAATCCATCCCGCCTGCCCGTCAGGTACCGAACCGCCCTGCTTATATGCCCAGTGCGCGGCGAGCCCGAATTCGGACTGTTGATGCATGCCGAGGCTGCGGATCTGGATCTCGATCCGCATATTCTGCTGGTGCATGATTGTCGTGTGCAGCGATTTGTAACCGTTGCGCTTGGGCGTCGAGATATAGTCCTTGAAGCGCCCGGGAACCATTTTCCATTTGCGATGGAGGAGACCGAGCGCCGCATAGCAATCGGCATCGGTCGGTGTGATGATCCGGAACGCTATGATGTCGGTCACCTGTTCGAAGCTGACATGGCGCTCCTGCATCTTGCGCCAGATCGAATAGGGATGCTTCTCGCGCCCCGACACGTCGGCCTCGATACCGTTCTTGGCGAGCAGTTCCTTGAATTCGCGGCTGATCCCCGCGACCTTGTCCTTGCCGCCCGCGCTCAGCTTGGCGAGGCGGCCGGTGATCGTCGAATAGGCTTCGGGTTCCAGCTCGCTGAACGCGAGAAGCTGCATCTCGCGCATATATTCATACATGCCGATCCGCTCGGCGAGCGGGGCATAGATATCCATCGTCTCCTTGGCGATGCGGCGGCGCTTCTCGGGATTCTTGATGAAATGCAGCGTCCGCATATTGTGCAGCCGGTCCGCCAGCTTGACCAGCAACACGCGAATATCGTCCGACATCGCGAGCAGGAATTTGCGCAGATTTTCCGCCGCGCGTTCGTTTTCGGTCTGCGCCTCGATCTTCGACAGCTTGGTGACGCCGTCGACCAGCCGACCGACGTCGGCGCCGAACAGGCGTTCTATCTCCTCCGGCGTCGTGAGCGTGTCCTCGAGCGTGTCATGGAGGAGTGCGGTAACGATTGTTTCGCTGTCGAGGTGGAGATCGGTCAAAATCCCGGCGACCTCGACCGGGTGGCTGAAATAGGGGTCGCCCGAGGCGCGTTTCTGGCTCCCGTGCTTCTGGACGGTAAACACATAGGCGCGGTTCAGCAGCGCCTCGTCGACGTCGGGATCATAAGCGCGTACGCGCTCGACAAGTTCATATTGCCTCAGCATCGCGTCCAATGTCGTTCATGCAGGCAATATTGCAATGCGAAATTTGCTTGCGCGTAACTGCTTGAGATCAGCAACTTTGATAAAGTCGGTTGGAAGCATCGTTCGCGGTGCCGGCGAAGATGTAGAAAAGCCGCCGCGCCCCCGCCTGCAAAAGCGGATGAAGCGCGGCGGCTTTCAAAGGCTTGTGGCCAGATTATTTCGCGGCGTTGCAGCGCGCGAGGTCGTCGGCTTCGAGTGCCTTTCCACCGGCGGCAAAGCTCGTCACCGGACCCGCCTTTTTGGCCAGTGCCGAGCACATGATCAGCGGACGGCTGGTCCCCTGACTCGCTACGCAGCCGGCATCCGTGCAAGCCCACACGACGTCGCGCGCAACGAAGCGTGCCTCGGGCGCAGGGCTGGCAAGTTCGGCGCGATAATAGGCGCCGCCGGCGGCGGTCGCGGCCGATGATATGAATGCGAGGCCACCGATCAGTACGGAGCTCGTCAGCGTGAAGGATCGGGTGAGGGGAGAAAGCTTTAATTTGGGCATCTTGACCTCCTGTTTTTGCGCAACCGAAAGGTTACGAAGCGCTCCCTAGACTTTGAGTTGCGAAATGCAACGGAGGCCCTATATTTTTTTGGCGCACGGGGCGATTTTACGTTAGGGCATCGGTTATGGGAAAATTACGCGAACTGCTGAACGACATGGATGGGGGCAATTGCGCCCTGCCGCTGGCGCTGGAAGCGATGGGCGAGCGATGGTCGTTCATGATCCTGCGCGCGGCCTTTAACGGCGTTCATCATTTCGAAGAGTTCCAACAGGAACTGAACATCGCGCGCAACATATTGTCGAACCGGCTGTCACGTCTGGTCGATCATGGAATCATGGCCCGCGAAGTCATGGCCGAAGACCGGCGCAAGGTCAGGTACCAGCTCACCGAAAAGGGTATCGAATTGCTGCCGGCGATGATTGCGCTGCGCCAATGGGGCGAAAAATGGGGTGCGGGCGTGCCCTCTACCCCGGTGCTTGTCGATGCGCGTGACGAGCAGCCGATCGGTCCCGTCACGCTCACTGCGCACGATGGCCGCGTGATCGGCTATAAGGAATTGCTGTGGAAGCATCGCGCCGAACTGCAGCCGCTTGGTCAGGCGCGCGTGCGCGGCGAGGGTGCGATGGCGCCGCCGGTCGCCGCCGAATGATCGGCCGCACTGGTTTCCGATATCGCCCGCGCGGCGACTGACCATCGCCATCGTACAGACGCCCATGCCGCTCTTCCGACTGTCCTCGCCGGGCCCCTTCTTTGACAACAAGGTCCGGGCTTTCTGGAACCTGCAGATATTGGGCTGGGCTGCCTGGCTCGGTCTGCGCGGGGTGTCTGGGCTCGCCAACGGCCAGGCATTCACCTTCCTCATCCCGCAGACGATTTCTGCGATTACCGGTTTCTCGCTGACGCTGATCCTGTCGGCCTGTTATCGCGCGCTGATCAGTCGCCGCCCGCTTTTGATGTGGGGCGTCAGTTTCGGACTGGCGGGGGTCGCGACTGCGCTCTGGGCCTTTATCGATGCATGGGTGGCGCAGATTCAGAACCCGGCGAGCGAGGCGGGGTTCACCAGCCTGTTGCTCGGCGCCATGTATATTGATGCCACCTCGCTCGCAGCCTGGTCGGCGCTCTATTTCGCCATCAACTATTTCCTCCAGCTAGAGGAACAGAATGACCGCGTTCTGCGGCTCGAGGCGCAGGCGGCCTCGGCGCAGCTTGCGATGCTGCGCTACCAGCTCAACCCGCACTTCCTCTTCAACACGCTGAACAGCATTTCGACGCTCGTGCTGCTGAAACAGGCCGAACCCGCGAACGCGATGCTGTCGCGCCTTTCGGCGTTCCTCCGTTACACACTCGCGAACGAGCCGACCGCGCAGGTGACGCTGGCGCAAGAGATTGAGACGCTGAAACTCTATCTCGACATCGAAAAAATGCGCTTCGAGGAACGATTGCGGCCCCATTTTGCGATCGATCCTGCGGTTTCGCGTGCGCGCCTGCCCTCGCTTCTGCTCCAGCCGCTGATCGAAAATGCGATCAAATATGCGGTGACGCCGCAGGAAGAAGGCGCCGATATCACGCTTTCTGCACAACTGGCCGGTCAAAATGTTCGCATCACCGTGTCCGACACCGGCGCGGGATTGTCAGCCGAAACGACCGACCCCACCACTGGCTTTGCAACGGAATCGACCGGTGTGGGTTTAGCCAATATCAGGGACCGGTTGGCGCAGGCTTTTGGCGACCAGCACCGGTTCGATGTCCATGTGGGCGCTGAGGGTGGATTCACGGTGGTTATCGAGTTTCCGTTCCAGCCCGATGGGCAAATGACGATTGGAACCGAGAGAACATGACGATCAGAACCATCCTTGTGGATGATGAAAAATTGGCCACTCAGGGCCTGCAGTTGCGGCTGGAACCGCATACGGACGTCGAAATCGTCGACACCGCACAAAATGGCCGCGAAGCCATCCGAAAGATCAAGACTCACAAGCCTGACCTCGTTTTCCTGGACATCCAGATGCCAGGCTTTGACGGGTTTTCGGTGATTCAGGGATTGATGGAGGTCGAGCCGCCGCTGGTGGTGTTCGTCACCGCCTATTCGGACCATGCGATCCGCGCCTTCGAGGCGCAGGCCGTCGATTATCTGGTGAAACCGGTCGAGCCCGAGCGGCTGGCCGATGCGCTCGATCGGGTCCGTCAACGCCTCGCCGAAAAGCGCGGTGTGGCCGAGGTCGAACGGCTCAAGACCGTGCTGGCCGAAGTCGCGCCCGAAGCTGTCGAGGATTATGACGCTGAGGTCGCGCCCGACGCGCACGCTGCCGATCGCTACGAGAAGATGATCAACATCAAGGATCGCGGCCAGATCTTCCGCGTCGACGTCGACAGCATCGAACGCATCGACGCCGCGGGCGATTATATGTGCATCTATACGGCCGACAACAGCCTGATCCTGCGCGAGACGATGAAGGATCTGGAAAAGCGGCTCGACCCGCGCAACTTCCAGCGCGTTCATCGTTCGACGATCGTCAATCTGTCACAGGTCAAGCAGGTCAAGCCGCACACCAACGGCGAATGCTTCCTCGTGCTGGGTTCGGGCGCGCAGGTGAAGGTCAGCCGAAGCTATCGCGACGTGGTCGCGCGCTTCGTGCATTGATTTGATGAGGGCGCCGGCATCGTCCGGCGCCTTTTTCGTTTAGAGCTGGTGTCCCGTGCGATCGCGCTTCGTCGCGAGATATTGCTCGTTATATTTATTCGTCGGTAGTGCGAGCGGGATGCGCTCGACGACTTCGACGCCCTCCTTCTCCAGCCGCGCAACCTTTTCAGGATTATTCGTCATCAGCCGGATGCGCGGGATGTTGAGCAGTTCGAGCATCCGCCCGGCGATCGCGAAGTCGCGCGCTTCGACCGGGAAGCCGAGCCGCAGATTGGCATCGACCGTATCATAACCCTGATCCTGCAGCGCATAGGCGCGCAGCTTGTTGACGAGGCCGATCCCGCGCCCCTCCTGTCTGAGGTAAAGCAATACGCCCCACGGAGCGTCGGCCATCGCGTGGAGCGCGGCATGGAGCTGCGGTCCGCAATCGCATTTGAGGCTGCCGAGTACGTCGCCGGTCAGGCATTCGCTGTGCAAACGCACGACGGGCGGATTGCCGTCGCGCTTGCCGATGACGAGCGCGACATGGTCCGAGGCTTCTTCGGGCGAGCGGAATGCAACGATCTCTGCGGTCTCGCTGGCTTCTACCGGCAGCTTTGCGCGCGCCGCGATTTCAAGGCGGACGGGATCGAGCAGGGCGACAACATCTTCGATGCTGCACATGGTTTCGGCGGCGCCTGCTGCTTCGCGCACGAAGAAGGCGGGGAGTAGGCCGGCGTGGCGGGCCATGGCCATCGCTGTGGCCGCAGCCGCGTCGCCGCCGGTAGCAATGCTATGAAAAGGGCCCTTGAGCGGATTGGCAAGATCGAGCGCGGGATCGGCGATCGCGAGCGCCGCGGCCACCACGGGGGCGGCATTCGCGAGGCGCACTGGACCCGGCGTAGCTGCGACACGCTGGTTCGTGAGCTTGAGCGTCACCGCTCGCTCGCCCGACAACAATATGTCGTGGCTGCCGAATTCGGCCAGCGCGGCGTCGCGCGCGCTTTCGACGGCCATCAGGTCGAGCGCGCCATCGGGGCCGATCAGACGAAAGGGCCAGCCGCGCCGCAGCGCATCGATCGCGCGCGCGGCGTTCCGAGCGCCCACAGGGTCGACGGCATGGCTCAAAAGTCGAACTCGGTGATCAGCGGGATGTGGTCCGACGGCCGTTCCCAACTGCGCGCGGGCTGGACGATCCGGTGCGATATCGCCTTGGGCATCAGGTCGGGCGTGACCCACATATGGTCGAGCCGGCGGCCACGGTTCGACGCTTCCCAGTCCTTCGCGCGGTAGCTCCACCAAGTGTAGAGCCGTTCCGGCGCCGGTACGAAGTGACGCCCAAGGTCGACCCAATTCGACGCCGCCTGAAGCCGCGCGAGCGTTTCGACCTCGATCGGCGTGTGGCTGACGACGTCGAGCAGCGCCTTGTGGTTCCACACATCGCTTTCGAGCGGAGCGACATTGAAGTCGCCCGTCAGCACCGTCGGCGTATCGGCCAGCGCACCCGACCATTCGGTCATGCGGCCGAAGAAATCGAGCTTCTGGCCGAACTTGGGATTGAGTTCGCGGTCGGGAATATCGCCGCCCGCGGGAATATAGACATTGTCGAGCCGCACGCCCGATGGCAGCGTTACACCGACGTGGCGTGCTTCGCCATTTGCCTGCCAGTCATATTTGCGCACGTCTGACAGCGGAACTTTGCTTACGATGGCCACGCCATGATGCATGCGTTGGCCGTGCGTGACGATATGATCATATCCGAGCCGCCTGAACATCTCGGGCGGGAACAGACCACATTCGACCTTGGTTTCCTGCAAGCACAGAATATCGGGAGCTTCTTCGCGCAGGAATTTTTCGACGATGCCGATGCGGGCGCGAACGCTGTTGATGTTCCACGAAGCGATGCTGGTGCGAGTCATGCGGTGGCTCTATCGGCGCGTGACGCTGTTCGCAATGTGATTGCGGTACCAGCCCGCTCCCCCACCCAGCGTCCCAACAGCGTATCCTGAAATGGGAGGCCGGGTGGGGGAGCGGGCTGGTGCGCCCGCCGCGTCAGCGGCAGAAACCGACGCCGGACAAATTAAACCCCCGTCCCAGGGGCGGTGGAACGGGGGTTCAAGGTCAGCGTTCGTCACGCTCTTGAATGAAGGTGCCAGGCAGTCCGGGTGGGGCAACAGGGGGAAACCCAAATCCGGGGGCCGTGTTGGCGCCTTCGAGATATGAAATAGCCTCTGTTCCCTGTCGCCAAGCTGAACAAAATCGACGCTCCGGCGCCATTCCTGCAGTTCGTCGATACGAGACGTCCGTTGGTCCGGAAAAAAGGCGCCGAATTCATTTCGCGAATTCGGCGCCCTGATTTGGCGGCTGAGACGGGTCCCGTATCAGCCCGCGCGGCCGCGCTGCTTGGGACGCGGGTCGGTCCATTTGAACGCCGAGTCGGCGACAGCAACGTTGAATTTCTGGTTGCTGAGATCGATCCGCGTGCGGTTGTTCTGCGAATCGAGCGCAACCCAACCACGCAGGCGAAGCCCGCCGGGCGCAGCGCCGTCGCGCACGAACACCATGGTTATGGTGCCATATTCGGGGCGCTTGGGATCCTTGACCTCGACGCTCAGCACATCGTCGTTGCCGGTCGGCAGGACCTTGGCATATTTGGTAAGATCGCGGTCGGGGTCGAGCAGCGCGCCGAGCGGCGAATTTTTCACCGGCCAACGCTGCACCTGCCGCACTTCATAATCGATCATCGTCAGCGAACTGCCGTCGCCAACGATCAGCAGCGGCACGCCCTTTTGGTACTGGAAGCGGATCTTGCCCGGCCGCTTCAATGTGAGCTGGCCGTTCAGCCGCTGACCGTTGCGGTCGGTCTGCACGAAACTGGCGGTCATCGAACTCGTCGACTTCAGGTGCGACTGCACCGATGCCAGCGCGTTCGACGACTGGGCGATTGCGGGCACGCCGATCGCGAGGCTGGCTGCTGCCAAAGGCGCAAGCGTCCAGGCGGCAAGGCGGGTCATATTCGTCTTCAGGATCATCGGGCTCTCATTTTCAAACATGGTGGCCGGTCATCGCAGCCGGGCATTGAACCCGCGCTGAACCTGTCGTCAGATGTTGTTCAAGTCGCAAGGCGCGCGAAGGTTCCTCACCTTTGCTGGCCATATTGGTCGGTGAGCACGTCGCGGCGGCCGACATGGTTGGGCGGGCTGACCAGCCCTTCTTCTTCCATCCGCTCGATCAGGCGCGCGGCGCTGTTATAGCCGATGCGCAATTGACGCTGGAGCCAGCTCGTCGACGCTTTTTGGCTTTCAACGACGATCTGGCAGGCCTTGGCGTACATCCGATCCTCGGCGCTGTCGCCGCCCGCGGGCGCGCCCTCCATCGCGAAGCCGCCGTCCTCGGGGTCCTCGGTGACGCTCTCGATATAGTCGGGGCGGCCCTGCCCTTTCCAGTGATCGGCGACGGCGCGGACCTCATCGTCGGAGACGAAGGGGCCGTGAATGCGCGTGATCTGCTTGCCGCCGGGCACATAGAGCATGTCGCCCTTGCCGAGCAGTTGTTCGGCACCGGCTTCGCCAAGGATCGTGCGGCTGTCGATCTTTGACGTAACGTTGAAGCTGATGCGCGTCGGCAGGTTTGCCTTGATCACGCCCGTGATGACGTCGACCGACGGGCGCTGCGTCGCGAGGATCAGGTGGATGCCCGCCGCGCGTGCTTTCTGGGCGAGGCGCTGGATCAGGAATTCGACTTCCTTGCCGGCAGTCATCATCAGGTCGGCGAGCTCGTCGACGACGACGACGATCTGCGGCAGCGGCGCATAATCGAGCGTCTCTTCCTCATAGACCGGCTGGCCGGTGTCGGGGTCGTAACCCGTCTGGACGCGGCGCCCCAGGGATTTGCCCTTGGCGAGCGCACCGCGGACCTTGTCGTTGTAGGACGCGAGGTTGCGGACCGACAGCGACGACATCATCCGGTAACGGTCCTCCATCTGCTCAACCGCCCATTTGAGCGCGCGGATCGCCTTCTTGGGCTCGGTCACCACGGGGGCAAGCAGATGCGGAATGTCGTCATAGACGCTGAGTTCCAGCATCTTGGGGTCGATCATGATCATCTTCACCTGGTCGGGACCAAGGCGATAGAGCAGCGAGAGAATCATCGCGTTGAGACCGACCGACTTACCCGAACCCGTCGTACCCGCGATCAGCAGGTGCGGCATTGGGGCGAGGTCGGCGATCACCGCGTCGCCGCTGATATTCTTGCCGAGGATGATCGGCAGCGCGCCGGTCTGGTCCTGAAACAAGGCGCTGCCGATGATTTCGTGCAGCACGACCGACTCGCGGTGCGCGTTGGGCAGTTCGATGCCGATCACGGTGCGCCCTGGGATGGGGGCGATACGCGCCGACAGCGCCGACATGTTGCGCGCGATGTCGTCGGCCAGGTTCGACACGCGGCTTGCCTTCGTCCCCGGCGCGGGTTCGAGTTCGTACATGGTGACGACCGGGCCGGGGCGGACCGCGGTGACGACGCCTTTGACCTGGAAATCCTCGAGCACCGATTCGAGCAGGCGCGCGTTGCGTTCCAGCCCCGCCTTGTCGATCTGACCCGTCGGCCCCGGCGGCGGCGGCGCGAGCAGGTCGATCGACGGCAGCTGGTAATTGGTGAACAGCTCTGTCTGCGGTTTTGCCTTGGGCTTCGAGGGTAGACTACGCTCGGCAGGATCTGCGATTTCGGGCGGCGCGCGGTCGCTCGGTTCGGCGACAGCACGCGGGCGTACGACACGCTCCATAAGGTTCGGTGTCTTCGCCTCTTCAGTTGGCACGCGCGCAGGCTCGACGACGCGGCTGCTCTCTGCCGCCGGCAGCTTGAAGCGCGAGGCCCAGCCCTTCTCCAGCCGCAGCGCCCGCCATGCGAGCCACAATCCAAGCCCGATGAGCAGCAATATGGTGGCAAAGCGGATCAGCGCCGCCGCGGGCTCGCCTGCCTGCGCGAACAGGGGCGTTATCGCGCCACCGATCAGCAGCGCGATGATCCCGCCCCAGCCCGCTGGCATCGGCGCGTTTGTCGCGGGCGCCCAGAGTTCGGCGCCAAGGCCGACGAGCAGGATGCCGATGAAGCTGTATGCGAGTTGGCGCGGCCAATAAGGCTGCTCTTCGCCGAGCCACAGACGCCAGGCGATGATCGCGAGCAGCGGTAGCAGCAGCGCGACGCCGACGCCGCCGATCGACAGGCCCAGGTCGGCGAACCACGCCCCCGCGCCGCCCATCCAGTTGGCGGCGGTGCCGTGGGCGGCCGTGTTCAGCGCCGCATCGGTGCTGTCATATGTGACCAGCGCGAGCGCGAGGAATAGTGTGAAGAGGCCGAGCGCCACCGATGCGGCGATCACGAGCGAACGCGCGATGCTTTGGCGGAAAACGGTGCGCCAATCAGCCTTTATTGGTGCGGCCTTGCGGCTAGCCATGCTCTTGTCCGGTCCCTGTCAGTTAACCACGGCGATATGCGCATGGGGGGGACTCGCCGTCAAGCGCGGCCCCGAGCCTGCCCACGGCCTTTCCAACCGTCCCGCCGCACGCTAGGGCAACGAAATGAGTGAAACGCTGCGCAGCGATGTCCTGATTTCGGGGGGCGGCCTCGTCGGCCAGGCGCTCGCCCTTGCCCTTTCCCATCACGGCCTGTCGGTCCAGATCGTCGATCCCGCCGATCCCGTTGCGACGATCGCGCCCGGCTTCGACGGCCGCGCCTCGGCGATCGCCAGCGCGACCTGGCAGATGTTCGAGGTGCTGGGGATCGCCGACCGCCTTGCCGGGCACGGTTGCCCGATCCGTGCCATTAAAGTGGGCGACGGCGCTCCCGACAGCGGCCGCGGCGGCGAACTCGACTTTGTCACTGGCGAAGGCGACCCGCCGCTCGGCACGATGGTCGAGAACCGCCAGCTTCGCCTCGCGCTCGCTGCCGCGCTGGCCGATGCGCCGCTAGTGCGTCTGCTAATGCCCGCCGCGGTCGTGGCGCGAGAGATTGACGCGCATGGTGCCCTGTTGACGCTCGCCGACGGGACAAGACTCGCGGCGCCGTTGCTGATCGTCGCCGAAGGGCGCCGCTCGCCGACGCGCGATGCCGCCGGGTTCAGCATCGCGAACTGGTCGTACCATCATCATGCGATGATCGGGGCGGTTGCGCACGAAAAACCGCACGGCAATGTCGCGCATGAAATCTTCTATCCGTCGGGCCCCTTCGCGCTGTTGCCGCTCGTCGACGACCCGCAGGGGCGGCACCGTTCGGCCTTCGTCTGGACGGTGTCCGAAAAGGATGGCCCCGGCTTCGCGAAACTTGGCGAGCGCGGCTTTATAGCAGAACTTCAGAAGCGCGCCGGTGGCGTGTTGGGCGCAATGGAGCTTGTCGCGCCGCGGATGACCTATCCGCTCGGCTTTCATCATAGCGCGTCGATCGTCGCCGACCGCATCGCGCTTGTGGGTGATGCCGCGCACGGTATCCATCCGATCGCGGGGCAGGGGCTCAACCTTGGCCTGCGCGATGTCGCGGCGCTCACCGAAGTGCTGGTCGAGGGTGCGCGTCTCGGTCTTGACCTTGGCGATGCGGCGCTTCTCGCACGTTATCAGCGCTGGCGCGGGCTCGACAATATGATGGTCAGCCTCGCAACCGACGGGCTTACCCGCCTGTTCGGCATCCCAGGCCGTACCGCCGCCGCAGTGCGGCGCACCGGCCTTGGCGCGGTGCAGCGGATGCCGATGCTCAAGCGCTTCTTCATGGATGAAGCGCGCGGCGAGGCCGGCGACCTGCCGCGTTTGCTAGCCGGCGCCGAAATCTAAAGCGTGATTACATTGAATGGACTCGTCATTGCGAGCGGCGAAGCCGCGCGGCAATCCAGAGCCTGCGCAAACCGCTCTGGATTGCTTCGCTCCGCTCGCAATGACGACGTGGGTCAATCCAAAGTTATCAGACTCTAGGGGCTTGGCCTTTTGGCCTATTGCAGCGTGGCGCGGCCGTCGTCGCTGTCGAAACGGCCGAAGAATTGCATCAACTGGACGACCAGTTCGGCGCGCGCGTCGATTGGCGACGCCTCGAGCAGCGCCTGCTTCGCGGCGGCGTCGAACGGCGCGACCTGCGCAATGCCGTTGACGAGGGTGGCGTCGTCGAGCTGCCCGACCGAATCCCAGTCGACGACATAGCCCTGCCGCGCCGCAAAGCGCTTGGCCTCGCGCTCAAGGCTGGCGCGTTCGATGCTCGCGAGCACCGCATCCTCTTCGGCTTCCAACTCGATCTCGGCCTCGACCTGCCTGAACGGCGTCGTCACGTCGAGTTCGCGGCGGACACGAAAGCGGGCGACGCCTTCGAGGACGAGGTTGAAACGCCCTTCCTCGAGCGCCTCGACGTCGATGATGCGGCCCACGCAGCCCATGTCGTAGAGTGCGGGCGGCTCGCGCGACTCTTCGCCGGGCAGGACGCGCGGCTGAATCATTCCGATCTGCCGGTCGCGCGCCAGCACCTCCTGCACCATCGCCGAATAGCGCGGTTCGAAGATATGGAGCGGCAGGTGCAGCCCCGGGAACAGCACCGCGCCGGTAAGCGGAAAAATCGCGATCCGCTGGATGGTCAAGGGCGCGGTATCGGCCATGGGTGCTTTAGCCGAACAGAATCAGCGACAGGCGGCGGCGCTGCGCCGCGACCCAGGCGTCTTCGAGACCCACGGCCTCGAACAGCGAAAGCAGCTTGGCGCGGGCCGCGTCATCGTTCCATTCGCGGTCGGCCGCGACGATGTGGAGCAGATTGTCGGCGGCGGCATCACGCTGGCCCGCACCGATCTGCGCGCTCGCAAGATCGAAGCGCGCCTGATGATCGTCGGGGTTTGCAGCGACCGCGGCCTCGAATGCCGCCAGCTCGCCCGCGTCGGGCGCATCGGCGGCAAGCGCCAGCGCGCTTTTCGCCTGCGCGACGGCCGGATCGTCGGCGATTTCGGCGGGGATCATGGCGAGTGCGGCCTCTGCCCCCTCGACGTCGCCCGCGAGGATCAGCGCGCGAATCAGCCCGCCGTGCGCCGCGGCGTTGTCGGGCGCCATTTCAAGAATCTGCGCAAAGATGCTCGCCGCGCGCGGCCCGTCGCCCTCGGCGAGGACGGCATCGCCCATTTCGATGAGCGGCGCGATCTCGACCGCGCGCGCACTCGCTTCGCTTTCGATCGGGAGCTGCGCGAGAAGCTGATCGAGAATCGACTTCAATTGGCTTTCGGTGCGCGCATTGGTCAGGTTGGCGACCGGCTGCCCTTGGAAAATCGCATAAACGGTCGGGATCGACTGGACCTGGAACTGGCCGGCAATGAAGCGATTCGCATCGACGTCGACCTTGACCAGCACGACGCCCTTGTCCGCATAATCGGCGGCGACCTTTTCCAGCACCGGCCCCAATTGTTTGCAGGGGCCGCACCATTCCGCCCAGAAATCGAGAATCACGAGGCTCGTCATCGACGGTTCGACGACATCGCGGCGGAAGGCTTCGACGGCTTCCTTTTCAGAGGGGTTCAGACCGAGCGTGGCCACGGGGAAAAGCTCCTTATTATCTATATGTCCGCTTATGTGGGAATTTCAGGCGATATGCCAACCCTTCGGAGAAAATGCGCAATCGGGGCAATCAGGGGTTGCCGAGTCAAAAAGCCGGTGCTAATCGCCCGCCTCACCCGCTGGAACCGACCGGTTTCCAGCCGCCAGAGCGGGCGTAGCTCAGGGGTAGAGCACAACCTTGCCAAGGTTGGGGTCGAGGGTTCGAATCCCTTCGCCCGCTCCAGTTTTCCACGATAATCCGTCGCGAACGATCCGGTCGTAGGGGCCGGGGGCTGTGCGCTGCCACCGATACTTTTGGGCAAAAGTCCCTTTCGATCAGATCAGTGACTTCAGCCGGTCGATTCCCGTCGCCTCCCTAACGATCCGCGCCGCGAGCGCATTTCCGTTTGCTGCGTTGGTGAAGACGACGATCGCTCGCCCGCTTCGCGCGTCGCCGACGCCAAGGGTTTTGAAGATCCCGTAATTGCTTCCGCTGTGCTGGAACAGCGGACCCGCTGACGATTGCTCGATCTCCCAGCCCAGCCCCCGCATAATGTCGCGGCCGCGCACGTCGAGCCGGGGGGCGAGCATCGCGCGCCTGGCCGCATCGCTGATCTCCCACCCCGCACGGTTCGGCCGGTCCATCATGAGCGTCATGAATTTCGCATAGTCGGACGCCGTCATCAGAAGCCCGCCTGCGGAATTGACAAGAAGATCGTGCGTCGACGGCGGCGTCTTTGGATCCGTCTCGCGCATCGCCGCGACCGAATCCTCCCACGTCCACGACGCGATCGGCTTGCGCCTCTTCGAGGCGACCCGAAGCAGCCGGTCGCCCAACTCGCGCGTCGGCTGGGCCGGAAGCTTTTGTTCGCCTTCGGGCGGTTCGGAATGGCCGAAGACTGCCGAGCTTGCGATCGCCTCGTCCCAGCCGAAGGTGCTGCGGGTCATTTCGGCCGGACCGAACAGCTTTGCCTGCATCACGCTGCCGAGGCCCATTCCCATGATCGTTTCCACGACCAACTGGAGCCAGATGAACGCTTCGCCCGAGTAGCTGTAGACCGATCCCGGCGCGCTGTTCGTGACGAGCGGCGCGGAAGCCCAGTTGGGCAGGCCGGTCGAATGCTCCAGCACATGCCGGGCGGTGATGCGCTCGAGATTCGGATCGCTGCCAAGGTTCGCCGGCCGACGATAGGCAACGAGCGGCTTGTCGAGGTCGAGGCGCTTCTCGTCGACCAGCCGCATCACGACATAAGCGAAGACCGGCTTGGTCATCGACGCCGCTTCGAACAGCGTGTCGCCCTGCACAGGGTCGCGGGTGAGAATGTTTTTGACGCCGAAGCCCCGGCTCCACGCGAGTGTCCCGCGGTCCACGACCGCGATGGCGACGCCGGGCACCCCGGCAATTCGCATCAGTCGCGGCAGGTCGCGAACCAAATCGTCGGACGGGATCCACGCGGCATTGCCGCTCGAACATCGAGGCGGTCCTCCATCGGTGCCAGCGGCCGCCTGGCCACCGGCGATCAGCGCTGCGGCGCCGGTCAGCACGGCCCGTCGCCCGGCGATCGTGCCGTTACTCATCCTTGTTCGCTCCCCCTGCGGGCATGGTCGCGTCCCTATCGCGCATTTGTCCGGACGAGGATTAGAGGATGCGTCCGCATGTTCGCAAGGCAGCAAAATTTCGCCATCTGCGATGTGACCCCAGTTCCAGATTTTCTTGTCGATACCGTAACATGCACCGATTTACGGTGGATTGGTAATCAATTGAAAACCATTATTTTGTAGCTCCGCCAACATCATCCTTCGGGCGCTCCGGTGGATGAATCTGGCGTTGTTCTCCGCGATGACCCGTTTCGGCGGCGGAGGCAGGGCGGCTGGGGCAGATTGAGCGGGTCGCCAAAGGCTCGCGCAGCAATCGAGGAAAGGCGCTGCCGGGCTTGCTGGCGGCTGCGTCGGAGCCGGGGGTCGTCGAATGAATAGAGGTTGCGTGTTTCCTTGCATCCCGTCCGGTTACGATAACCCGTCGGCCGCGCGCCCTTCAAAGCCGCGCCCTTTCGCCGCCAAATAATAATCATCTCCATTGTCTCGCTCGCCCTTCGGGCGGGCTTTTTTGCGTTCGAGGATATTCCATGACCGAGAAGAAAATGCCCCGCCGCCGCGATCTGAACGCGAAGGCGCGTTCGCGGCGCCTTCTCTGCGGTGCCTCGCTCGCGGCGGTGCTGGCATGTGCGCCGGTGGCCGCGCATGCCGAGGACCGGTATTGGGACGCCAATGGCACCGCGGTCGGCTCGGGCGGAACGGGCACCTGGAACCTCGCAAACCTCAACTGGAGCCCCAATGGCGATGGGGTGAGCGGTCCATTTGTCGAGCCTTGGGTCAACGGCGACCTCGACAATGCGATCTTCGGCAGCACCGCAGGCACGGTAACCGTGGGCGCGCCGGTGACGGTCGGCAATATCACCTTCAGTTCGGCAGGCTACGTCCTGAACGGCGGCACGATCACGCTTGGTAGTGCCGGTTCGACGATCACCGCGACCACCGGTAACACCACGATCAACTCGGCGCTCGCGGGGGCGAACGGATTGATCAAGGCAGGCGGCGGCGGACTGGTCCTCGGCGGGGTGAACAGCTTCACGGGCAATATCAACATCAACGCAGGCAGCCTCTATGCGTTGACCGACAGTGCATTGGGAGCAGCGGGCAACAATATCTTCACCGCGGCGGCGTCGAATGTCCGGCTATCGATCGGCGGCGCGAACACCGCGCGGACCGTAACGATCGGCAACGGCGGCAATTTGATCCTCGAAGGAACGGGCGCGGGTGCCGCCCGGATACGCGGTGACGGATCGGTTCAGCTTGCCGCCAGCGGCATCACGATGAGCAACGATCTCAGCGACTATACCGGACGCACACTCTTTAACGGCTGCAACGGCACCTGCTCGACACGCTTTACCTCGATCGGCAATCTCGGCGAGGCGAGCTCGCTCGGAGCGCCGGTGACGGTCGCCAACGGTACGATCGTCTTCGCCCAGTCCAGTCAGTACAGCGACAGCATCATCTATCTCGGCGACGGTGACAGCTCGAACCGCAACTGGGACATCAACGGCGATGCCGGGCTCGTCCGCAATCAGGGAACGGGCACGCTCGAAATCACGGGCGACGTCGATATTTCGGTTGGCGGCGGTTTCTATGCCGAGACCGCGGACTTCCGCTTGCTCGGCACACTCAGCGGCGGCAATTATGCCTTCAACGCCTCGGCGGGGCGGCATGTCCAACTGGGCAATGCCAACACATTTACCGGCGTGGCGGCGCTCGCGGGCGAAATTCGCGTCGGCAAGCTCGCCGATATCGGCAACGAGAGCTCGCTTGGCGCGGGCACCACGATCAGCCTCGTCAACGGGACGCTCGCCTATGACGGGGCGGGCGATGCCAGCAATCGCGAATGGCTCGTCAACGGAGCCACCAATTCGATCCGCAATAACGGCAGCGGCGCACTCGACCTGTCGGGCGCTCTTGTCTTCAACGTGGCGAGCCCGAACCCCGATACGCTGACTCTGGGTGGCAGCTTCGCAGGTACCAACATCTTCTCGGGTGCCATGTCGGGCAATGGCAATATCGTCGCGGACAGCGCCGGTACGTGGGTATTGAGCGGTGCGAACAGCCAACGCGGTACTGTAACTGTGAACAATGGCACGCTGCGCGCTGGCTCTGTCGGTGCCTTTGGTGCGGCGACAGGGCTCATCGTCAACGGCGGCACACTCGACCTCGGAGGCTTCGATCTCGTCGCGCCGTCGCTTACCGGGAGTGGCGGGGCCGTCGCACTTGGCGCGCAGACACTGACCGTCGATGCCAAGACCACGCAGGTCTTTGGCGGCACCATCACCGGCACCGGCGGCCTCCGTAAAACGGGTGCGGGCTCGCTGACCCTGACCGGCGCGAACAGCTACACCGGTGCGACGACGGTTGGCGGCGGCAGGCTCGGGCTCGATTTTTCGGGCGCGGGCGGCCCTGTCAGCAATATCGTGTCGGCCTCGTCGGCGCTCGTCCTGACGGGCGGCACGCTCGAAGTGGTCGGCGCGGCGGGCGAGACCAATAACCAGAGCTTCAACGGCCTGACGGTCAGTGCCGGCAGCAACACGGTCCGTGCGGTGAGCGGCGTGGGCGGTATCGTCAACCTCAACCTCGGCGCGATCGTGCGCGCGGGCGGTCTGGTCAATTTCGTGCTGCCGACGGGCGGTGCAATCACGACGAGCAATGCCGATGGCGTGCTCGGCGGCTGGGCAACGATCAACGGATCGGATTATGCGAAAGTCGTCGGCGGCGGCATCCTCGCCTTCGACGCCAGCGACTACACGACCAAGGACGATGCGGGAACCTGGGCGAACGGCGATATCATCAGCGATACTGCGGGCGCCGTTAACACGCCTTTCTTTGGCACCGTGACCGGCAATGTCCAACTCGGCGGCCTGCGCTATACCGCCGCGTCCGGATCGATCGTGACGATCGGCGCCGGCAACCGGCTGGGCATCGACGGTACGATCATCGTCGCGCCGAGCACGGGGGCGACAAATCAGACGATCACGGGCGGTTCGCTGACCGGCAGCAACGGGGGCGGAACGCTGGGCGTTCAGCATAACGGCACGGGCGCGCTCACCATCGCCTCGACGATCGTCGACAATGGCGGCGCGACGAGCTTTGCCAAGAGCGGCGGCGGAACGGTCCGCCTGAACGCGGCGAACAGCTATACCGGCGGCACGACGCTGAGCGGCGGTCGTCTTGAAGTCGCGCAACTTGCCAATGGCGGTATCGCGAGCGGCATCGGCGCATCGAGCGCCGCCGCAGCGAACCTTGTCCTCGAAAGCGGCACGCTGGCTTATACGGGCGGCGTCGATGCGGTCACCGATCGCGGAATCACACTTGTCAACGGCGGCGCCGAGCGCGCAATCCAGGTCGAGGCCGGACGTACGGTCGAGTTTTCCGGCCTGGTCACCAGCCCCGACGATGCGGGGCTGACCAAGACTGGTTGGGGCACGTTGGTTCTATCGAACGCCGCCAATGATTATGTCGGCGTCACGACGATCACCCAGACGTCGGCCGGAAATAGCACGCTTTCGGTGAACACGCTTTCCGACGGTGGCGTGGCGAGCGGCATCGGCGCGGCGAGCAGCGATGCGGCCAATCTTGTGATCAGCAACGGCGCCCGGCTGCAATATACGGGCGGCACCGTCGCCATCGACCGCGGCTTTACGCTTGCGGCCGGACAGGGCGGCATCGATGTGGCGAATGCGGCGGCGACGCTGACGATCGGCGGGGTCGCCACCGGCGCCGGATCCTTCTTTAAAGATGGTGCGGGCACGCTCATCCTTAGCGGCACCAACAGCTATACCGGCGATACGACCGTGAATGCGGGCATCCTGCGCGCCGGGTCGGCGCGGGCGTTCGGTGCGGGTGGCCGCTTTATGACCGTGAATAGCGGGGCGACGCTGGATCTTGGCGGGTTCGACATCGGCGTCGCGGCGATCATCGGCGGCGGGCAGATCGACCTTGGCGGGCGCACGCTGACGACGGGCGGTGCGGGCGGCCTCTTTACCGGACGCATTACCGGAACCGGCGGTTATACGCGCACCGGCGGCTTCACCCAGATTTTGAATGGCTGCAACAACGACTATACCGGCGTCACGACGATCGGCGGCGCGCTTTCGATCGACTGCATCGCCAATGGCGGACAGGCCAGCGGTATCGGTGCCTCGTCGTCGGCTTCGTCGAACCTTGTTTTTGCGGGTGGTACGCTCGTCTATACGGGCGCCAGCGTCTCGACCGATCGCGGCTTCGCGATGACCGGAAACGGCAACCTCAACGTCTTTAACGCAGGAACGACGCTGGAATTTTCCGGAAATATTGCCGGCGCCGGACAACTGAACAAGGATGGAGCGGGGACACTGCTGCTGTCGGGGTCTAACAAGGCGGCCGGCAACTTCCGCGTCATAAATGGCACTTTGCAGGCCGCGTCGACTACGGCCTTGGGAAGCGGCTGGGTATCCCTCGACGACACGGCTGGGGTCCTGCTCGACCTCGACGGCTTCAACAATAATGTCCTCTACCTTATCGGCGGTGGCGCCACGGGCGGCAATATCGCTCTGGACGGGGCGACGCTGACGATCAACAATGGCGGCGGCGCCGGGGTCATTTACGGCGGGGCCATCTCGGGCAGCGGCGGCCTGATCAAGAATGGCGGCAGCTTCCAGCAACTGTCGGGCTGTGCGAGCAGCTATGGCGGGACGACCGTCATCAACGGCGGCATTCTCTCCGTTTCCTGTCTTGGCGATGGCGGCGCGAACAGCTCAATCGGTTCGTCCTCGGCGGCGGCGAGCAATCTCGTGCTTAGCGGCGGGACGCTGCAATATGTCGGCACGGGCGGCAGTACGAACCGCCAGTTTACGCTCGGCGCCTCGACGGCGAGCAAGCTCGACGCATCGGGCACCGGTGCGATCGCTTTCACCCATGCGGGTCCGCTGACCTTTGCCAGTGCGAACACGGCGCAAACGCTGACGCTTGGCGGTACGAACACCGGCAACAACATCTTCGGCGCGCAGATCACGAACAATGGCACGGGCCTGACTCGCCTGACCAAGACCGACGCGGGTACCTGGGTGCTGACCAATGCAAACAGCACCTATACCGGCGTCACGACGATCAGCGGCGGTGTTCTTGCGGTCGACAAACTTTCCGATGGCGGGCTTGCCAGCAGCATCGGTGCCTCGCAGGCGGCGGCGTCGAACCTGATCATCGGCAATGGCTCGACGCTCCGTTACACGGGTACGGGCGATACGACGAACCGCCTTTTCACCTTGTCGGCGGGTGTAACCTTCATCGAATCGTCGGGCACCGGCGCGATCGTCTTCACCGATACCGGGCTGGTGACGCTGGCGAGCAATAACCAGGCGCGCACGATCGCGCTTGGCGGCACCAATACAGGCAACAACACGCTCGCGGGCTCGATCGGCAACGCCGGGTTGGGCGTCACGACGCTCGCTAAAAACGACAGCGGGACCTGGGTGCTCACCGGCAACCACAGCTACACCGGTTCGACCAATATCAACGGCGGCACGCTGTTCGTCGGCGGCGGCGGGACGACGGGGTCGATCGCCAGTGCGCTCGTCAACAATTTCGGCACGCTTGGTTTCAACCGCAGCGACCTGTTGGCCTATGGCGGCCAGATCGTCGGCACCGGCGCGCTGCGACAGGCGGGGACGGGCACGACCGTCCTAACCGGTACCAATCTCTACACCGGCGGCACGACGATCGACGCGGGCACGCTCCAGCTCGGCAATGGCGGCACCACGGGCAGCATCGTCGGCGACGTCGTCGACAATGGCTTGCTCCTGTTCAACCGTTCCGATCTTGTCGATTTTGCGGGAACGATCTCGGGCAGCGGCGCCGTGCAACAGATTGGCAGCGGCACGACGGTGCTTTCGGGCATCAACAGCTATGCGGGCGGCACGTCGATCCTCGGCGGTACATTGCAGGTGTCGGCCGATGGCAATCTCGGCGCGGCGGCGGGCGGCCTTACCTTCTCGAACGGTACCTTGCGCACGACCGCATCCTTCGCGAGCGCGCGCAATGCGAGCCTGACCGGCACGGGCACGATCCTGACCGACGCGGGAACGATTTTCGCGCTGGGTGGCCTGATTTCTGGTGCGGGCAACCTGACCAAATCGGGCGCGGGCATCCTGACGCTGAGCGCAAACAACAGCTACGTTGGCGCGACCAATGTGAACGCCGGTACGCTCCGCATCAATGGCAATCAGTCCGCGGCAACGGGCCTTGTGACCGTCGCGTCGGGCGCGACGCTGGCGGGCAGCGGGACGATCGGCGGCAGCGTCAATGTGCTGAACGGCGGCATCCTCGCGCCGGGCAACAGCCCCGGTACGCTGAACATCAACGGCGATCTGACGCTGGCGGGTGGCTCGGTCCTGAACTTCGAGTTCGGCGAAGCGAATGTCGTCGGCGGCGCGCTCAACGATCTGGTCAACGTCGGCGGCAATCTGACGCTCGACGGTACGATCAACGTCACCGGGTCGGGCGGCGGCTATTTTGGCGGCGGCATCTATCGCGTGTTCAACTATGCCGGCACGCTCGTCGACAACGGCTTGGTGCTGGGGTCGATGCCTGCGGGCAGTAATGTCACAGTGCAGACTTCGATCGCGGGTCAGGTCAACCTGATCAACAGCGAAGGCCTGGCGCTCAGCTTCTGGGATGGCGGCGTCGGACCCAAGTTCAATAATGTCGTGAACGGCGGCAACGGCAACTGGCACCTGGGCGGCGCCGACAACAATTGGACAGGCGCTGACGGCGCGATCAACGCGGCCTATACCGACGGCACCTTCGCAATTTTTGCGGGCGCACCGGGCATGGTTACGGTGGACAACAGCGGCGGTGCGGTCACCACGGCGGGAATGCAGTTCGCGACGGACGGCTATGTCGTGAACGGCGCACCGCTGACGCTGGTCGGGCCCGAATCGATCATTCGTGTCGGCGATGGTACCGCCGCTGGCGCGGGCTTCACCACGACAATCGGCGCCAATCTCACGGGTGCCTCGCAACTGGTGAAGACCGACGGCGGCACGCTCGTGCTGACGGGGACGAACAGCTATACCGGCGGCACACGGATCGAGGGCGGCGTGATTTCGGTCGCCGACGACAGCTTCCTTGGTGCTCCCTCCGGCACGATCACGCTCGACGGCGGGACGCTGCGGATGACCGGTCCGAACTCGGCCAATTCGCACACCTATATTCTCGGCGCGAACGGTGGCGCGATCGATATTGCCAACGCCGCGACCGCCAACGGCATTCTCAATGCGATGAGCGGGAATGGCGGGTTGACCAAGCTCGGTGCCGGCTCGCTCGCGCTTGCCGCCGACAACAGCTATACCGGTGGCACCACGATCGAGGCAGGTACGCTGCAGATCGGCAGCAACAGCGGTACGACGGGGTCGATCGTCGGCGACGTGGTAAACAACGGCCGGTTCGTCATTTTCCGTTCGAACGCTTACACCTATGGCGGATCGATCACCGGAACCGGCAGTGTTTCCGTGACGGGCACCGGCGTGACCACGCTGACGGGCGACAGCAATTACGGGGGTGGGACGACCATCAACGGAATCGGCGGCGAGCTTCGCATTGTTGGCGGGGCCAACGTCATTTCCGGCGGCGGCACGATCATGGGCCGCTCAACGCTGAGCATCGACGGCGCGAACTCGCTCTTCAGCACGAACTCCATCGGTGGGAATAATGTTCCCTTCGCGGGTTCGGCCATCGTGAATGTGACGGACGGCGGTACGCTCCGGATCCGGGCAGGCGACCTGGATCTGCGCACTCTCTCCGCGACGACCCGGATCAACATTGCCGGCGCGAACTCGCTGGCCGATGTGTCGGGCGGCATTCGGGGCAGCACGAGCTTCAACGCGCCCTTCGACCTCACGGTCGGCGCGGGCGGGACGCTGCGCACGGCCGGGGCGAGCCAGATAGGCACCGCGACCAGTAACACCAACCCCATCGCCGTCGTGATCACTGGCGCGGGCTCCAACTGGACGAGCGTCGGTTCGCTGCTGATGACGGCAGGCAATTTCACGGTCGATCAGAACGGTGCAGCGACCTTCGCATCTGCGACGTTCGGCACGGCGCCACAGGCGGCCCGCCTGACGGTATCGGGCGCGGGCTCCAGCTTCGCCACGACGGGCGATCTCGTTATCGGTAGCGGTACCGGCACCGCGGTTCTGACGGTCGCTGACGGTGGCCAGGCGATCGCAGGGTCCGGCCTCCAGCTCGCCGCGCAGGCGGGTTCCACCGGTACGGTCAACATTGGCGGCGTCGATGGCGGCGCGGCCGCCGCAGCCGGTATGATCAACGGCAACATCATATTCGGACTCGGCAACGGCGAACTGAACTTCAACCACACCGAGACCGACTATCTGTTCGCCAACAGCATGACGGGCCTTGGCACGATCAACCATGTGGCGGGGACCACCCGCCTGACCGGCGACAGCTCGGCCCTGATCAGCACGACGTCGGTCGCTGGCGGCACGCTGCTCGTCGACGGCATTCTTGGGGCGGGAGTGAGCCTCGTCAGCGTAGCGACCGGCGGCACGCTGGGCGGCACGGGGACGATCGGCGGCAATGTCGATATCTTTGATGGCAATCTCAATCCCGGCGATGTCGGTGGGGTTCCGGGCCGGCTGACGATCGCGGGCAACCTTTACCTCGCGCCGGCGGCGACGCTCAACGTCGACTTCGGCCAGGCGAATGTCGTTGGCGGTACTTTCAACGACCTGATCGATGTAGGCGGCAACCTGGTTCTCGACGGAACGCTCAATGTCCAGGAAACCCCTGGGGGCAATTTCGAGCCGGGCGTTTATCGCATCATCAACTATGGCGGATCGCTGACCGACAACGGATTGACGGTCAATGCGGGCTATTTCGTGCAGACCTCGGTCGCGAACCAGATCAACCTGGTCAACACCACAGGCCTCACCATGCGCTTCTGGGACGGCGTCAACGGCGGCAAGAATGACGGCGTCATCACCGGCGGCGACGGCTTGTGGCAGGCAAGCGCCGGCAACGACAATTGGACCGAGTTCGACGGATCGGCCAACGCGCCGTTCACCGATGCGGCCTTCGCCGTCTTTTCGGGCGTCGGCGGGACGGTAACCGTCGACGCTTCGCTCGGTGCTGTCACGGCTTCGGGGATGCAGTTCGCCAGCGACGGCTATCTCGTCGCGGGCGACGATGTTGCGCTCGTCGATGCGGCGGCGATCATTCGCGTCGGGGACGGCACGATCGGGGGTGCGGGCTATACGGCGACGATCGCGTCGAACCTGACCGGCATCGGCGACGTCATCAAGACTGACCGCGGCACGCTGATGCTGACCGGCGCAAACAGTTTCGCCGGCGAAACCAACGTCCGCGGCGGCGAACTGCGGCTCGCGGACGGCGGCACGCTGACCAATGCTGACGGCATGATTGGCCGCGAAAGCGGCGAGCAGGGCATTGTCACCGTCATCGGCACCGATGGAAGCGGTAACGCTTCGACCTGGACCAATACGGGGATTCTCCGTGTCGGCCGCCTCGGCACCGGCACGCTCAACATCCTCGACGGCGGCCTCGTGACCGTCGCGGACATCGCTTATATCGGCGACGATGTGGGCAGCCAGGGGACAGTGAATGTTTCGGGGCAGGACGCCAATGGCAATGCGTCGACGTGGACGGGGACGAGCGACATCGTCATCGGCGAGTTCGGCGGCGGAACGCTGAACATCACCGCGGGCGGTCAGGTCGGCACCCAGTCGGGCTGGATCGGTTCGAACGTCGGCGGTCAGGGGATCGTCAACGTCTCGGGCGTCGGCGCGAATGGTGTGGCTTCGACCTGGACGAATGCCGGCGATGTGCGGGTCGGCTATGACGGCAATGGTACGCTGAACATCACCGATGGCGGCAAGGTCGTCAGCGTCGGTGGTCAAATCGGCGCCAACAGCGACGGTGTCGGCCAGGTACTGGTCAGCGGTGACGGCTCGTTGTGGGAAAACAGCGGACGGATCAACGTCGGCGGTTCCGGTACTGGCACCCTGCGTATCGAAAATGGCGCGTCGGTCTCCAGCAACGACGGCGTTGTCGGTGCTTCGGGACATGGCGATGCGATCATATCCGGTGCGGGTTCGACGTGGATCAACACCCAGCAACTGAATATCGGCAGCTTCGGTACCGGCACTTTGCGCATCGAAAACGGCGCAAGCGTTTCGAGTAACCAGGGCTATATCGGCGCCAACGCCAACGGCAGCGCCGTCGTGACGGGCGCAGGGTCGAACTGGCTGGTGACGGATTTCACTCTGACGATCGGCAATCAGGCGGACGGTTCGCTCCTCATCGAAAACGGCGGCCGCGTGCGGTCCGAAGGCGGAGTCTATCTCGGCGCCGCAGCGGGCGTCGATGGAACGCTGACCCTGCAGGGGCCGGCGAATAATCGTGCGGTCGTGGAAACCGCCGGATTTATCGGCGGCCTCGGCGACGCGAACGTCACGCTCGACGGCGGGGTGCTGCGCGCGATCGCGGACAATGATTATTTTTTCACCGATCTTGATACGCACGACATCACGTTCGGCGCGAACGGCGGTATCATCGATACCGATGGTCATGACATCGGCATCTCGCCGCGCTTCGTCGGTGCAGGCGGGCTGACCAAGGAAGGCCTCGGCACGCTGACGCTGACCGGTGCGAACAGCTATGCGGGGGCAACCTTCGTCAACGCGGGAACCTTGCTGGTCAACGGCGACCAGTCGGCTGCAACCGGAGCAATGACGGTCCTGTCGGGCGCGACGCTCGGCGGCATTGGGACCATCGGCAGCAATGTTTCGATGCTCGACGGCGCGATCCTTGCGCCGGGCGAAAGCCCCGGCACGCTGACGATCAACGGCAATCTGTCGCTCGCCGGCGGCTCGATCCTGAACTACGAATTCGGGCAGGCCGATGTCCCAGGCGGCGCGCTCAATGATCTGGTCAATGTCGGCGGCGACCTGACGCTCGACGGGACGATCAATGTGACGGTCCCGACCGGGGGCAGCTTTGGCCCCGGCGTGTATCGCGTGTTCAACTATGGCGGCACGCTGATCGATAACGGATTGACGCTGGGGACTATCCCGGGCGGCACCGGCGGTATTTCGGTCCAGACCGGAGTCGCGGGTCAGGTGAACCTCGTCAATTCGTTGGGACTGGCGCTCAGCTTCTGGGACGGCGCGGCCGGCCCCAAGCATGACGGCGCCCTCAACGGCGGCGATGGCGTGTGGCGCGTTGCGGGCGCCCTCAACAACTGGACCGACGCCAATGGCTCGATCAACGCCGATTATGCGCAGGACAGTTTTGCGGTCTTCGCCGCGGCTCCCGGCACCGTCACGATCGACAACAGCGGCGGCAATGTCCTCGCGTCGGGCATGCAGTTCGCCAGCGACGGCTATGTCATTACGGGTGACGCGCTGACGCTAACGGGGGCGCAGGCGATCGTTCAGGTCGGCGATGGCAGCGCCGCAGGCGCGGGCTATACTGCGACCATCGATGCGGAGATCGCCGGCACGGCGCAACTGCTGAAGACCGATGCGGGCACGCTCGTCCTGACCGGCGCCAATAGCTATAGCGGAGGCACACTGATCAACGGCGGCACGGTCCGGATCGGCAGCGATGCCAATCTGGGCGATGCGGCCGGGGGCCTGTCGATCGGCGGCGGCGCTCTCCACACCACCACCGATATTGTCTCGGGCCGTACCGTCACGCTGATCGGCGCCGGCGTGTTCCGCAGTGATGCGGGCACCACGCTGATGCTGACCGGGCCGGTCGGCGGCGCGGGCGGTCTGGTCAAAGCGGGCGCGGGCACGCTTGCGCTTGGCGGCACCGGGTCTTTCACGGGTGCGACGACCGTCGAAGCGGGCAGCTTGTTCGTCAACGGCGACTATTCGGCGGCGACGGGCGCAACCAGTGTCGCCGCGGCCGCGACGCTGGGTGGCACGGGGACGATTGGCGGCAATGTCGACTTTGCCAGTGGAGCCAGGCTGGCGCCAGGCGCGGGCGGCGCGGGTACGCTGACAATCAACGGCAATCTGTCGCTGGCGGCAGGGACGCAGCTCGATTTCGAATTCGGGCAGGCGGGTGTCGCAGGCGGCGCGCTCAACGACCTTGTGAACGTAGGAGGCAACCTTGTCCTCGACGGCGTGCTCAACGTCAGTGTCCCGACGGGTGGCGCGTTCGACGTCGGCATCTATCGCATGTTCAACTATGGCGGCACGCTGACGAACAACGGCGTGACGTTCGGCACCATGCCGACGGGCGCCAACGCTGCCATCCAGACCTCGGTTGCAGGGCAGGTCAATCTGGTCAATTCCGGTGGCCTCACGCTGAACTTCTGGGATGGCGCGGCCGGCCCGAAGGTCGATGGTGTGATCAACGGCGGCAACGGCGTGTGGCAGAGCAGCGCGGGCAACAACAACTGGACCGACGCGACGGGCAATCTCAGTGCGCCCTACGCCAATGGCGCCTTTGCGATCTTCGGCGGCACGGCGGGTACGGTCACGGTCGATAACGCACCGGGCGCCGTAACGGCCACGCGGATGCAGTTCGCGACGAACGGCTATGTCATCACCGGCGACGCCATCACCCTCGACGGGGTGCAGGCGGCGATCCGCGTCGGCGACGGCAGCACGGGGGGCGCGGGCTTTACCGCGACGGTCAATTCGGCGCTCACCGGCACGGCACAGTTGGTCAAGACCGACGCGGGGACGCTCGTCCTCGGCGGCACGAATAGCTACACCGGCGGCACCCAGATCGTCGGCGGCGCGCTCCGCATTTCGAACGACGCCAACCTTGGTGCGGCGAGCGGCGACGTGACGCTCGATGGCGGCACGCTCGAAACGACCGCAAACCTCGCCAGCGCGCGCGGCTTCGTCGTCTCCGGCGGCGGCACGATTTCGGCCGCGGTCGATACGGTCTTTACCTACAACGGGCTCTTCTCGGGTGTGGGCGGGCTGACCAAGAATGGCGCGGGCACCTTGCTCATTACCGCCGATAACAGCGGTTTCGGCGGCAGTACGACGGTCGCCGGCGGCACGCTGGCGGTGCAGGGAAGTCTTGGCGGTGCAGTCACCGTCGGCGCGGCAGCCCGTCTCGAAGGCACCGGCCGCGTCGGCAGCCTCGCGAACGCGGGCGTCGTCGCACCGGGCAGCGGCATCGGCTCGCTGACGGTCGCGGGCGACTATGCCGGCAATGGCGGCGTGCTGGAGATCGAAGCTGCACTCGGCGGCGACGCCTCGGCGGCCGACCGCTTGATCGTGAACGGCGCCACGTCGGGCAATACGCGAGTCACGGTGATCAACCGCGGCGGATTGGGCGATCAGACGGTGGAGGGGATCAAGATCGTCGACGTCGCGGGCGCGTCGAACGGTATCTTCACGCTTGAGGGCGACTATCTTTTCGACGGTGAGCAGGCCGTGGTTCTCGGCGCCTATGGCTATCGTCTCTACAAGAATGGTGTTTCGACGCCGCAGGACGGCGACTGGTATCTCCGTTCCGCGCTTCTTGCCGGCGAAAATCCGCAAGGTCCGCTCTATCAGCCGGGCGTGCCCGTGTACGAAGCCTATGTCGGCGCGTTGCAGTCGCTGAACCGGTTACCGACCCTGCAACAGCGTGTCGGCAACCGCTCGTGGGCGGCGTCGCCGATTGCCGGTGCGGGACTGTGGGGCCGGTTCGAATCGGAACGCCAGCGTCCGGAGGCACTTGTTTCGACAAGCGGCGCCGACCGCAATGTCGATCAGTGGCAGGCGCAACTCGGGCTCGACGCGGTCCTGGCAGAGCGGGGCGACGGCGCCACGCTCGTCGGCGGACTGACCGCGCATTATGGCACGGCGGACAGCAATATCGCGTCGGTCTTCGGCAATGGCACGATCGACACGCAGGGCTATGGCGTCGGCGCGACGATGACCTGGTACGGGCCGCAGGGCTTTTATGTCGACGGACAGGTCAAGCTTAGCTGGTTCGACAGCGATCTTGAATCGAACATCCTCGGATCGCTCGCGCGCGGCAACAAGGGCGACGGACAGGCGTTCAGCCTTGAACTCGGCAAGCAGACCCCGATCGGCCGCAACCTCAGCATCACGCCGCAGGTCCAGATGAGCTATGCCAAGGTCGATTTCGATCGCTTCGCCAACCCTTCGGCGGCCGCGGTTTCGGTGGCGAAAGGCGAAAGCCTGAAGACGCGCTGGGGGTTGGCGATCGATCATCAGACGAGCTGGAAGGGCCGCGCGGGCGATACGCGCCGCACGCGCCTCTACACCGTGATGAATCTCGGATACGAATGGCTCGATGGCGCGGTTGCCGACGTATCGGGGACGCCGATCGCCAATCGCGACCACCGCCTGACGGGCGAACTGGGGCTTGGCGGCAGCTATAGCTGGGGCGACGACCGCTTCACCCTCTACACCGAAGTGTCGGGCGATACGGCGATCGCCGACTTTGGTGCGGGCTATAATCTAAAGGGCACTGCGGGGTTCCGGGTGCGGTTCTGATACGGTCCTCCTCTCGCGCCGACGACGGCGCGGGAGTTTAATTGGCCGTGAAGTTTAGCGAGACCAGCGCAACGATGAAGAGAAGGACGACGGCAGTGAACACCGCCGTCAGCGCGGTGAAAAGGATCGCGCTCGATGGCCGCCGGGCATAGAGCCCGCCCGCATCGCCTGCGGTCGCGGTGTCGGCAATATCGTCGGCTTCCCCGTCGTGCGGCGCCCGGAGCAGCGCCGCGCTGATCGCGCTCGCGGGGACGGGCGTCAGAAACTCGCACCCAAAGAGCCGGCCTTCGTTGCGAACGATGCGCGCGGGGGCGGCGCCCAGTTCGGGCAGGACCAACAGAAAGGTCTCGCCGATGGAAAAGGCAGCGTCCGTCTCGATCAGCAGGCCGGTTCGCGACAGGTTGCGGATGACGACGGCGGATTCGTCGGTCGCTGAACGCGCGGCGACGTCGAGCCGGAGCGTACGGCGTTCCATCCGCCGACGGTTCGGCGTTTCGACCGGAGCCGCGATATGGGCCAGCAAGGATCTCACCAACGTCTCCTCAGGCGAATAGTCATCGGCCCGAACCCTTAATATTGCATTTTCGCAAGTCGTTTTCCGGCCCGCCGGGTGGATGGAATCCTATCTGCATGCCGGTGTCAGATGCGCTTAACCCAATGCGCAGAATCGGGCCGATTCCCCGCGAGAAGGGTCGGATGTTTGCGACGAGCTGTGTTAAGTTATGGCTCGAATTGGGACGTGAATCGGCTTTTTCGGACGTTCATCCCGGAACGGCTCGATATTTCAAGCCATTGAATAACAGTTCTATTTATTTTTCCCATTGAGCCGGAATGAATGGCTGCTCAGCGCAAATTAACCATTGCTAAAAATGTGTTAACGCGCTTGCGGACTCTCGAGAATCCATGCTCTCCTCATGAGTGGGGAAGGTCCGAGTCGCTCGGACAGAGGTCGCACTGACATTGGTGACAATTTTGCTGTGCCGCTTTTGCGGCAGGGCGAGGTGCGTTCGAGGGAAATTGACATGGATGCTTTCGACAATCCGGCGCGGAATGGAATGACCGGTCCCGAGCGTGACGGCGCATCGGGCGAGCCATCGAACCGGGCGGTCGCGGGCGGCGAGTTTCTGGCCGCCGCCGCAAATGTGACAGCCGCCGCGTCGATCATTCCGCTGGCGATCCAGGCGATCCTCGTTCCCGACGCAAGCGGCCGCATCGTTCTGCCGGCCGGCGCGTCGATCGACGACATCACCATCTCGGGCACCGACCTGATCATCACCCTGCCGAACGGTCAGGTCTTCGTCATTCCCGGCGGCGCGGTCGATGTTCCGGCGATCGTCGTCGACGGCGATACGGTACCCGCCAGCACGGTCGCGCAGTTGCTGGAAAATCTGGGCGAGCTGAATCCCGAAGCCGGCGTCCGCAGCTCGGGCGGCAATTTCGCCGATCCCGAAGGGCCGATCCAGGATGCCTATGCGCTGGGCGACCTGCTGCCCTATACGCAGCTTGCCTTTCCGCAGCCCGAAGAGCGTGAGCTGCTGCCCGATGTTCCCGACGAGGAACCGACGATCGTCATCGTCACCCCGGACCAGCCCGCCGGGATCGCCGCCGCGACCGCGAGCGTCAACGAAGCCGGCCTGCCGGCGCGCGGCAACGAGCCCGCGGGCAGCAACAGCGCCGCGAACAGCGAAACGACGACGGGCTCGATCGTTTATGACGCTGGCGACGGCCTCGACACGCTCACGATCAACGGCACCGCCATCACGGCAGTCGGCCAGGTCATCACGACCCCGCTCGGCCAACTGACCATCACCAGCCTGACGCCGGGCAATGTGGGCTACAGCTACACGCTGACCGACAACACCAACGCGAACAACAATGTGACCGATCCGTTCACCGTGGTCGTCACCGACCGTGACGGCGACACCGCGACCGCGACGCTGACGATTTCGGTCGTGGACGATGTGCCGACCGCGCGGAACGACACCGACCAGGTTGCGGCAGGAAGCTTTGCGCCCGAGACGGGCAATGTCCTGACCGGCGCGGGCACAACGAGCGGCGCCGCGGGCGCCGACACGCCGGGCGCCGATGGCGCCAGCCTCACGGGAATCCGTGGGGCGGGTGGCGAAGGCGGCTTTGCGGCTCCTGGTACGGTGCAGGGCCAATATGGCGTGCTGACGATCAACGCGCAGGGCGGCTACACCTATGTCCGCAATCCGGGCACGCCCGGCGGCGTCAACGACGTGTTCACCTATCAGATTACCGACGGCGACGGCGATACGTCGACGGCGACGCTGACGATCGGCATCGCCGACGCGCCGGCGGTCATCACCTTCGTTCCGGGCGACGGCGAAGGCGACGGCGGGACCATCGTGTACGAAGCCGACCTTGGCCCGCGCGAAGGCGAAACCCCTGGTTCGGCCTTTGCTGGCGGCGAAGGCGGCAGCGACGCTTCGACCAGCGGAACGATCACCTTCAGCGCCGTCGACGGCGTTGGCAGCGTGTCGATCGGCGGCGTCGTGGTGACGCCCGGATCGCTGCCGCAGACGATCTCGAGCGATGCGACGGGAACGCTGGTCGTCACCGGCTACAGCTTCGATCCCGCGACCGGCGAGGGATCGATCACCTATGTCTACACGCTGATCGACAACACGCTCGATGGCGACGGCACGACCGTCAGCTTCGCCCTCGTCGTCACCGACGCCGACGGCGATGCCGCGACGGACACGCTCGACATCGATATCGTCGACGATGTGCCGACCGCACGCGCAGACAGCGACAGCGTGACCGAGGATGGCCCGACGGTGGCCGACGGCAATGTGCTGACCGGCAGCGGCGGCGAAGACGCCAACGGCACCGATGGTGTGGCTGACGTGCAGGGCGCCGACGGCGCGACCGTCACTGCGGTCGCGGGCGGCGCGGTGGGCGAGCCCTTGGCTGGCGCCTATGGTTCGCTGACGCTGAACAGCGACGGCAGCTATTCCTATGTCCTGAACAATGAATCGCAGCCGGTGCAGGGGCTCGCGGCGGGCGAAACGCTGACCGAGACCTTCACCTACACGATCACCGACGGCGATGGCGACACTGCGACCACGACGCTGACGATCACCATCAACGGCGCCAACGACGGCGTCACGATCTCTGGCCTCAATGCCGAAGGCGGCGAGCTCAGCTTTGACGAAGACGACCTGGCCGATGGCTCGTCGCCCGATGCGGCCGCGCTGACGCAGGGCGGCACGTTCGATGTCTCGACCCCCGACGGGCTTGGCAATGTGACGATCGGCGGCGTGCAGGTCGTCGCAAACGGCGTGTTCACCGCCGCGACGGTGACCAGCCCGCTCGGCACGGTCAATATCACCGGCTTCACGCCCGTTACCGGCACCGACGGTTCGGTGATCGGCGGCACCTTTACCTATGAATATGTCCTTTCCGACAACACGCTGACACATGGCGCAGCTGGCGAAGACAGCGTCACCGACAGCTTTGCCGTCGTCGTCACCGACAGCGACGGATCGACCGCTAACGGCAGTCTCGATGTGCGTATCGTCGACGACGTCCCGACCGCGCGCGACGATGTCGATAGCGTGACCGAGGACAGCGGAAACGGCGACAATCCGCCGACCGCCGATGGCAATGTTCTGACCGGCTTGGGTGGCGGCGACGCCAATGCGACCGACGGCGTCGCCGACACTCAAGGCTCTGACGGCGCGACCGTGACCGCCGTCAGCGGCGGCTCGCTGGGCGAGGCTTTCGCCGGCGCCTATGGCTCGCTGACGCTGAACAGCGACGGCAGCTACACCTATGTACTGAACAATCAGGCACAGCCGGTACAAGGCCTCTCGGCGGGCGAAACGCTGACCGAGACTTTCACCTACACGATCACCGACGGCGACGGCGACACCGCGACCGCGACGCTGACGATCACGATCAACGGCGCCAACGACGGCGTCACGATCCGCGGCCTCGACGCCGAAGGCGCCGAGCTGCTTGTCGACGAAGACGATCTGCCCGTGCGTCCGGGCGAAGCGCCGGGGTCGGACACGACGCCCGACGGCGTGACCGACAGCGACAGCTTCACCGTCTCGACCCCCGACGGCATGGGCACGGTGGTGCTCAACAGCTTCAACGGCGTCCCGCTTGGCGCGCCGCTGACGCTGGTCGTCGCCAATGGCAGCTTCACGCCGCAGTCTGTTGCCACCGCCTATGGCACGCTGAACGTTACCGGCTTCACCGCGGTGACCGGCGCCGACGGTTCGGTGATCGGCGGTACCTTTACTTACAGCTACACGCTCACCGACAACCGCGCCGATCATTCGGCGGCGGGGCAGGACAATCGCACCGACAGCATCGGGGTGACGGTCACCGACATCGACGGCAGCAGCGCCAGCGCGACGATCGACATCCGTATCACCGACGACGTTCCCGACGCGATCGACGACGCCGCCACGCAGACGGTCGAAAATGCACCCGTCACGATCGATGTACTCGCGAACGACGTACAGGGCGCCGACAGCGTCCAGCCGTCGGCGGTCCAACTCGTCGCGGGTTCGCTCACGGGCAGCGGAACGCTCGTCAACAATGGCGACGGCAGTTTTACCTATACGCCCGGTGCGCAGGAAACCGGCCCCGTCACCTTCCAGTACCGGATCACCGATGGCGACGGCGACACCGACGTCGCCACCGCGACGATCAAGCTGGTTGCCGATTCGGCGCCGCAGATCCGTACGCCCGTCAATGTGACGGTCGACGAGGATGGCCTTGCTGGCGCGAATGCCGACAACGGCCTTGCCGGTGAAGTCGCCTCGACTGGCAGCGCGAGCGCCAATGGCACGATCACCGTCGATTTCGGCAGCGACATTCCCGCAACGCTTGCAGGTTCGCTCGTCCTTAACGACAGCGCCGCGCTCGATGCGAATCTGACCGTCGGCGGCGTTCCCGTCACCTTCGCCAAGGTCGGAAACGACCTCGTCGGCTCGGTGGGCGGCAATGAAGTGATCCGCATCGCGCTGACCTCTGCCGTTGCCGGCCCCGGCGCGACCGAGGTAACCTATGGCTATACGGTCACTCTGTCGCAGGCGATCGACCAAGCTGTCCCGGGCAGCGAAGACAGCGACTTCCTGCCGGGCATCGGCTTCACCGTCACCGACAGCGATGGCACTCAGTCGTCGGGCTCGTTCGGCGTCACGATCGTCGACGATCTTCCGACGCTCAATGTCTCCGACACGCCGGTCAGCGTCGCCGAGGGCGCGACCGCGAACGGCACCTGGACGCTCGACCGCGGCGCCGACGGCGTCGCATCGGTCAATGTGACCTTCGGCAGCGGCAGCGCGACCTTGTCGCTGGCGCCCGGCAGCAGCGTGTCGATCGCGCAGCCGACCGGCACGCTGACGGTCAACGCCGACGGCACATTCAGCTTTGACGCCGCAGGCAATCAGAACAACGCCGCGAATCCGTCTGCCAGCTTCACCCTTTCGGCGGTCGATCGCGACGGCGATCCGACGTCGGACAGCCTGACGATCGCGATTACCGACGGCGCCGATCCGACGGGCGCGACCCCGATCACGCTAACCGTGAACGAAGCTGCGCTCGCCGACGGCAGCGATCCCGCGAGCAACGCCGAAACCGCCAGCGGCAACCTCAGCTTCACCGCCGGATCGGACACGCTTTCGGGATTCGCCTTCACCGGCGTTGCAGGCCTCGTCGCCAATCTCGACGGCGCGGGCACCGACATCTTCTGGACGCTGGCACCCGGCGGACAGACGATCGTGGGCTCGCTGACCCTTGGCGGTCCCGCCGCAATCACGATCAGCCTGACCGCTCCCGCCAGCATCGCACCCGGCGCGACCGCAAATGCCACGGTCACGGTGACGCTCGCCGACAATCTGCCGCACGCGATCGCCAATGCAGCGCAGACGCAGGCACTCGGCAACGTCACTGTACAGGCGACCGACACCGACGGTGACATCGCAAGCGGTGTCGTCACGGTGCAGGTTACCGACGATGTACTGACCGCGCGTGCCGACGCCGACAGCGTGACCGAGGATGGCCCGCTCACCGCCGACGGCAATGTCCTGACCGGCAGCGGCGGCAGCGATGCGAACGCAACCGACGGTGTCGCCGACACGCGCGGCGCCGACGGCGCGACCGTCACCGGCCTTGCTGGCGGCGCGGTGGGTACGCCGCTCGTCAGCACCTATGGCACGCTGACTCTCAATGCCGACGGCAGCTATTCCTATGTGCTGAACAACGCGAATACAGCGGTTCAGGGCCTCTCGGCCGGTCAGACGCTGACCGAGTCCTTCACCTACACGATCACCGACGGCGATGGCGATCCGGCGACCACCACGCTTACGATCACGATCAACGGCGCCAACGACGGCGTGACGATCAACGGCCTCGCCGTCCCTGGCGGCGAGGAAATCGTCAACGAGGATGATCTGGCCGACGGCTCGTCGCCCGACGCGGCGGCGTTGACCCAGACGGGCAGCTTCACCGTCACCGCGCCCGACGGGCTGGGCAATGTCACCATCGGCACCGCGCAGGTGATGACGAACGGCGTCTTCACCCCCGGCCTGACGACGAGCAGCCCGCTCGGCACCGTCACGATCACCGGCTTTACCCCGGTGACCGCCGCTGACGGTTCGGTCATCGGCGGTACGTTCAGCTACAGCTATACGCTTGCCGACAACACGCTGACGCATCCTGCTGTGGGCGAAGATACGGTAAGCGACAGCTTCGCCGTCACCGTCACCGACAGCGACGGATCGAGCGCGAACGCCAGCCTCGACATCACCGTGATCGACGACGTCCCGACCGCATCGGCCGAGCCGAACCAGAATGTCGCCGAGGGTGCGACGGTCACCGGCACGCTCGATTTCGTGCAGGGCGCCGATGGCGCGACCGTCACGCAGATCAACGGAACGGCGCTGGTGTTCGGCGGCGACGGCTTCTCGCAGGCGATCGACATCGGTGCGGGCACGATCCAGGTCCGGGCCGACGGCAGCTACAGCTTCACCGCTGATCCCTCGGTCGCCGGTACCGGCACCGCTTCGGCGACCTATACGGTGCGCGACGGCGACGGCGACACTGCAACCGCGCCGATCAGCTTCACGATCACCGACGCCAATGTTCCGACCGCCGGCACGACGCTGGCTTCGGTCGACGATGACGCGCTGGCGGGTGGAAACCCCGCCAGTGCGACCGGCGACCTTGCCGATCCGAACAGCGACGGCGACAATAATCAGGCGACCTTCAGCGGTCTGCTCAACCTCAGTTTTGGCGGCGACGGCGCGGGTTCGGTGAACTTTGCGGCGATGAACGGACTGTTCGTCAATATCGGCCAGGAATCGGTCCAGCTCGCGTGGAACGCCGGCACCAACACGCTGACCGGCACCGGCCCGCGCGGCGCCCTGTTCACGGTCGAGGTCACCAATCCCGCGACCGGCGCATATCGGGTGACGCTGCTCGACAATGTCCTGCACACGCCCGGCGGCAACGAAAACGACGCAACCGCAACGCTTGGCTTCACGGTCATCGACAGCGACGGATCGACCGCACCCGGCACGCTCCAGATCACCTTCGACGATGATGCGCCGACGGTGGTGGCCAGCGGTACCCAGCCGACGCTGACGGTCGATGAAACGACGCTCGGAACCGATGCTTCGACCAGCTTCGCGTCAGTCTTTACCCCGACCTTCGGCGCCGACGGTGCTGCCGCCAGCAATTCGGTGACCTATGCGCTCGGCGTCTCGGCCGGCGCGACCGGCCTTGTCGACAGCGCGACGAACGAAGCTGTGGTGCTGACCGTCAACGGCGGCGTGGTCGAGGGCCGCACCGCGACAACCAACGCGCTGGTCTTCACGGTCAGCGTCGGCGCGAACGGAATGGTCACGCTCGACCAGGTCCGTGCGGTCATGCACAGCCCGAACAGCGGCGCGAACCAGTCGACCAGCCTGTCGGCCGACAATCTGATCACCCTGACCGCTACCGTTACGGACGCCGATGGTGATACCGCGACGGCGACCGCCAACATTGGCCAGAACCTGGTTTTCAACGACGATGCGCCGGTGGCGAACGACGATGCGGTCGGCCTGACCGAAGGCGGCCCGATCTCGGTCATCTTCGACGTCGATACGAATGACAGCAACGGTGCGGACGGCTTTGGCAGCCGCACCTTCACCAGCCTGACCGGCACCTACGGCACCATCACGCTCAACGGCGACGGCACGCAGACCTACACGCTGAACGCAGCGGGCCAGGCGGCAATCGCGGCGCTGGCGCCCGGAGCGACACTTACCGACGTCTTCACCTACACCCTGACCGACCTCGACAGCGATAGCGACCCCGCAACGCTGACGGTCACGCTGACGGGTGATGACGACGGCGTGACGATCACCAACCTGACGCCTGCGGCGCAGGGTGGTGACGTCACGGTGGACGAGGACGACCTGCCGAACGGTTCGTCGCCCAATGCCGCGGCGCTGACCGCAACCGGAACCTTCAATATTTCGGCGCCCGATGGCGTTCTGAACCTGTCGGTGCACGGTACGCAGGTGATCAACAATGGGGTCTTCACCGCCGCGACGATCACCACCCCGCTCGGCAACACGCTGAACATCACCGCCTATAATGCGGCGACGGGGCAGGTGACCTATACCTACACGCTGACCGGCGCTGAAACCCACGCGACGGGTGCGGACCAGAACAGCCTGTTCGAGAATTTCACCGTCTCGCTGACCGATACCGACGGCGACAACACGACCGGCACGCTTTCGGTCAACATCGTCGACGATGTCCCGACCGCCGCGAACGACACCGACAGCATTGCCGCCGGCCAGTTCGGCCCCGCAACGGGTAACGTCATCACCGATGCCGCCGCAGGCGATGTCGGCGACGGCGACACCGGCGCCGACACGCGCGGCGCCGACGGTGCGGCGGTCTCCGCGATCGTCAGCGTCAATGTGCCTGCAAACGGCGACACGACTGCCGATGGTCTGGGCAATTTCCAGGTCAGCGGCCAATATGGCGTGCTCACGATCAACGCCGACGGAAGTTACAGCTATACCCGCAACGCCGGGACGGCTGGCGGCGTCAGCGACGTCTTCACTTATACGCTGCGCGACGGTGATGGCGACACCGCGACCGCGACGCTGACGATCAGCATCGCCGATGCGGCGCCGGTGACTGCGGCCAATCTGACCGCGCTGCTCGATGACGATGCGCTTTCCGGCGGCATCGCCGGCGGCACGGGCGACGACGTCAATTCCCAGAACACCAGCGGCACGCTGGGCGGTTCTGGCGGTGACGGGGCGCTGACCTTTGCGTTCCAGACGACGGGCGCACCCGCGGGCTTCACCTACCAACTGTCGGGCAACAACCTGTTAGTGAATCAGGGCGCGACGACGGTGCTGACCGTCACCCTCAATCCCGCGAACGGCGCATATTCTGTCACGCAGAATGCGCCGATCATTCACGCGGCGGGGCTGGACGAGAATAACCAGCCCTTCACGCTCACCTATAGCGTCACCGATATCGACGGCGACACGGCGACCGGCACGCTTGGCATCAACGTCGATGACGATACGCCGACGGTGACGCTGGCGGCAGTGAACGAAGCCAGCGTCATTCTGACCACGCAGGATGCCGAGACGATCGGCGCGGCGAACGACAGCGCGGTTTCGACCGCGAACTTCGGCGGCGTCTTCACGCTGACATCGGGCTATGGGGCCGATGGCGCGGGGACGACGACGGTTGGTTATGCGCTCGCCCTGGTCGGGGCAAACGGCACCGACTCGACGCTCGACAGCAACGGCGCCTCGATCTTCCTTTATGCGGGAGCGGGCGGCACGATCGTCGGCTCGACCTCGGCGACCGCTGGCGGCGTGAACGCCGGGAACACCATCTTCACCCTCGGTGTCAACGCGGCGACGGGCGTAGTCACCCTGACCCAGTTCGCCGAGATCGATCATGCGCCGAACAGCGACACGTCGGCGCCCTACGACGACCAGTTCGCCAGCCTTGCGAACGGCCTCGTTCGCTTGAACGGTACCGCGACGATCACCGATGCCGACGGCGACAGCCAGACGAGCACGGCCTTTGTCGACCTTGGCGGCAATATCCGCTTCGCCGACGATGGCCCGTCGATCGCAGCCGGTACGCCGCTGCCGACGCTGACCGTCGACGAATCGAACTTCGGCCTCAACGCAGTCGGTGCGGCGGTATTCACGACCAATTTCGGCGCCGACGGCCCCGGAACCGTGACCTATGCGCTTGGCGTTAACGCCGGTTCGACCGGCCTCGTCGATACGGCGACTGGACAGAATGTCGTCCTGACGCTCGTCGGCGGCCAGGTCGTCGCCACCGCCGGCAATGGCGGTCCGACGGTCTTCACGGTCGCGGTCGACGCCAGCGGCAACATCACGCTCGACCAGATTCGCGCGATCGCACATGATACTGACGGCGGTCCCGGCGCGGCGCATGACGATGCGAAAACGCTCGCGGCTGCGAACCTGATCACGATCACGGGAACGATCACCGACGGCGACGGCGACAGCGCGCAGGCGTCGATCAACATCGGCCAGCGGCTGACCTTCAAGGATGACGGCCCGACGACGACAGCCGATTCGGGCACGACGACCGAAGCGACGCTCGATTTCAACGCGGCTTTCGTGCTCGATTTCTCGGGCAGCATCGACGACGGCGAGCTCAACGTCATGCTCAACGCGGTTCGCGATGCGGGCTTGCTGTTGTTCGCCAATTCGAGCGGCGACGTCTCGATCCGCATCATCGGCTTCTCGTCCGGTGCCGCCAACCTTGGTGTCTTCACCGATCCGGTCAGCTTCGTGAACGCGATCGACGATCTCAATCCCGCACAGGGCGGTACGCGCTACGCCAACGGCAACACCGACTTCACGGCCGGCATCCAGCAGTTGATGAGCGTCTATGTCCCCGATCCGACCGCCAGCAACCAGGTCTTCTTCCTCAGCGACGGCAACCCGAACGAACAGACGGGTCCGGGCGGCAGCTCGCTGACCGCGGCGGTCGCGACGCAGTGGAACAGCTTCGTCAACGACAATGACGTCAATGTCACTGCGATCGGGGTCGGTAACGGGATCACGACCGCGCGTCTTCAGGACATCGATGTCGACGGCCAGGGCGCGCCGATCCTTGCCGCCGATTTCGACGATCTCGTCCAGACGCTGCTCGACATCGTCGTTGCCTTGCCCGTGACCGGCGATCTCGACGCCAACGACAGCTTCGGCGGCGACGGCGGCCGGATCCAGTCGATCACGATCAACGGCACGACCTACACCTGGGACGGCAACAACACGATCACGCGCACCGGAACGCTCACGGGCAATGTGTCGGGCAACAGCATCACGGCCACGACGCCGAACGGTGCGGCGCTGTCGCTGAACTTCGCGACCGGCATCTGGTCCTATGCACCGCCCGCGAATCCGACGGTGGGTTCGGAAGTGTTCGGCTATTCGGTCGTCGACGGCGACGGTGACACGGCGGGTTCGACCCTGACCGTGACGGTGGCGGCCGGCGGCGGTCCCGGCGCGGGCGCCATCGCGATCGCCGATATGGTCATCACCAACGCGAGCGGTTCGGGCGCGGCGATCCAGATCGCCGAGGCGGCGTTGCTCGCCAACGATCAGGCCGGAACGACGATCACCGGCGCCGCGAGCAATGTGACCGATGCGGCCAGCGTAACGCGCGGTGGCGGCTTCTTCACCTTCACCGACAATGACAGCGACGGCGGCAGCTTCTTCTATTCGACGACGCCGTCGGATTCGGCACGCGTCACGGTTGACCGTGCACAAGCGGGACAAACCACGCTCGACGGCACCAGCGCCAGCGACATCCTTATCGGCCGCGACGCCAACGCCGACACGATCCTCGCGGGCGACGGCAATGATCGTCTCTATGGCCTTGGCGGCGCCGACACGCTGAACGGCGGGCTGGGCGCGGACACGATGACCGGCGGGGCGGGCGCCGATACGTTCGTGATCAACACCGGCGAATCGCGTGCGGTACTGGCCGGCACGGGTAACAATGGTACGATCAGCGGGTTCGACCGGATCACCGATTTCGACACCGCGGCGGATACGCTGAACCTGCAGGGAAGCCCGTTCGCGGTTGGCAATACGGCCGGCACCAACGGCACCGATTCCGCCCTGACGGTTGGCGGTGTCGCCATCAGGTCGCACGCGATTAGCAACGGCATCATCACCTTCGATGACGTCAATAACTTCTCAAGCGCGCTGACGCTCACGACCGAGGCCCATGTCGCAGCGGTCGTCGACTATCTGCAACGCAACGATCTTGGCAACGGCGGGGCTACAGTGGCGTTCGTCGCCGGGGGCCGGACCTTCGTATACGAACAGGTCGGGAATTCGCCCAACGCCGCCAACGATATATTGGTCGAACTCCAGGGTGTCTCGCTCGCCAATCTGACGACGCTCATCGGCTCGCGCGTTACACCCATCACGCTCGATCTGGATGGCGACGGGCTCCAATATGTCGCGTCCTCGGCGGGCGCCGCCTTCGACTATGATGGCGACGGCGTGCGTGAGGCGACGTCATGGGCCGGCCGCGGCGACGGTATTCTCGTTCGCGACGCCAATGGTGACGGGATCGCCAATAATGGGGGAGAGATCAGCTTCTCGGTGGCCGGTTCGACCGACCTTGAGGGTCTGCGCCTGCAATATGACAGCAATGGCGACGGCAAGCTGAGCGCCGAGGATGCGGAGTTCGCAAGCTTCGGCGTCTGGCAGGACGCCAACGGCAACGGCATCTCCGATGCGGGAGAATTCCGCTCGCTGACCGACCTTGGCATCGCCAGCATCGCGCTGACCTCCGACGGCAAGCCCTATCTTGCCGCGGATGGCGAAGTCATCGTCCATGGCGAAGCCAGCTTTACGCGCACCGACGGCAGCACGTCGGCGGTGGGCGACGTGTCCTTCATCACGCCGCGCGCCGCGAACGATGTCGAACGTACCGCCGGCAACCAGGCGCTCACCAGCTCGCTGGTCGCCGCGTCGCTGATCGTCGCGGTTCAGGAGGCCCAGCCGGACAGCGCGGCGCCGCCGGTCGTTGCGGCCGCGGATGAGGCGACGATCGCTCAGGTGGACGATGGTGTCGCAGCAACCGCCACCGATGCTCCCGCGACCGCAACGCCGGCGAATGCGGCAAGCGACAGCCATATGGAAACGGCGCCAGCCGCCGCGCCCGATACGGCCACGCTTCACTCCGACGACACGAGCCCCGCGGCGATCGACGGTGCGCAGGATAGCGGCTGGCGTAGTGAAAACACCGATGATGCCGATGCCGGCGACGCGGATTCGCTGGCCGACATGATCGCCGATCGTGGCTCGCTCGATCCGGGAACGATGGATGGCCTGCTGTCGCTGGCGGCCGCGCCGGTCGAGGCGGTTGCAGCCGGCTCCGACGTTGCAGCACATGATCCTGCGGCGACCGCGGTGCTCGCCGAGGTGCTCGAAAACGGCGGCAGCACGGTCGATCAGTTGATCCATGCGGTCACGGGCGGCCATGAACCGGTGCAGATCTCGGCCGGTGAAGCGCCCGCTTTCGATCTGGCGCAGTTCCTCGATCAGAAGATCGCGCCCGACGTGGCGTTCCCGACCAGCCAGCCGCTGGAAGCGGAGCTTCACAGCATGGCGGCTGCGTGAGCGAGCAATTTCAAAGACCATTAGAACAGAGAATAACGGGAGGCGATACGAGTATGGCACATCAACGGGGAAAATGGATGGCGGGGGCATTTGCCGCGCTGGCCTTGGCCCAGCCTGGCGCCGCACAGGCGCAGGCTCTTGCCGATCTGCCGATCGATCAGGTGCGAACCGAGGTTCAGACCCGGTACGACGCGGCGCTTGCGCTGACGATCGACCGGTCGGTCGTCGCCGCGAACAGCAATGTTTATACCTGGGCGTCGGAGGCCAAGGTTCAGTGCGGCATTGCCAAGGGGTTCCTCAAATCGAATACGAAGGACGCCGAAAGCCTGCGTCGCTGCGATTTCGCTTATGGCATGATGACCAAGCAGCCGCAGCCGGCACCGGAGGCTCCGCTTGTGCCGCCGGCTCCGCCGACGACCGAAAATTGCCCGCCGGTGGTCGCCTCGACCTTCTATTTCGATTGGGATTCGACCGTCGCTCCCGCCGATGCGAGCCAGTCGGTCGCCTTCATGGCGGAAAATCGCACGCGCTGTGGTTGGCGCAACTTTACCGTCGTCGGTCACACCGACCGGTCCGGTCCCGATCCCTATAATGAGGGGCTTGCGATGCGCCGGGCGCGCGTGATCGCCGACATGATGGGTGCCGTGGGCATTCCCGCCGACACCATTGCGGTGTCGGGCATGGGTGAACGCAAACCGCGCGTTCAGACGCCGGATGGCCAGCGTACGCCGGAAAACCGGCGCGTTGAAGTCGAAGTGAATGGGGGACAGTGATGAAACCGCAACATAAGCTCGCCGGCTTTGTCTCGGCACTCGCCATATCCTTCTTCGCCGCCTCGGCGTCGGCCGAACCGACCAGCATGCAGAATGTCATGGCGGTCGCTATCGATTCCAACCCGCAGATCAATCAGGCGGAAATGAACAAGCAGGCGATCGAGTTCGAGCTCGAACAGGCAAAGGGCCTGTATCTGCCACGCGTCACGCTCGAAATGTCGGCGGGGGTTCGCCGGCTCGAAAATGCGACGCGCCGCAACCTCGGCATCGCCAATGACGAGCTTTATCCGCTCGAAGCTTCGCTGCGCGCCGACCAGACGCTGATCGACTTCGGGCGGCGGCATGGCGAAAAGCTGCGTCAGGCGGCGCGCGTCGACGGCGCTGCGCTGCGCGTCCTCGAACGCTCCGAGTTCATCGCGCTGCAATCGGCGCGGCAATATCTCGACGTTCTGCTCCAGCAGCGCGTGGTCGCCGCCGCCGAAGACAATATGACGTTCCACAACAGCCTGGTGTCGGACCTGTCGAGCGGCGTGACCGCCGGATCGATCAGCGTCGCCGACCTCCAGCAGGCGCAGGAACGCGCCAAGGCAGCAAGCGTGCGCGTGTCCGAAGCAAAGGAAGCGCTCCAGAATGCCAAGATCGAGTTGCTCGCGCTGAGCGGCCTCGAAGTCGATGATGTGCAGATGCCGCCGGCGATGGCAGAAAAGCTGCCCGTGAGCCTGAGCGAAGCCGTCGGCCTGACCCGGACGCGCCACCCCAAGGTGCTTGAAGCGCAGGCGGACGTCGATGCCGCAAATGCCGAGGCAAAGAAGGAAAAGGGCGACCTGTTCCCGACGATCGGCCTCGAACTTTCGGGCCGGATCGGCGACGATATCGACGCGTTCCGGGGCGAGACGAACGACCTGCTCGGCCGTGTCGTCATGCGCTGGGACATTTTCGACGGCGGGATCAACCGCGCGAAATATCAGGAGATGGTGCGCCGCGCGAGCGAGAGCCGTTTCCGCCTGCACGAAACCGAACGCAATGCCGAGGCCGATACGCGCCGCGCGTGGAACAGCCGCGAAACGCAGACCGCGGTGTTCCGCGACCTCGTCGACCAGAGCAAGTCGACCGACGAATTGTTGCTTTCCTACCGCGAGCAATTCTCGGTCGGACGGCGTTCGCTGCTCGATGTTCTCGATGCGCAGAACACGCGCTTCAACGTCCAGGTGCGCGCCGAAACCGCGCGTTTCTCAGAGATGTTTGCGGTTTATCAGATCCTCGCATCGACCAACAGCCTGCTGGAGGCGTTCAACCTGACCGCACCCGAATCGCGCCGCGTCTATGCGCGCGAGAAGGTTGGTTACGGCCCGCCGGCTCCCGCCGAACTCCAGCGTCGCCGTTACCCGCAATAAATTCTTGGTGGATTGATTCTAAGTAGAAAAATTGAATATGGGACAGGGTCAATCCTCGATTGCGCGTATCGGTAAAGAGGCGCCTGGCGATCCGCTGATCGCCTCCATCCTCTTTGTTGCGCAGCACTTCGGCCAGAATTTCCAGCGCGGCGCCCTCTCGGCACTGGCGCGCGATGAAAAGGGTTTCCTCCCTTTTCATCAGGCCGAGGCTGCGCTCGATCTCTGCTTCATCAACAATGAGCGGCTCTACGCGCGCAAGGTCCGGAACCTTGCGCGCGAACTGCCTGCGATCGTCCGCCGTACCGACGGCGGCTGCGCCGTGCTGCTCGAGGCGAAAGACGACCAATATCTCGTCTGGGAACCTGATGCCGATGCACCGGTCTGGGCCGACGAAGCGACGGTCGAAGAAAGCTACGCCGGACAGGCGGTCGCGGTTTCTGCCGATCCGACCGCGATCCGCGCCGAAGAGCGGCCATGGGACGAGCAGGCGAAGCGCCATTGGTTCTGGAGCGAGATCCGGCGGATGCGCCGCTCCTTCTATCCGGTGCTCGGCGCGGCGCTGATGATCAACCTGCTCGGCTTCGCGCTGCCGCTGTTCACGATGAACGTCTATGACCGCGTCATCCCGAACAAGGCGGTGTCCAGCCTGTGGGTGCTCGCGGTCGGCGCGCTGCTCGCTTTCGCGGTCGAATTCACGCTCCGCCTGGCGCGTGCGACGCTGCTCGACGATCTAGGCCGCGAACTCGACGTCAAATTGTCCGAGAAGATCTTCTCGAAAGTGCTGAATATGCCGCTTGCCGACCGGCGCGGGAGCACCGGCATGCTGGCGCGGCGCGTTTCCGAATTCGAGAGCATTCGCGACTTTTTCGCCTCGACGACGATTGTGCTCATCGTCGACGTCGTTTTCCTGTTCCTGTTCCTGATCATGATCGCGGTGCTCGCGGGGTGGCTCGCACTGGTGCCGTTGACGATCATCGCCGTGATGGGCGTCGCAGGCTATTTCCTGCAGCGCCGGATGGTGCAGGCTTCGCTCGACAATCAGGCGGACGCCAGCATCCAGCATTCGATGCTGGTCGAGGCGATCGGCGGGGCCGAAACGGTCAAGAGCTGCGCGGCCGAAGGGCAGGTGCTTGGGCAATGGCGCCGGATGGTCGACACCAGCGCGCGGACGCAGGCGACGATGCGGCGCACGGGCGCGGCAGCCATCAACCTCGCGACGCTCGGCCAGCAATTTTCCAGCCTCGCGCTTGTGGTCGGCGGTTTTTATCTGTTCGACGCGGGCAAGATTTCGATGGGCGCGATCATCGCGATCGTCATGCTCGCGGGTCGGTCGATGGCGCCCGTCGGGCAGCTCGCATTCCTGATGACGCGCGGTCGTCAGGCGCTGACGACGATGGCGAGCATCCAGCAGATGATCGAGGCGGACGACGAACGCCGCATGGGCAGCAGCGCGCTCAACCTGACGATCGACACCGGCAATGTCTCGGTCGAGGGCCTGTCGTTCACCTATCCGGGTGCCGCGGCGCCGTCGCTGACCGATATCGACCTCAAGATCGAGGCGGGAGAGCGGATCGCGATCGTCGGCCGCGTCGCGTCGGGCAAGTCGACGCTCGGGCGCCTTCTCTGCGGTCTTTATGCGCCTGAGGCGGGCAATATCTTCGTCGACGGGCTCGACAGCCGCCAGCATTCGCCGATCTACCTCCGCTCGCAATTCCGTTTCGTTGGGCAGGATGCCGTGCTGTTCAGCGGCTCGATCAAGCAGAATATGCAATATTGCGCCCCGGCGGCCACCGACGCCGAGCTGCTCGCGACGTTGCAGTCGATCGGCGCCGACCGTTTCATGGGCCGCGACGAAACCGGGCTCGACCGGGGAACGGGCGAGCGCGGTGGACAGCTTTCGGGCGGCCAGCGCGGTTTCCTGACCATCGCGCGCGCGCTTGCTTCGCCCTCGCGCCTGCTTTTCCTCGACGAGCCGACCGGCGCGATGGACACGCAGAGCGAGCGACTCTTCATCCAGGCGCTCGATAAGGCCGTCGCGAAATCGCAGACGGTGATCATCGCGACACACCGCGAGGCGATCCTTCAGATGTGCGACCGCATCATCGTGATCGACGGCGGCCGCATCGTCGCCGACGGCCCGCGTGCCGAAATCCTCGCGCGGACGACCAAGGAACCGACATCATGATCCCGGAACTCAACGTCGGGCGCGACGGCGCCGCCAGTGCCGACGCGCCGTGGGCCGGCGAGCGGCAGGGTTCGTCGAAAAACCTCAAGCTGGTCCTGCTGGGTTTTGCGTTGATAGCCGCCGCAATCCTGTTCGCCTCGTCGAACGATCGCCTGTCGCGCTTCGTCGAGGATGTCGTCGCCGATTGGACCGCCGACCCTGTCGAAACCGCCAGGGCCGCAAAGCAAAAGGCGATCGCGAAACTGATCACCGAGACCGAAACCAACTCGGTCGTGCCCACCGCCGAGGGCGCTGACGCGGTGGCGCGCAATGCGCTGCTCCCCGTTTCAACCTTGCCGGTCGAGGCCGCACGGCCCTTCATCATGCCGACCATCTCGCTCGCTCAGTCGACCAATGCGCAGCGCTGCCTGACGCAGGCGATCTATTATGAGGCCGCGACCGAATCCGACGCGGGCAAGGCGGCGGTCGCGCAGGTCATCCTCAACCGGATGAAGCACCCTGCCTATCCGAATACCGTTTGCGGCGTTATTTATCAGGGCAGCTCGCGCCCGGGCTGCCAGTTCAGCTTCGCGTGCGACGGTTCGATGCGCCGCCCGCCGGTGCCCGCGCTGTGGCGTCGCTCGGCCGAGATCGCGCGTGCCGCATTGTCGGGGCATGTCGAGGTAAGCGTCGGCATGGCCACGCATTATCACGCCAATTATGTCCTGCCGCGCTGGGCCCCGAAGCTCACCAAGATCGAACAGATCGGCGCGCATATCTTCTATCGCTGGCCCGGATCGTGGGGGAAACCCAAGGCTTTCTCAGACGCTTATGCCGGCGCCGAATATATCCCCGCATTCAGCCAGCTCTATCAGGGCGGCACCGCGACGGCCGAGGCGTTGCCGGGCGAGGCGATCGCGGTCGAAGGCGTACCACCGCCGCGCGATCCGACCGACCACCGCGCTGACAACGACGTCGGCGGCCGCGTCGACGTGACGAAGGGTTGGGTGCCGAATATTCCCGACCCGACGCAGGGCAAGTCGCGTTTCGACAGCCTGACGAACCAGCAGGGCGCCGCCGTCGCACCCGAAACCCAGCCCGGAAAATAGCGCATGTCGATCGTAAAATTCTGGCAGCGCCTGCGCGGAAGCGAGCAGATCATGGTCGCCGCCGCCGCCGGCTTCGTTCTCTTCCTGCTGTGGGCGAGTATCGCGCGCGTTGACGAGGTGTCGCGCGGGCAGGGACGCGTTATCCCATCGTCGAAGGTGCAGATCATCCAGTCGGCCGAACCCTCGACGATCCGCGAAATCCTCGTCCGATCGGGGCAGACGGTGCAAAAGGGGCAATTGCTCGTTCGCCTCGACAATACGACATCGCAATCCGAACTCGGCCAGCTCGAAACCGAAAATGCCCGCCTCGCCCAGCGCGCCGCGCGCCTCGCGGGAGAAGGCAGCGGGGCAGGGTGTGCGGGGGCCGATTGCGGCGATGAAGCGCGGCTTGCCGAGGTGCGGCGATCGTCGTTGCAAAGCCAGCTCGCGGCGCTGTCCGCCGGGGTCGAGCAGCGCCGACGCGACATGGGCGAAGCGCAGGCCACCGCCACGTCGCTCGAAAGCAGCCTGCGCCTCGCACGGCAGCAGGTCACGATGCTCGAACCGCTCGCCGCCAAGGGCGTCGTGCCGCAGACCGAGCTGCTCACCGCGCAGCGCGAGGTCGTCGATATCCAGGGCCGGCTTGCCGCGGCGCGTCAGGCGATTTCAAGGTCGCAGGCAGCGGTGCGCGAAGCGGGCGCCGAAGTGTCGCGCGCGCGCTTCGACTTCCAGCAGGAGGCGCTCAACGAACGCAGCCAGCTCACGACCAAGATGGCGGTGAATCAGGAAACGATCCGCGGCGCCGAAGGGCGTCTTGCGCGGTCGGAGATCCGTTCCCCGACGCGCGGCGTCGTCAACGACCTGCTCGTCAACACGCTGGGCGGCTATGTGAATGCGGGCGAAAAGATCATGCAGATCGTGCCCCTCGGTGACAAATTGCTGATCGAAACGCGCGTTACCCCGCGCGACATCGCCTTCATCACGGTCGGCGACCCCGCGAACGTCAAGGTTACCGCTTATGATTTCTCGATCTATGGCGGCCTCAAGGGCAAGGTCGTGCGCGTGTCGGCAGACAGCATCTATGACGAGGTCGAGCGACAGGCCTATTTCACCGTCGTCGTCGAAACGACGAACAGCTATCTGACGTCGAACGGCCGGCGGCTGCCGATCACCCCCGGCATGCTATGCGATGTCGAAATCGTGACCGGCAAGAAATCGGTGCTGAGCTACTTGCTCAAGCCGGTCTTGAAGGTCAGCGGGTCGGCGCTCACCGAACGCTGATTGTTCAGCGCGAGCGTATAGGATTTTTGCGACGCCGGGATCGCGGTGAGGTTCGGTGAGGGCTGGGTGCCGCGATAGGCGTGGACCCAGCGCCGGTTCTCGCTGAACGACAGCACCGGGCGTACCGCATTCGACCGGCTGCCGTCGTACAGCCGGTCGGTCACATTATCGAGGACGAGCTTCCCGGCGTCGGTCTGGACGAGCAGAAAGGCATGGTCGGCATTTGCGGCAAGATCGCGGAGCAGCACCAGCTTCATGCGATCGGCATCGACCCCGGCCGCGCGCAGCATCTGCATCTTCAGGATCGCGAAATCCTCGCAATCGCCTTTGCCGCGCGCGATCGTCTGTTCGGCGGTCGCCCAAAAATCGCGCTGACGGTAATTGCGGTCGTCATTCACATAGGCGATCTCGCGATTGACCCACTGATTGACGCGCGCGAGCAGGTCCTGCTCGGCAAGGCCCGGCGAAGCGTTTGCGCTGCGCAGCTTGCTTTGCATCAGCCCCGCCGGCGCGGCGCGGCGGACATGGTCCCAGCGGTCGTCGAAACGTGTGCGCTTGACCGGGATCGCGCGGGTGCCAAGCTCGGCGGCCGGATCATATTCGGCGGTTTCGGCGAGCGGCGCGAAGATCGACAGCGCGCCGCAGTTTGGAGCAGGCGCGAAGGCGATCGGGGTGCGGCTCGCGGGTTCGAGCGTGTGGCGGACGGGGAAAGCATCGAGGCCGGCGTCGACCGGCGCTGCGGGGGCGAATGCGGGTGCCGCGCTGCCCTGCTGGTCGGCACGGATGCGATCGAGCGCGCTTGGCGCACCGCCCAAAATGGCGCGCGAAATGTCGGCGCGCGCCGGCGGTGCATAGCTTGCCGTGACGGGGCACGCCGCCTTGCTGTCCGCCAACGCCTTGTCGTTGAGCAGCTTTGACGAGGCTTGCGCAGCCGACGGCGTCAGCGCCGCGGCGGCAAGGGCGACCGAGACAGGAAGCCATCGCGACTCGCCAGCGACAAGATGGGCATGCTTTCTCATGCCACCCGATTTGACGCGGCGGCGTGAGGATATGCTTCATGACGATAGTAAACGCGCCATTCAGCACGTTTCCGGAAAGCGGCGCTTTAAACCGCGCCGGGCTTGAGCGTGAGCGGCAGTCCGGCGGTTAGCAGCACCACTTCGTCGACCGTCGCCGCGACCGACTGGTTGAGCAGCCCCGCTGCGTCGCGGAACGCGCGCGCGAGCGCATTGTCGGGCACGATGCCCAGGCCGACCTCGTTGGCGACAAGGATGAGCGTGCCTTCGAAGCGGCTGATTGCTTGGCATAATTGTTCGCCAGCCCGCGGAATGTCGACGTCGGCGAGCAGCAGGTTCGAAACCCAGAGCGTCAGGCAATCGACCAGGACGACGGTTTTGCTGCAGCTGACGGCGTCGATCGCCTCGGGCAGGTCGCGTGGTGCCTCGATAGTGGTCCAGCGCGCATCGCGGTCGGCCCGATGACGTGCGATCCGGTCGCGCATTTCGTCGTCGAAGGCTTCGGCCGTCGCGATGAAAACGGGATCGCCGCCTGCGGCTTCGGCGCGCGACTGCGCATAGCGGCTCTTGCCCGACCGCGCGCCGCCCAGCACGAAAAGCGACGTCCCGCTCATGCGCCGACACCCGCGATCCGCAGCATCGCGTCGATATCGGCATGCGCGGCGAATTCGGCCGCAATGTCATCGAGCGCGGTATCGACGTCGGCGACATAGTTACGCCCGCTACCCGTAACGTCGATCCGCGCGAGCAGCGCATGACGCAGTTCGGGCGACGCGAACATGCCGTGCAGATAGGAACCGATCACCTTGCCGTCGCCGCTGACCGCGCCGTCGCGGGCAGCGCCTGCCACTATGGCAAAGGGGCGTTCCGTACCGGGACCACGCGTCTCCCCCATATGCATCTCATAACCTCCGACCGGCACGCCAAGCGCCGTTCCCTCCACATGACGGAGCATCTTGGCGGGCGACAGGATCGTTTCGACGTCGAGCAGGCCGAGCCCCTCGACGTCGGCCGGCACACCCTCGATCCCCAGCGGATCGGCGATCCGTTTGCCCAGCATCTGGTACCCGCCGCACAGCCCGACGATCAGCCCGCCGCGTCTGTGGTGCGCCTTGATGTCGATATCCCAGCCCTCGGCGCGCAGCGCGGCCAGATCGGCGATCGTCGCCTTCGATCCGGGCAGGACGATCATCGCTGCCTCGGCCGGAATGGCGCGGCCCGGCGGCACCATCACGATCTCGACCCCGGGCTCGAGCTTCAATGGATCGAGGTCGTCGAAATTCGAAATGCGCGGCACGATGGGGCAGGCGATCATCCGTCGTCCCTCACGCGGGTCGGCGGGGCGTTCGAGGATTACCGCGTCCTCGCTTGGCAGACGTGCGGCGGCGGCGAGCCAGGGGATGACGCCGAAACCCGCCCAGCCGCTCCGCCGCTCGATCTCGCGATAGCCATCGTCGAACAGCGCGGGATCGCCGCGAAACTTGTTGATCAGGAAGCCGCGGATCATCGCGGCATCGTCGGGCTCGATCACCGCGCGCGTTCCGACGATCGAGGCGATCACGCCGCCGCGGTCGATATCGCCGATCAGCACCACAGGAACGTCGGCGGCGCGCGCGAAGCCCATGTTCGCGATATCGCCCCGCCTCAGATTGATCTCGGCGGGCGATCCCGCACCCTCGACGATGACGATATCGCATTGGCCACGCAGGCGATGATAGCTTTCGAGCACTTCGGCCATCAGCGCGCCGCGCGCTTCGCGGAAATTGCCGCTGCCCAGCGTCCCGCGCACGCGTCCGTGGACGATCAGTTGCGAAGTGCGGTCGGCCTGCGGCTTCAACAACACCGGGTTCATGTCGCTGTGGGGGGCGACGCGGCACGCGATGGCTTGCAGCGCCTGTGCGCGCCCGATTTCGCCGCCGTCGGTGGTAACCGCGGCATTGTTCGACATATTCTGCGGCTTGAACGGCCGGACGGTGAGGCCGCGATTGACGAGCGCGCGGCAGAGGGCTGCGACAAGCACCGACTTGCCGACATCCGACCCGGTACCCTGCAGCATCAGCGCAGCCATGCCGCGCCTCCCGCAAGCATCCAGAGGAACAGGCAGGCGCGCAGATAAATGGCGAGCGCGCGGTCGATCTCTTCGCCGCCTGCGCCTTTTGCTCCATCGCCGATCCATGCTTTGTCGTGCATGACCCCGTCATAGGCGATCGGCCCCGCGAGCCGAAGCCCCAGCGCGCCTGCCATTGCCGCCTCGGGCCAGCCGGCGTTCGGCGAGGCATGATTGCGGGCATCACGCCACAAGATGCGCCAACCGCCACCGCCCCCGAGGCACAGGAGCAGCCCTGACAGCCGCGCTGGAATCCAGTTGAGGAGGTCGTCGAACCGCGCGGCCGCCCAGCCGAAGGCGTGCCAGCGTTCCTCGCGGTGGCCGATCAGGCTGTCCGCGGTGTTCACCGCCTTATACGCCCACACGCCCGGCAGGCCGAGGAGGAGCAGCCAGAAGAGCGGCGCAGCGATGCCGTCGCCAAAACTTTCCGCGAGGCTCTCGATTGCCGCACGCGCGACGCCGGCCTTGTCGAGCGCGGCGGTATCGCGACCGACGATCAGGCCGACGGCGTCGCGCGCGCCGGCAAGGTCACCGGCATCGATCCGTTCGCCGACCGCGCGGACATGGTCGAACAGGCTGCGCTGCGCGAGCGCGGGCCAGGCGAGGATGGCGACGCCGATCCAGCCCCAGTCGCCAAACATGCGAAGCAGCCATTGCTGGGCCGCCCAGCCAATGCCGCCCGCGACAAGCAACAGCAGGGCGAGCGTCACCACGCCGAGCATCCGCCGCGCGGCGGAGCTGCTTTCCGGGCGATTCCAGTGGGCCTCGCATCGGTCGATGATGCGCGCGAACAGCCCGACCGGATGGCCGATACGGCGATAGAGCGCGCCCGGCCAGCCGAACGCGGCGTCGAGTGCGAGCGCGGTGAGCGCGACCGGATCAGCCATCGGCCAGAGCGGCTTCGAGCCGGGTGAGCGCGCTTGCGTCGGCGGGCAGGCCGATCCGCAGCCAGCGCGGCCGGTCGGAAAAGGGGCGGGTCAGGATCGCGCACCGCGCCAGCCGCTGGAACAGCGCGTGCGCATTCTCGGCCTCGATCAGACGAAAGAGCGGGCAGGCGCCGACGGGCTGAAACCCGTGTTGTGCCAGCATCGCGTCAAGCGCTGCTGCCTCTTCTGGCAGGCGCTGCCGCGCCGCCGCGATCCAATCGGCATCGGCATAGGCGGCGGTGCCAATCGCGATCGCCGCCGCCGATAGCGGCCATGCGCCCAGCCGATCGCGCAGTGCCGCGACGATGGCTTGCGGTGCGACCACAAAGCCGAGCCGCACCCCCGCGAGCCCGAAGAATTTGCCGAACGAGCGAAAGACGATCAACTTTTCCGCGTCATCGACCGACCGCGCGACGTTGACCAATGGATCGACGTCGGCAAAGGCCTCGTCGACCAGCAGCCAGCCGTTCCGACCGTCGAGCAACGCGCGTACCCGGTCGGCGTCTATCGTACGTCCATCGGGGTTATTGGGATTGGCGAGGATCAGGTTGCCGGCCGAATTTTGCGCCGCCGTGCCGTCGATTGCCATACTGCCCGCGATCATGTCGCCATGGGTACGATAGCCTGGGGCGACATGCTGCGCGGGGCCGCCGATCAGCGACCCGACCAGCCGCAGCCCGATTTCAGTGCCCGGCACCGCGCAGATATGCTGTGCGGCCACTCCGAAATAACTGGCGGCGACCGCTTCCAGCCGTGCCAGCGCGGGCGGGTCGGGCAGCCGCTGCCAGTCGAATGTCATTTCGGCGGCGCCGGGCCATGGTCGTGGGTTGATTCCGGTCGACAGATCGATCCAGTCGCCGTCGCCGAAATGGCGTTTGGCGGTTTCAAGGCCGCCGCCGTGCCATGTCCACGCGCCGGTCATGCGACGTGCGCCAGCAGTAGCGCGGCGGCTAGGAGCGTGCTTTCGCCGATCTCGATCCCGGCGCCATGGCCATCGCCCGAAATGCCGCCGATCCTGCGTATCAGCCACCATCCCCAAAGCAGGAAAACGAGCGGCGCGGTCAACAGCGAGGGTGATATCCACACGGCAGCAACGAAAGCCAGGCTCCAGATCAGGAAATCCACCGGGCGCACCGCATCGCGAAAGCGCGACCCCAGTCCGGCGTGCAGGTCGGGCAGCGCGCGCGACCAGATGAGCGGTCCGATCCGCGCCGCGAACGGAACCAGCGCGATCGCGGCCAATGCGCCGTGGTCGAGCAGCGCGTGAAGCAGCACCAGCTTGGCAATCAGTTGCAGCGCAATGGCGACGACCGCGAAACTGCCGACATGCGGGTCGCCGAGCACCGCGATCAACCGCGCGCGATCCTTGTGCGCCGCGCCGCTCGCATCGGCGATGTCGCCGAGCCCGTCGAGATGCAGCGCGCCAGTGACCGCGACCCAGACGATCAGCGCAGCGAGCGCGCCCGTCCACGGATCGATCCGCGCCCCCGCCCATCCGGCGCCCGCGACAAACGCCCCGACGATCAGCCCGACCGCAGGAAACCAGCGCATCGACGCCGCGAACTCGTCGCTCGACACGGAAATACGGGGTGTCGGCAGCCGCGTCAGAAACTGGATCGCGACGATCAGCCCTTTCATGGGTAGAGCCCCGCGATCTGCGCGCTCGTGGGCTCGCTCGGCCAGACGCGCAGCGAAAGCAGCGCCGCATAAGACAGCTCGAACGCCCAAAGCTGGCGCTGATCAAACCCGCACAGACTATGCAACGCGGCGCGCATCGATCCGCCATGCGCAACGACCAAAGTCGGGACGGGCGCAAGATCGGCGATCGCCGCCGACACTCGCGCGATCAATGCCGACCAGCGTTCTCCCCCCGGCGGCGGATGCCCATCGGGATCGTTCCAGAAGCGGCCGAGCGCATCGGTATCGACCTCGCGCGCCGCCTTGCCGTCCCACTCGCCGAAATCGAGTTCGCGCCAGCGTGCATCGACCGTCAGCGGCAAGCCCACGACCTCGGCGATCGCGGCCCCCGCATCGCGGCTGCGGCGCAGGTCCGACGCGACAAGCCGTTCGATGCCAAGGTCGGAAGCCTGCGCGACACACGCGGCGATGCCTTCGGCGGTCGATGCGCCATCGGTGCGTCCCATCAGCAGGCCCGCCTGTTCGGGCGCACCGTGGCGCAGCAGATGGAGCGCGAAGGTCGTCACAGCGACGCCGAAACCGCCGCTTCGGCAAAGGTGGCCATCTGGTCGTGAGCGGCGAGTGCGCTGCGGATGATATTCGCCGCCACCGCCGCGCCGCTGCCCTCGCCCAGCCGCATGTCGAGCGTCAGTAGCGGATCGAGGTCGAGCAGGCTGAGCAGGCGCTTGTGCCCCGGCTCGGCTGAGCAATGCCCCGCGATGCAATGCGCGGTAATCGCGGGATTCTCGGCGGCAAGCGGCGCAATCGCCGACGAACAGATAAAGCCGTCGAGCAGCACCGGTATGCCAAGCTGCCGCGCACGCAGCACCGCACCCGCAATCGCCGCAGTCTCGCGCCCGCCGACGCGCCGCAGCGTCTCGAACGCCGAGCGCGGCGCGGCGGCGTGACAGGCGAGCGCACGGTCGATCACCTCGACCTTGCGCGCGACGCCATGGCCGTCGACGCCGGTGCCCGGACCGACCCAACCGCCGACGCTGCCCGCGAAGCTGCGCGCGCACAGCGCCGCCGCGGCGGTCGAATTGCCGATGCCCATCTCGCCGAGAACCAGCAGGTCGAGGTCGGCGTCGACCACGGCGGCCCCGCGGTTCAGCGCGTCGAGGCAATCGGTTTCGCTCATTGCGGCTTCTATGGTGAAGTCGGCGGTCGGCCGGTCGAGGTCGAGCGCGACGACGGTCAATTCGAGGCCCGCTGCTTCGGACAGGGCGTTGATCGCCGCGCCGCCGCTTGCGAAATTGGCCACCATCTGCGCGGTTACGCCCGGCGGAAAGGCGCTGACGCCGTGGACCGTTACGCCATGGTTCCCTGCGAAGATCGCGGCGCGCGCGCTGGCGATTCGCGGACGCGCCTTGCCCTGCCAGCCGGCGAAGAAGATCGCGAGTTCCTCGAGCCGCCCGAGCGATCCGGCGGGTTTGGTGAGTTCGCCCTGCCGCACGCGGGCGTCGCTCGCCGCGTCGGCGTCCGGGTCACGCAGGTCGGTGAGTGCGGCCTCGAAAGCCTGAACAGAAGCAAAGCTGGTCATTCGGCGACAAATCCTGGCGGCGGGGTACGGGTGATGAAATGGCCTTTGACGCCTTCGGGCCACAGCGAAAAGGGGACGCGGCCATGCTCGCTAGCGGCATAATGAACCGCATAATCGAGGATCGCACGGGCAGATTCCGCATCGCCCTGAAACCGCCCGAGGACATAGCCGACCTTGTCGGGCGCGCGCAGATGGACGGTGCAATGATCCTGGCACGCGAACAGGCACGCCATTTCCTGCACGGCGATGCCGGCATAGCGCGGCTCGTCCTGCTTGAGACGCCGGAGCGCCTCGACGAGCCGCGCGCCACCGCGCATGCCTGTCGCGTCATCCCGGGACTCGCGGCTGTGGCGGCAGGTGTTGCACACCACCACCGCCGGGCCGGGATCGACGCGCGTCAGCATTATGCCGCCGCAGGGTGCGGAGGCGCCGGAACCCCCACCGCGACCAGCGCGCGATAGAGGGCATAGAGCCCGATCAGGATCGCGCCATTGCGCACGAACTGTTCGGCGAGCAGGTCGGGCGCCATTGCGGTGTGCAGCCCGCCAAGGACAAGCGCCCAGCAAAGAATGATCGCCTTGAACGCGGTGAACCCCGCCGCATAGGCGAGGCTGAGCCGCGCCGCGACCGAGCGATATTCCAGCGCCTGTAACGCCGCATAGCTTGCAAGCGCCGACCCGACCGCCGCCGTGCCCAGCCCGGCGCCCCACGCCAAGGTGCTTCCGTCGCGCGGATAGCCGAGCAGGAAGAAGCCGACGAGCTGGCTGACCGCCCACGCCATGACCATCAGCGCCAGCCCGTCGCGGCGGCGCAGATGCACCGCCGCGAGCGCCGCGAGCGACGGAAAGGGAGTGGCGCAACCGAGCGCCAGCGTCGTTATGCTGCTCGCGGCGGTGAGCAACGACACCCACAGCGTCGATGCGCTCCGGTCCGACAGCGCCGCCATCAGAAGCGTCCCCTGATGCCGGCGTAGATGCTGCGGCCGAGCGAGCCATAGCGGAACGCCGTCATATATTGCTCGTCGAAGACATTTTCAGCGCGCGCGAACAACTTCACATTGTCGGCAAGCGCATATTCGGCGCGCAGGTCGACGAGCGTATAATCGTCGAGCCGCTGTGCATTGCTTGCATTGTCATAGCTCTTGCCCGACCAGCGCACCGCCGCGCCAAGCTCGAGCCCGAAGTCGAAGCCATAGCTGGCCGATGCGTTCGCCGTCTGACGCGGGCGGCGCGGCAGCCATTTACCGAAATTTGCGGTGCCCACCGACCGGTCCTCGGCAACGATCCAGCTATAATTGCCGTCGAGCTTCAGCCCGCCGAGCGTCAGCGCAGCAGTGGCTTCGACGCCATGCGCTTCGCTGCGCGCAACGTTCGAATAATATCCGAAACGCCGCGTCGTCGGATCACCAGGCACGAAGCACATCGGGTTGGTCGTTGTTGACGAACAGCTATTATAGATGATCTGATTCTTCGTTCTGCGGTCGAACCAGGCCCCGCCGACGACCAGCTTCTGATCGAACAGATGCTGCTCGATGCCGGCTTCCCAGCCACGCGCCTCTTCGGGGTCGAGCGCGACATTCCCATACTCGCTGAACTGCTGATAGAGCGACGGCGCCTTGAACCCTTCGCCATAGCTTGCGCGCAGCACGGTGCCGGTCGAGAGCCGCCAAACCCCGCCAGCGGCGAACAACGTCTGGCCGCCAAAGCTGTCGTGATCGTCGTAGCGGACGCCGCCGTTGAGCGTCAGCCCGTCGAGCGGTTCGACGCTGAGCTGGCCGTAGACGCTCGTCAATTCGGCCTTGCCGCGCGCAAAAGCCGGGACCGGCGTCGCGAGCGAGGCGGCGGGCGATCGGCTGCGGAAATCCGACCGTTCATTCTCGACTCCGAAGATCGCACTGATGCGGTCGGTGAAATCGAAACTGCCCTGATATTCCCAGCGCTTGTTCTTGCCGTCGGCCTCAAAGCTTTGCGGCCGCGCGCGGTCGGGGTTGAAATTGTCGCGGTTGGTATCGGTGTAGGCGTAAGCAACGCGGTTGCGGAATCGCCCGCCGATAAGGTCGAAATTGAGCCCCGCGTAACCGACGAACTCCTTGTTCAGCCCATAATCATTGCTGTCGACATTGAAGCCGTCGAATTCGACCCGGCCGCTCGAATAATAGCCGCGCACCTCGGCGCTGACATTGTCGGCGAGCGCGAGTTCGGCGCGGCCGGAGAGATTGGTGTTGCGATAGCCATCGCGCTCGACACCGCCGAACGCCTTGGCATGCGAAGAGATCCCGTCGGTCGTGAAGCGCTGGCCGCCGATGCGCCAGCTCAAGGGACCGGTGCGCCCGCCGACCGCGGCGCGCGCACTCACGGTCTGTCGCGATCCTGCTTCCAGGTCGAAGCTGCCTTCGAGTTCCTTCTCGGGCGAAGCCGTCACGACGTTGACGACGCCGCCGATCGCCTGGCTGCCCCACAGGATCGACTGCGGCCCGCGGAGCACTTCGATCCGCGAAATATCGCCAGCGAGCAGATTGGTGAAATTGAAGCCGCCGCCGGTCGACGACGGATCGTTGAGCTTCACCCCGTCGATCACGACGACACTATGGTCGGATTCGGCGCCGCGGATGCGCAGCGAGGTGGACGTGCCATAACCGCCGTTGCGCGAGATGCTGATCCCCGGCGTGCGGAGCAGCAGTTCGGTAACGCCGATATCTTGCGCGCGGTCGATTGCCGCCTTGTCGAGCACGGCGACCGAAGCGGGTATCTCGTCCAGCGTCAGCGGTGCACGCGTCGCGGTGACGATGATGCTGTCGCCGTCGGCGGCGACGGCATGCGCGGTGGACGCGTCTTCGGCGGAGGCGGCGGACGACGCCGCGACGGCGGCAAGGCAGATCGAACTTCGGAAAACAAATTTCAACATTGGGTACCCCATCGACAAGGCCGCCCATGCGCACGGTCGATGCGGTTGTCCTTGGGACGCACGACATCGCCCGCGCCCATGCGCAGCCAGCTTTGTCGTCATGCGGGTTCACCCCCGTCCGCCCGGCACACCCTGTCCGCGCGAAAGACGACGGCGACGGGCAGGTCTCCTGGCTTGCGGGTCAGCGCCGGTCGGCCGCCTTCTCGGAACCGGGGTCCCAATGGCGCGTGGCCGATGGCTCGCCGCGTACAGTTGCAGGGGCAGCCGGGGTTTTCCCGTTCCCTCTTAGTCCCCGTCGCCGGGGAACCTGTCGCTTGCCGCCGCCGTTAGCCGCATTTCCGGGCCGTGGTCAATTGCTGCGATGCAGCAGGCTCGCGATCAGAAGAGTCCGGGCAATTCACGCTGTGCCGCGCTCGGCCGGTCGGGGCTCAGCATTTCGGGCTCGGCCATGATCGCGGCGCTGCGGCGCTGCGCCGCCGCGCCGGCGCTCGCGTCGGCGATGCGCGCTGTACAGGCGGTGCCCGACAGAAAGCCTATGGCGGCGCGGATCGACGCCTCGCGCGGGTCGCCGAGCGGGACACTCAGATCGTCGTTCGCGGCGCAACTGTTGGCGATCTTGGGCGCGAGCCCGTCATAATAGTCGCTCTGTCCGGTGGCGTTACCCGTTGCAAAGGCGACGACGCGCATGCGGTCGTCGCATTCGGCCTTGTCGAGCGCGATCTGGCCGACGGGCTTGCCATAGGTGTTGCTGCCGACGAGCGTCATATTGGTGCCGAGCCAGGGCAGCATCGAATTGATCACCAGCTCGCTCGCCGATGCCGTCGACCCAGAACCGATGAAGGCGATGCGCGTCGGCGCGATCGACTGGCTCACCGGGGTAAAGCGATGCTCGTCATTCTCCGCCGATTTGCTGGAACGAAAACGGGTTTGCGAGAAAATCTGTCCGGCGCGCCCCGCGCCCATCAGGTCGCCCATCAGATTGGCGGTCGAAACGAGTCCGCCGCCGTTATAGCGGAAATCGACGATGATGTCGGTCACGCCGCGTGCGCGAAAATCGGCAAAGGCCGCCTTTAGCTGGTCGTCCGCGGACGAGATAAAGGTGCGCAGGTTGATATAGCCGTAGCTGCGACCGCCCTCGGTGATGATCTTTGCACCATAGCGGTCGGAAACCGGGTCGAGCGAATAGTCGGCTTTCGTCACGGTGACATCGCGCGTGCCGCTGGCGTCGGTGATGCGCAGCACGCGGCTGACCCCGGGGTCGTTGGGGCCTAGCGCATCGGTCAGCCCCGCGGTGCCTTCGGCGTTCACGATGCTGGCGACGGTACGCAGATTGGCGTTGGTCGTGCCGATGGCGACGATCGCCGCCCCACGGTCGATCCCGGCGGCAAAGGCGGGAGCGCCTTCATAGGCTTCGGCAATGGCAATGCGCTGGTTCACCGCGTCATAGGCCAGGCGAATGCCGAAACCGGCGCTCGATCCGCTGGCGTAGAAGGCATTCTCCTCGGCGATCGAGGTGATGTAGGTGAAGAAGCGGTCCTTGTTCAGCGCGCGCGCGGGCGCGACGAGCGCGTCGATATAGGATTGGACATTGCTGTAACTCGCCGCGCTGACGCTCGCGACGTCGCTCGGGAACAGATACCATTCATCGATCACCGCCTTGGCAAAGGCCTGACGCGATGCAAGCCCGCAAGTGGGAGTCGGCGTGGGAGTCGGGGTCGGCGGGACCGTCACGGGGCCGCCGCTGCCCAGGCTTCCGTCGCCCCCGCCGCCGCACGATGCAAGCATCAGCGCGGCTAGTGTCACAGCCGCGATCGACCGTGCCGATTTGCTCATCGAAACTCTCCCCCGGTTCGACTCATTGTCCGATTATTCCGTGTCCGCGTTGCTGCTCCGGCCCTTAAAGCCCTGCGCGATGACATAAAGCTCGGGCGACCCCTTGCGGCTCGCCGGCGGTTTGGCGTGCTTTACCGTCGTGAAATTCTGTTTGAGGATCGTCAGCAATTCGCGGTCGGCGCCGCCTGCAAAGACTTTCGCGACAAATGCGCCACCGGGCTGCAGATTCTGCACCGCGAAATCGGCGGCGGTTTCGGCAAGGCCGATGGTACGCAGATGGTCGGTCTGCGGATGGCCGACGGTATTTGCCGCCATGTCTGAAATCACGAGGTCGGGGGCGCTGCCCAGCGCTTCGATCAGCGCGTCCGGCGCCGCATCGTCCATGAAATCCATCTCGAGGATGGCAACGCCCTCGATCGGTTCGCAGTGGAGCAGGTCGATCCCCGCAACGCGCGCGCGTGGGTTCGCCTTGCGCACGACCTGCGACCAGCCGCCGGGCGTGATGCCAAGGTCGACGACCGCGCGAGATTTCTTGAGAAAGCCGAATTTTTCGTCGAGTTCGATCAGCTTGTAAGCGGCGCGCGAACGATAGCCCTCGGCCTGCGCGCGGCGCACATAGGGATCGTTGAGCTGGCGCTGCAACCAGCGCGTCGACGAGACGCTGCGCTTGCGCGCGGTTTTGACGCGCACATGCAGGCCGCCGCGGCCGCTGCCGCCTTTTCCGCTCGCACCGCTCATTTGCGATACTCGCGCCGGGTGACCGGGATGTCGCGGCCTTGCATCGCAAGGCAGCGCAAAATTCCCTCGCGGATGCCGCGATCGGCGACGCCCACGCGCGCGGCGGGCCACAGGTCGATGATGCTTTCAAGAATTGCGCAGCCCGCAACGACCAGATCGGCGCGCTCGCGGCCGATGCATGCGATTTCGGCACGGTCGGCGATGCTGGCGTCGGCCAGGCGGCGGCTGATGTCGCGCATTGCATCCGAGGGGACGACCAGTCCGTCGACCGCGCGCCGATCGTAACGCGGCAGGTCGAGGAAAACGCTGGCAAGCGTCGTCACCGTGCCGCTGGTGCCGAGCAGGCGCAGCGGCTGGCCCGCGAAACGTTCGGCGCGATCGGCAAAGGCGGAAAAGGCGCTCCGCGTCACTTCGCGCATATGCGCATAAGCGGCTTGCCGCCCGGCAAGGCTGTCTTCGGGCAGCGGGGCATGTTCGGTGAGTGACACGACGCCCCACGGCACGCTGATCCAGTCGTGGATCTTCACGTCATGGTCCGACACGTCAACGTGCATCAATTCGGTCGAGCCGCCGCCGATGTCAAAGATCAACGCAGGCCCTTCGCCCGGCTCCATCAGATTGTGGCAGCCAAGGACCGCCAGTCTCGCTTCCTCGGCGGCCGAAATGATGTCGAGGACGATGCCGGTTTCGCGGCGGACGCGTTCGGCCAGTTCCTCGCCGTTGGTTGCGCGGCGGCAGGCTTCGGTCGCGACCGCGCGCGACAGCGTTACGTGGCGGCGGCGCAGCTTGTCGGCGCAGATCGACAGCGCCGCGACCGTGCGGTCCATTGCGGCGTCGCTGATCTTTCCGCTGCCGTGGAGGCCTTCGCCCAACCGGACGATGCGCGAAAAGGCGTCGATGACGACCAACTCGCCATTTTGCGGGCGCGCGATAAGGAGCCGGCAATTGTTGGTGCCAAGGTCGATTGCGGCATAGCTGCGCGGCCGCGTGATCGGCATCGGGCGTGCATCGCCACCTGCCTTGTTTCGTCCTTTCGCCGCCGGCCCTGTCCTCGAACCCGGCCGCGGCGGTCGCCCTGATGGCGCTGCCATTTGCCGCATGGCTAGTATAACCTGTTCTGCTCACGCGTCCGCAAAACCGCGAACGTGCACTTGGGGCGAACCTAGGCTTCCGCCGTCCCATTGGCAAGCTTCGCCTCCCGCGCGGCGCTGCGCGCAAAGAAAACCCCGCCCGGCGCGGGGCCGGACGGGGTGCAAGGGAAGAGGGAATTATTGGGGGTCGGGACAGCCTCTTAACGGCAGCCGTCATTCCCCTTGTCGATCGCGCGGCCGGCGAGGGCGCCGACAGCGCCGCCGATGATCGTGCCGACCGTGCGGTCGCCGCGGCCGGCAATTTCATGACCGGCAAGGCCGCCTGCGATCGCACCGATCACGGTGCCGCCGGTGCCATTGTCGCACTGGCGATAATTGCGGCGGTCACCGCGGTAATAGCGACGGTCGTTACGGTAATCGCGGCGGTTGTCCCGGCGATAGTCGCGGCGGTCATAACGGCGATCGTCGCGGTCATAGCGAACGTCATAGCTCGAATAGCCGTCGCGGTCGTAATAGCCGTTCTGCGCCGCAGCGGGAGCCGCCATGCCCAGCGTCGCAGTGGACATCAGGGCGGCGATCGAGAGGGTCACCATCTTTTTCATTTTCGTTCTCCTTCGTCGTCGTTGGCCCATCCGGGCTTTGTCGATGATCATGTTTTGCCCGATTCGCATTGAGCCAAGCCTGAACGTAGCTGTTGGCTGGCGTTCAGCTTTCTGCGGTGAAATGCTTTTCTTTCGCTGGCGGCCGTTCTAACTCCCGCGGCGATGCGCCGCCTACTTCCCGCCGCCCTGATTTTCCTTGCCCTCGGCCCCGTGCCCGGCACCGTCATGCGCTTTCCGACCGATGATCTGACGCAGGCGGCCTCCGCGCGTCCGTTGGTCTTTCCGTCCGAGGAGACCGGCCCGATGCGATTCGTTCGTGGCTGGCACCTCGTCAGCCCGCACAGCCGCTTCGGCGGCTTCTCCGCGCTCGCGCGCACCGCGCCGGGGCAATTTCTGCTCGTCGGCGACAATGGCTATTCGACACGCCTGTCGCTCGATTCGCGTGGCGCGGTGTCGTCGGTCCGGGTCCGCGCGCTGCCGACGATCGACGGCCGTCCCGCACGAAAGTCGATGGCCGATGTCGAGGCGATGTTCGTCGAGGCGGCCAGCGGCAAGGTCTGGCTCGCGCTTGAAGGGATAAATCAGATCTGGCGGCTCGATGCCGATCTTTCGAAAATCGAATCGCGCCGCAAACTGCCGCAGCCACGCTGGCCGAAGAACAGCGGACCCGAGGCGATGGCCCGGCTGGCCGACGGCCGCACGGTCATCTTTTCGGAAAATGCCGATGACGATCCGCGCGGCCGCGAGGCGCTGATCTACACCGGCGATCCCGCGGCGCCCGGCCCGGCGCCGATTCGCTTCTTTTACGATTCGGCAGGACGCGGACGGATCAGCGACGCTGCGGCGCTGCCCGACGGCCGCATCCTGCTCGTGCACCGGCGGCTGGGCTTTGACCCCGTCTTCACGACGGTGATCGCGATCGTCGATCCCGCGGACATCGAAAAGGACGCCGTCGTTCGGTCGCGGACGATCGGCCGCGTGCCCCGGCCGCTTGCGGAAAATTACGAGGGCGCGGCGATTTCGGTGGAGGAGGGCCGCACCTGGCTGTGGCTTGTCGCCGACGATAACTTCAATGTCTGGCAGCGCAGCCTGCTGCTTCAGTTCGAGCTTGTCGACCTGCCGCCCAAAAAGACGCCGGACAGCAAAAAGGCCGCGCGGTAACCCGGCGGCCTTCTGCTATTCGAAAGACTTGGAAGCTCAGGCGGCCTTTTCGGCCAGCTTCTTCGTGACTTCCTTCTTCACCTTGCGGGCATTCGCCGAAAGCTGGTCGTCGCCGGTCTTGAGCAGCCAGTTGTCGAGGCCGCCATTATGTTCGACCGAACGAAGGCCGTGCGTCGACACGCGCAGCTTCACACCCTTGCCGAGTGCGTCCGACAGCAACGTCACATTCTGCAGGTTGGGCAGGAAGGTGCGCTTGGTCTTGTTGTTGGCGTGGCTGACATTGTGGCCAACCTGGCGGCCCTTGCCGGTCAGTTCGCAGATGCGCGACATCGTCTTCGTCCTCGTCAAAAAAATTCGGATCGGCGTCCGGGCACTTCCCGCGAAACGGGTAGAACAGGACCGGAGTGAGCCGGGAAAGGCGCGCGCTTATCGGCTTGCCGGAGATTCGTCAAGCGAATAGGGCGCTTTTATGCCCTCGTTCCCGTTTCCCGAACCGATGCGCCGCGCGCTCGATCTCGCCCGCATCGCCGCGGAATGGGGCGAAGTGCCCGTCGGCGCGGTGATCGTCAAGGATGGTGTGACGATCGCCGAAGGTCACAACCGTCCGCGCGAATCGCACGACCCGACCGCGCATGCCGAAATCGTCGCGATTCGTGCGGCGGCGGCAAAGCTCGGCAACGAACGCCTCGACGGCTGCGACCTCTATGTCACGCTGGAGCCGTGCGCGATGTGCGCGGGCGCGATCGCGCATGCGCGCATTGCGCGGCTCTATTATGGCGCCGACGATCCAAAGGGCGGCGCGGTCGTCCACGGCCCCCGCACCTTCGCACAGCCGACGATCCACCACCGGCCGGAAGTTTATGACGGGATAGGCGAGGGCGAAGCGGCCGCACTGCTCAGGGACTTCTTCGCGGCGCGGCGCTGAATTCGGCCGCGTCGGCATTGGGGTGGGGAGCGGACGTTTGCTACTATGTTGTACCCCGGCGAAGGCCGGGGCCCACGGCTTTAGAAAGCCGAGCTGTGCGGATTGCCGCCCTGGACCCCGGCTTTCGCCGGGGTACACATTACCGTCGTTAGTTTCCGGTCGTTTTTTCGCTCTCGTCATCCCGGGCTCGACCCGGGATCCCGCTTTTTGACGCACTCACCGACTTCGACCTCCAGCGGGACCCCGGATCAAGTCCGGGGTGACGATATGGAGAGGGCAGCTCCCGGTCGATTTCCGCCAATTCGTCCGGAACATTAGCGAATAACCGGAACGGGGCGGTAAACGGTCGAATCTCTTCGGCCCACGGAGCATGGAACGCGATCTTTCCTACAATATCTTGCCATGATCTACGCTGCCTGATGACCTACGATCCGATAAAGCCACAAAGAACACATGTCCTGCCTGTGCATGCGGGGCTTTTGTGGCCTTAACGGCGGCAGCAGCGGTCGTGCCGCCCCGTCGCGGGGCGCGAATTGCGAGTGAAGTTCGGCAGTTTCGGGCCGTTTCCCGGTTTTGGCTGCCGCGCCGGTTTGCCGATTGCCTGGGCTCACCCGCCGCTCTAACCTCGACCCAGCTTTTTAAGATGGAGGATAGCGGGTGAGCGACGTCAGCACGGCAAGCGAAATCTATATCGGTCTTGGCGGGGGCGGAGCGGCGGACGGTCCGCGCCAGTCGCTGGTGCTCAAACGCGCGAATCGCCACGGGCTGATTGCCGGCGCGACCGGCACCGGCAAGACGGTGACCTTGCAGGGACTGGCCGAGGGCTTTTCGGCGGTCGGCGTGCCGGTGTTCGTCGCCGATGTGAAAGGCGATCTTGCGGGCATGGCGATGGCCGGCAGCCCGACCTCGAAAATGCACGAGATTTTTGCGGCGCGCGCTGCGGAGATCGGTGACAGCGAATGGGCCTATCGCGACAATCCGGTGATCTTCTGGGATTTGTTCGGCGAACAGGGACATCCGGTTCGCACGACCATTTCCGAAATGGGGCCTTTGCTGCTGGCGCGGCTGATGGGGCTCAACGAAGTGCAGGAGGGCGTGCTGGCGATCGCCTTTCGGGTTGCCGACGAACAGAATCTGCTGCTGCTCGACCTCGGTGATTTACAGGCAATGCTGGCCTGGTGTGCCGAAAATGCCGACGAACTCACGACCAAATATGGCAATGTCTCGAAGGCGACCGTCGGGACGATCCAGCGGCAATTGCTGACGCTCGAAACGCAGGGCGGCGCGAATTTCTTCGGCGAACCCGCGCTCGATATCATGGACATGATCCGCACTGACGAGAATGGCCGCGGTTATGTGAACATCCTTGCCGCCGACAAGCTGATGGCGAGCCCAAAGCTCTATGCGACCTTCCTCCTCTGGATGCTCAGCGAGATGTTCGAGACGCTTCCCGAGGTCGGCGACCCCGACAAGCCGAAGCTCGTCTTCTTCTTCGACGAGGCGCATCTGCTGTTCGACGACGCACCCCCCGCGCTTGCCGAAAAGATCGAGCAGGTCGTGCGTCTGATCCGTTCGAAGGGCGTCGGCGTCTATTTCGTGACGCAGAACCCGATCGACATTCCCGAAGATGTCGCGGGCCAGCTCGGCAACCGCGTCCAGCATGCGCTGCGTGCCTTCACCCCGCGCGACCAGAAGGCGGTGAAAGCGGCCGCTGAAACCTTCCGCCCGAACCCCAAGGTCGATGTCGCGCGCGAGATCACCGAATTGAAGGTCGGCGAGGCGCTGGTATCGCTGCTGATGGCCGACGGCGCGCCGTCGCCGGTCGAACGCACTTTGATCAAACCGCCCTGTTCGCGGGCGGGTCCGCTCGACGCCAAGGAGCGGGCGATCATCAAGTCGATCTCGCCGGTCGAGGGCAAATATGACACCGCCGTCGATCGCGAGAGCGCCGAGGAACTGCTCGCCGCAAAGGCCGAGCAGGCGCAGGCCGCCGCGGTCGAGGCCAAGGCGCAGGAAGCGGCCGACAAGCAGGCCGCAATCGCCGCGAAGGAAGAGGCGAAGCGCAAGGTCGCCGAAGAGAAGGCGCGGCTGCAACAGGAAAAGGCAGCCGCGCGCGAAGCCGCGAAACCGAGCTTCGCCGAAAAGATGGTCGAGTCGGCGGCGCGTTCGGCAGCGACCAATCTCGGCCGGCAGGTCGCGGGCAAGTTCGGCGGGCAGCTGATGCGCGGCATATTGGGCAGCCTGTTCAAATGAGCGATGCCGATGCCGCGCTGATGGAGGCGAGCCTGATGGCCGTCGCCGACGCCGGCATCGATATCCGCCACGCGCTGTTCGAGCGTTTCTTCGCCGCCTATCCGGGCCGCCGCGCGAGCTTCATTTCGATCGATGCGTCGTCGCGGCGGATGACCGACGAAACATTGCAGATGATGTTCGGCCTCGCGCAAGGCGAGGGATGGGTGTGGCCGCTTGTCGCCGAGCTCGTCTTTACCCACCGATCCTATGGACCGCTGCCGATCGCCGAATATGATGCCTTCATCGATATGACGGTCGAGGAACTCGGCGCCGCGGCGGGGGCGGCGTGGAATGCCGACACGGCCGCCGCGTGGCAGCGCCATGCCGATGCGCTGAAGGCGATGATCCGCAGGGCGCGCGCCGAATGGGAACAGGCGATGCCGGCGGGAGCGCCGCAGCCGGCCGGGTGACCGGCCGCGGCCTTTCCGCTATTTCGTCTTCAGCCAGCCTGCGATTTCACCCTTGATGCGCGGACGGCTGACGCTGCGTTCCTTCAAGGACGCCAGCGTCTTGTCATAGGGTTTGCGCACATCGGCGGGCAGCGGGGCCGCGATCCGCTCGAGCTTTGCGATCATCGCCGGATCGTTCGACGAGGCCGCCAGCCCGGCAAGGAAACGCGCCCGTGCCGAAGCGTCGATCAGCCGGTCGACGGCGGCCTGGTTGGCCTGTGCGAAATCGACCGCCTGTTCGGGGTGATTTCTGGCGACGGCACCGATGATCGAGGCGCTGACCGTCTTGCCGGGCTCGTCGGTCAGCGCGAGGTCGAGCGCGCGCTTCGCCAGCGTCGCGTCCTTTGCATTGCCGAGGAAGGTATAGAAGGCGCTGCGCTCGACCGCCGATTTCGATCCCTTCGCCAAGGCGCGCAGCTTCGTCCATTCGGCGTCGCTCGCGTTCGCCGCGACAATGTCGAGCCAGCGCGATTTCAGCGGGCCGTCGAGCGCCGCGGGATTGCCGTCCAGCAGCGCGAAGCGGCGGCGTGCTTCCGCCAGCACTTTTGCATCGCCCAACGTCCCGAGCGCGCCGAGCAGTTCGGAACGAAGGATGCTGTCGAGTGCGGGTTCGCCCGCCCGCGCGTCGAACCCAAGGCGCTGCATCGCCCGGGCGAGGGCTGCGGTGCCGCGTGCCGCAATCTGTTTCCGTACCGCCGGCTGGTCGTCGAAATAACCGTATAGCGCGGCGTAGCGCCCCGCGACGTCGCCGAGCAGTTTCGGGTTCGCGTCGCTGGGTGCCGCCGCGAGCAGGTCGAGCGCGGCGCCCATCGGTTGGTAGCCCGCATAGGCGAGCGCGAAATTGTCGCCGAGCAGCCCGAGCTGGTCGATCGGCGCCAGCTTGGCGAAATCGCCGCGGAGCGCCTGGAGCGCGGCGGGCGAATAGAGGGTGCGATAATAGCCGGCCTGACCCGCGTTGATCAGCACCGGACCGCAGCCGGGCAGCGTCAACGTGCCCATCCCGCCGGCGATCACCTGCCGCGCGATCGCACCATTGCCGGAACGCGCGAGCACGGGCACCTGCCAGCGGCGGCCTTGGGCATCGATACTGTCCTTGCGGTCGCGCGCGAATTCGCCCTGCGTCAGTTGGACGGTCGTGTTGCCACCGGCGCAGGTCACGCCGCCGACGCGGAGCAGCGGGATACCCGGCTGGCTCGTGAAATCATGCGCGATCGCGGTCAGCCCTTTCGCGCCCGCCGCCTCCACCGCATTCCACAGATCGTCGGTCCGCGTGTTCGCATATTTATGCTTCGCCATGTAGCTCCGCAGCCCACCGCGCCACACATTCTCGCCTGCATAGGCTTCGAGCATCGTGATCACCGCCTCGCCCTTTTGGTATGTGATCGCGTCGAACGCCTGATTGGTATCCTCTACGGTCCGGATCGTCTGGACGATCGGGTGGGTCGTCGCAAAGGCGTCGAGCGCCATCGCACCTTCGCGGCCGCCGACGCGGTCGAGCAGCGGCTGCCAGTCGGGGTGGAAATGGTCGCTCGCCTTGGTTTCCATCCAGCTTGCGAAGCCTTCGTTGAGCCAAAGGTCGTCCCACCACGCCATCGTGACGAGGTCGCCGAACCATTGATGCGCGACCTCATGCGCCTGCGTCGTATAGATTTGCTGGCGCGTCGCTTCGCTGGTGATCTTCGGATCGTCGAGCAGGATGCGCTCGAAGGTGAAGATCGCGCCCCAATTTTCCATCGCGCCGAAAAATTGCGACTGGCCGGGCCCCGCGACATTGTCGAGCTTGGGGAGCGGATAGGGCTGGCCGAAATAGTCGCTGTAATAGCCGAGCAGCGGGCCGAGGCTGTCGAGCGCGAAACGCGCCTGCTCGCCCGATCCCTTGGGCGAGACGATGCCGACTTCGGCGCCGCTCTCGCTCTTCGCGGCGAGCCGTTCGAAATTCCCGGTCGCGAAAAAGAGAAGGTAGGACGACATTTTGGGCGAGATTTCGAATGTCACCTTCTTTTTGCCGCCTTGGACTGGCGCTTCGCTCGCCACGGGCATGTTGCTGACGGCCAGATCGCCCTCCGGGACGGTCGCCGACAGAGTGAAAGTCGCCTTGTAGCTAGGCTCGTCAAAGCTCGGGACGAAGCGCCGCGCATCGGGCGCCTCGAACTGGGTGAACAGCCCGCGCACTTCATTGCCCGTGGCCTTGTCGGGATAATCGAGCGCGAAAAGGCCGTTCGCTTGCGTGTTGATCGTACCGGTATAGCTGGCGGTCAGGCGGTATTTGCCGGGTGCGAGCGGCTCGGCCGCTGTAAAGCTGGCCGTCTGCGCGGCGGCGTCGGTGGCGACGGTCAGCGGGATCGCCTTGCCGTCGGCGCCGGTCAGGCTTGCGCCGGCGAAGGTCAGGTCGAGCGCGTTCAGCGTCAACGTCGCCGAGGGAGCATAGAGTTCAAGATCGATTCCCGCTTCGCCGGTAAAGGTCAGCGCCTTCGCGTCGGGGACAACGCTGATGTCATAATGCACGGGCCGTGCGATGCGCGGCAGCTGGCTCGGCACGCTCGTATCGAGCGGCGCGCCCGTGAGTGCGGGCGTCGTGGCGGTGGGCCTGGGCGATTCGACCCCCGGCTGCGCGGCGCAGGCGGCAAGGCCGAGCGACGAGACGGCGGCAACGAGAAAATGGCGAGTCGAGAGTGTCATTGTTGCGATCCCCGGTATGATTTTGCGGCCCCGGCTAGTCCCAAGCGGGACGCCCTCGACGCCCCCTTTCGGCAGGCGGTCGTCCGGGCTCGACAGACGGCACGCGATGAGGCAGCTTTGGTTGCATGACAAAACCTATATTGCCTGGAGAGGTAGCCGCCGCCGTCGTCGACCCCGTCGCATACGGCCAATGGGATCCACTGCACGAGCAGCTCGCATGGGCGCGTGCGAATGCGCCGCTTGCGGTCGCCGAGAATAGCGATCACGATCCTTTCTGGCTCGTGACGCGGCACGCCGACATCATGGCGATCAGCCGCGATCCTCAGCGTTTTGCGAACGGCATACGCCCGACCGTGCTGACCAACCGCGACGGCGAGGCGTTGGCGCGCGCCGCGACCCCGAACAATGACGGGCATCTGATTCGCTCGCTGGTACAGATGGATGCGCCCGATCATATGAAATACCGGCTGCTGACGCAGAGCTGGTTCATGCCCAAGAATCTGAAGATCGTCGAAGACCGGATCCGTCAACTGGCGCGCGAGACCGTCGATCTTATGCTGGAGGCCGGCGCGGAGACCGACTTCGCGCGCGATGTCGCGGCGCATTATCCGCTGCGCGTCATCATGGACATATTGGGCGTCCCGCGTGAGGACGAACCGCGCATGCTGATGCTGACGCAGCAGCTATTCGGTCCCACCGACCCCGAACTGAACCGGAGCAGGGAGGCGATCACCAGTGCGGAGCAGGCGATCGCGATGCTTCATTATGTCATCGCCGATTTCGAAAATTACTTCGGCGCGCTGACCGCCGACCGCCGCGCAAATCCTCGCGAGGATATCGCTACGGTCATCGCAAACGCCATGGTCGGCGGCGAACAGATCCCCGACCGCGAACTTGCCGGCTATTATATGATCATCGCGACGGCGGGGCATGACACGACAAGTGCTTCGACCGCGGGTGCGATCATGGAACTGGCGAAGAACCCGGCGCTGTTCGAACGTTTTCGCGCCGCCGACAGCGACAAGGCCGGGCTGATCGAAGAGGCGATCCGCTGGACGACTCCGGTCCAGCATTTCATGCGCAGCGCCAAAGAGGACGTCGAGATCGGCGGGCAGACGATTCGCGAGGGCGACTGGCTGATGCTCAACTATGTCTCGGGCAACCGCGACGAGGCCGTGTTCGGCGATCCTTTTGCTTTCGATCCTGATCGTGAAAAGAACCAGCAGATCGCCTTTGGTTTCGGCGCACATGTCTGTCTCGGCCAGCATCTCGCGCGCATGGAAATGCGCATATTGATGGAGGAGTTGCTGCCGCGCCTCAAAAGCCTCGAACTGGCGGGTGAACCCGCGCGCGTCGAATCGGTGTTCGTCGGCGGGTTGAAGCGCCTGCCGATTCGATTCGCGGCGGCCTAGCCCTGCGTCGGCAGACTTCGCCGTAGGGGAGTGGAACAGCAGACTTCTCCGCAGGGGAGTGGAACAATTGCCGTTTCGGCTGCGTTTCAAGACCCTTGTTGGAGGAGTCTGTCATGAAGCTATGGAAAAAGACTGCGATTTCGGTCGCCGCGGTTTCGATGGTGCTATCGCCGGTTGTCGCTTCGGCCGCACCCGCGATCGGCGACGCCCGTGCGACGAGCGTCGTCGAAGGCGAGAATGAACTCGAGGGTGCGAGCTGGATCGCGATCGTGTTGGGTCTCGCGATTATCGCCGGCGGCATTTGGCTGGTAGTCGACGATGACGGCGATAGCCCGGTAAGTCCGTAAGATCCGGCCTGTCCGGTACTATCGCCGGCTAGGTCTTTTCATTCGGAAAGAAGCGCGCAACCACTTCGCTCGCAAGGCGCGCAGGGCGCAGCGTTACAGCATCGACGCAGCACCATGAGGATTTGACCTCGGCCAATACCTCTTCGCCGCGTTTGATGATCGTTTCATAAAAGGCGCGTGCGCCCTGCACTTTTTCCAGGATCACGGTCGCGATGACCTGATCGTCGAGGAAAGCGGGACGGCGGTACGTGATCTCGTGCTTCAGTGCGACCCACAGATGGGCCGCGACCGCGTCGGGCGGCGCGATATGGCGCCAGTGCGACAGCACCGCTTCCTGTACCCAGCTCAGATAGTGAGCGTTGTTTACATGACCCATGAAATCGATCTGGTCGGAACCGACGGCGATCGCATGGTCGTGCGGAAGGGAAGCGGTGGTCATATCGCTGACACTAATGTCAATATTTTGTGACGGAAAGATGAATAATCATCCCCGCCCGCGATAAGGCGCGACCGCTTGATCGGGGAGCCACAAGCCCTCGGGCGGCGCGCTCGATTGCCAGAAGACATCGATCGGGATGCCGCCACGCGGATACCAGTAACCGCCAATGCGCAGCCAGCGAGGCTGCATTTCATCGAACAGGCGGCGGCCGATGCCGACAGTGCAATCCTCGTGAAAGCCCGCATGGTTCCGAAAACTGCCAAGGAACAGCTTCAGGCTCTTCGATTCGACGATCGTTTCGCCGGGCGCATAATCGATGACGAGATGTGCGAAATCGGGTTGTCCGGTCACCGGGCAGAGCGAGGTGAACTCGGGCGCGGCGAAGCGGACGAGATAGAGCTCGCCCGCGCGCGGGTTGGGGACATAGTCGAGAACCGCGGCCTCGGGCGAGGCAGGAAGTTCGCTGGACTGGCCGAGATGTTTCGGCGCGAGTGGGGTAGGGGTGGAATCGGTCATGGAAAGGCTCTAGTGCGCAGCGCGGCCGATGTCATCCGGACCGATTGTCCTTGAGATGTCAGGCCGCCAGGTTCAGCGCCAATTCAGCGGCGCATGCGAGATATGTGTAGTGTGGGATCGCGGACAAGATGACGGTGCGTAACTTCGGGCGAGAACAGGTGGCGACGGTCGCGCTCGCGGCGGCGATGCTGGCGGCAGCGATGCCTGCGCATGCGCAAGACACCGGAACCTCGTCACGCCCGATCGATTTCCGCCTGCCGCCGCCTGCCGATGACGGCCGGACCCCGGGTGTGCAGGGGCCTTCGGACAACGGCTTGCCGCCTGTCGCGCCCGGCGAACGGCGTGGACAGCCGACCCCGACCCCCGCACCGGCGCCAACACCAACGCAGCCGGTGGCGCCGCCACGGGTAACTCCGACGCAGCCAGCCACCGCGACCCCGACGCCTGCTCCCGCACCGACGCGGCGCGATACACCTGCGATCGTGGCACCGCGCGCGGCGACGCCCGACACCGCCGGCACGACGCAGGCGACTCCGATCGACAATCCGGCTTTGCCCCCTATCGATACGGCGGCGCCCCCCGTACCCGTTGCGACGGGTGCGACGCCTGCCTCCGCCGATGCAGCGCCGGTCGTGGCCGCTCCGGCCAGCCCGTCGTCGGGTACGCCGATCTGGGCCTGGGTGCTGGCCGCGCTCGCGGCGGGCGCCGCCGGATTCTGGTATTGGCGCCGCCGTGCGGCGCCGGCAGGAGTTCCGCTCGACGCGATCGAAGAAGCTCCGCGTCCGATCGTCCCGCGCCCGGCGCCTCGGGCAGCGGAAACGCCTTCGAAGCCGCCGGTCCCCGCAACGTCGCGTCCCGTCGTTCAGCCGCCTGTGCCAACGCCCGCTGCCTCGGCTGCGGCCGCCCCCGCGCACCCGCTCGTTACCCGCGCTGCCGACGAACTGCGCGCGGTGGTCGCGATGGCGCTCGACGTGCGCAGCATCCGTTTCGCGGCCGATCATGTCGCGGTCGGATTCGCCCTCCACCTGATCAATCAGGGGACCGCGCCTGCGACGGGACTGATGGTCCGCATCGCGCTCAATCAGGGGTCGGCCATGACCGAGCCGGTGCTTGCCCGCTTCTTCGACGGTGCGGGCGGCAGCGTGCTGCGCGACGACATGGCGCTTGCCGTCGGGGCGGGCGAAGAATTATCGACAGAGGTCATGTTGCCCCGCGCTACGATCGAACCCCTGATGATCGGCGGCAAGCCGATGCTCGTCCCCGTCATCGCGTTCGACGTCACTTATCATTGGGATGGCGAGGGAGAGGCTTTCGGTCAGAATGCGGGAAGTTTTGTGCTCGGCCGCGAACAAGGCACAAGCGGCAGCGAAAAGCTGGCACCGCTGCCGCTCGACCGGCCCACCTATGCTGTCGATCGTCCTGGCGCGCGTGCGACGGCGATCAAGCGCGCGCAATAGCTTGACCCAAAAAGACACTGCTTTTTTGTTGCGGTGCACCATCGGCTGAGGCAGGATCGACCACGCTTGAAAAAGCGCAAGTGGGGGCATAGGCTGACTATCCCCCGGAAAGACAAGAAGCCACAGCAGGATGGCCGGGCGAGGGACAGGCAAACATGTTCCCGACCGGTCGCAACAGGAGCATGACATGGACGCCTTGGTCTCAACCGACTGGCTGGAACGCGAATTGGGGGCATCGGACCTGCGAGTCGTCGACGCGACGAAATTTCTCGCCGATGAAGGGCGCGACGCACGCGCCGAATATGAAGCGGGCCACATTCCCGGCGCGGTGTTCATGGATCTTGCCGAACTGACCGACGCGTCGAACACCGTCGACAATATGGCCCCGCCGGCCGAAAAATTCGCGAGCCGTATGCAGTCGCTGGGTCTCGGTGACGGCAGCCGTATCGTGATTTATGATGACAGCCCGCTGAAGAGCGCAGCACGCGCCTGGTGGCTGCTGAAACTGTTCGGCGCCCACGACGTGGCACTGCTCGATGGCGGCCTTGCCAAGTGGAAGGCCGAAGGTCGCGCGCTCGAAATGGGCAAACAGACGCTCCGTCACCGCCACTTCACCGTGTGGCGCGATGCCAAAGCGGTGCGCACCAAGGAACAGATGCTGGCGAATGTCGACAGCGCGGCCGAACAGGTCGTCGATGCGCGCCCCGCCGCGCGCTTCACTGGCGAGGAACGCGATCCGCGCGCAGGTGTCGCTCCGGGTCATATCCCGGGTTCGCGCAGCCTGCCGCATAGCCAGTTGTTCAACGCCGACGGCACCTGGAAACAGGGCGACGAGCTGAAAGCGGCATTCGACGCCGCCGGGGTCGATCTCGACAAACCGCTCGTCACCACCTGCGGTAGCGGCATGACCGCGACCGTCGTTGCTTTCGGCGCGCACCTGCTCGGCAAGGAAGATGTTGCGGTCTATGACGGCAGCTGGGTCGAATGGGGCGCCGATCCGGCGACGCCCAAGGCGACCGGCGCAGCCTGAGTCTCTTCGCCGTCGAAACCTGTTTCCGTGCCGCTGGCTTTTGGCGAGCGGCACGCTATCAAGACGGGCATGAACAACCGCGACGACAAAAGCCTCCGCCCTGCAACGAAACTGGTGCAGGGCGGCCGCCGGCCCGAATGGACCGGTGACCCGCGACTGGGCGGCAGCGTCGTCAATCCGCCGCTGTGGCGCGCCTCGACGATCCTTTACGACAATATCGCCGACCTCAAGGCGCGCGGCCATGCCACGCACGACAAGCTATATTACGGCCGGCGCGGCACCCCGACGGTGTGGGCGCTTGCGGATGCGCTGACCGATCTGGAGCCGGGCGCGGAAGGCACTTTGCTGTATCCCTCAGGGGTCGCGGCGATTTCGGCAGGCCTGCTGGCGCTGCTGTCGCCCGGCGATCATCTGCTGATGGTCGATAGCGCCTATGAGCCGACGCGTCTGTTCTGCAACGGCATGCTCGCGCGATTCGGCGTGACGACGACCTATTATGACCCATCGATCGGCGCCGACATCGCTGGGCTGATCACCCCTGACACGAAACTGATCTTCCTCGAATCGCCGGGCAGCCTGACCTTTGAGATGCAGGATATTCCCGCGATCGTCGCCGTCGCGCGCGAACATGGTGTGACGACGATGCTCGACAATACATGGGCGACCCCGTTGTTATTTCCCGCACTGGAGCATGGTGTCGACGTGGCGGCGATGAGCCTGACCAAATATGTCGGCGGACACAGCGATGCGATGATGGGCTCGCTGACTGCCACCAAGGCACTATGGCCGCGGCTTCGGCACGCGGCCTACCAACTGGGCCTGTCGGTCTCGCCCGACGATTGCGCGCTGATGCTGCGCGGCCTTCGCACACTCGATGTCCGTCTGGCGCGGCACGGCGAAAATGGCCTCGCGATCGCGAACTGGCTGGCCGGGCGGTCCGAAGTCGGACGGGTACTTCATCCGGCGCTGCCGGGCGATTCCGGCCACGCCATCTGGGCGCGCGATTTCACGGGTGCCAGCGGCTTGTTCGGCTTTACGTTGAAGGGCAGCGACGATGCCGGCCGAACCCGCTTCATCGACGCGCTCTCAGCCTTCGGCATCGGATTTAGCTGGGGCGGCTATGAAAGCCTCGTGGTCCCGAGCAATCCGGCGGAGATTCGCACCGCTGTGGAATGGACGGACCGCGATCCGCTGGTCCGCCTGTCGGTCGGGCTCGAGGACCCGGCCGACCTGATCGCCGACCTCGAACGCGGCTTTGCCGCGATGGCGGGATGATCGGCATGGACGCGCTGCCCGAAGGCGTCGTCCGCACGATCGAGGCGCTGAAGGCGATCGGCATCGACGTCGGCTCGTACCGACTGTCACTCTATGGACTATTCTCGACGATCGTCGTCGCGGTACTGCTTTATCTGGCGGTGCGAATCATCCTGCGGTCGATCAAATGGCTGCTCCGCCGCAACACCCAGATCGACGCGACGCAGCGGCTGCTCGCCGAAAAGCTGATCGCGATCGCGCTGTTCGTCTTTGCCATGCTGTTCGGCATTGATTTGTTGGGCATCGATCTGACCGCGCTTGCCGTCTTCTCGGGCGCTGCGGGCCTCGCGATCGGTTTCGGGCTGCAAAAGACGGTCGGCAATCTGATCGCCGGGATCATCCTGCTGATGGACCGTTCGATCAAGCCGGGCGACATCATTGTCGTCGGCGATGGCAGCAGCATGGGGGGAACGGCGGCGGCGAATGGGGTGCCCAATGTCGGACGCGTCGCCAAGATCGGCGTTCGCGCGGTCAATGTCGTGACCCGCGACGGCAAGAAGCATTTGATTCCGAACGAACTGCTGATGACGCAGCCCGTCGAAAACTGGAGCTATGCTAGTCCCGAAGTGCGTGTGCGGATGCGCATACCCGTGGGCTATGCCTGCGATTTGCGGCTCGCGCAGCGGCTGATTATCGAAACCGCCAAAGAGAATCCGCGTATATTGAACGAGCCCGAACCGGCGGTTTGGATTACCGCGTTCGGCGAACGCGCGGTCGAGCACGAGCTTCGTTACTGGATTTCCGATCCCGAGGCGGGGCTAGGCAACATCCAGGGCGAGGTGTTCCTCGGCATATGGGATCGCTTCAAGGAAGCCGGGATCGCCATTCCCTATCCGCGGCAGGATGTGCGGATTGTCGGGGCGCCGGACGGTGATCCGGCGCCCTCAAACAAGAATTAGAAACCGGTCTTCTTTGCGCGCTCGATGCATTCGACGATGATGCGCTTCGCTTCGTTCACATCGCCCCAGCCGTTGAGCTTCGCCCATTTGCCGGGTTCGAGATCCTTATAGTGGGTGAAGAAATGCTCGATCTGCTGGAGCACGATCGGCGGCATGTCGGTGTAGCTCGCGACATCGGCGTAATAGGGAAAGGTCTTGTTGACGGGGACGCACAGCAGCTTTTCGTCGCCGCCGGCATCGTCTTCCATCAGCAGCACGCCGATCGGGCGGCATTTCACGACCGCGCCTGCGACGATCGGTGAACGCGCGACAACCAGCGCATCGAGCGGATCGCCGTCTTCGCCCAGCGTGTGGGGCACGAAGCCGTAATTGGCGGGGTAACGCATCGGCGTGTGCAGGAAGCGGTCGACGAACAATGCGCCGCTCGCCTTGTCGAATTCATATTTCACCGGCTCGCCGCCGATCGGAACTTCGATCAGGACGTTGAGGCTGTCGGGCGGGCTGTCGCCGGCGGGAATCAGGTCGATGCGCATGGGAGAAGTCAGTCCTTTGTTCTGTTCTCCGCCGAATCTTTTACAGTCGGCGGCGCGGCGCCAATAGCGGATCGAACCAGTCGGGGCCACTCCCGACTTTTTCGAGATGCGGCCAGCGCAGCCCATCATGATAGTCGATATCGACATTGCGATAGCGTCCGCTGCGCTCGACAAGCAGCCGCACCGGCGTCTTGCCGTCGGCAGCCGCGCGAATCGCCGTTTCGATCCGCTCGCGACTATAGCTCAGGCCGTCGACGGCGATGATCTTGGCGCCATTGACGATGTCGGCCTTGAACGCCGGGCCGTCCCACAAAATGCCGGTCGCGACGCCGTCCTTGTCGATCGTCATGCCCAGCGAATGGGTGAGGTCGGCATTCTTTGCCTGCGCCATGCGGTCACGATCATAGGCGTTGGGCGCGTCGCGCCAAACGAGGCGGTATCCCGCGCGCTCGATCCCTCCAACCGGCGCGGGCTGGCCGCTTTCCTGCATGCGTTGGCGCAGGAAGCTCGCCCAATCATAGGGATGGACGGCGTTCAGCGCCGCGACGACATCGTCGAAATCATAGGTGTCCTGCCCCCAATCGCCCTCGCGCCCGCCGAAAAAGGCGCGTGCGAAATCGTCCAGGCTTTTGGCGTTGTTCGTCGCCTGGCGGATCAGCATGTCGGCGTCGAGCCACATCAGCGACCCTTCGTTGTAATAATCCTCGCTCCGCGACCAACTGGCAAAGGGCTTGGGTTTGCGCGCCGCGATGATCGGGTCGAGCGTCGTGTCTTCGACCGAGCGCCACTGGCGCCCCGGCTGGGCGCTGTAATTGCCAGCATTCGTCGCCCATTCGGCGAGGATCATCTCCTTGGACTGCATCCCCGAACGGCCGGCGAGAACGAGATCCCAAAAGCTCGTCTGGCCTTCGTAAACCCACAACAGATTGTCCTGCATCGGGGTACGGAAGTCGGGGGTCCACATCTTGTCGGGGCGGCGATATTTGCCGTTCCAGCTATGAGTGAGTTCGTGGGGGAGGAGCCCGCGCTCGCTGTCATTGTCGTTCCATTTGGTGAAATAGTCGACGTTGCGGCTGTTCTCGCTGCTGCGATGATGTTCAAGCCCGATGCCGCCGAGTTCGTCGGTGAGCGCGAGCAGGAATTCATAGCGATCGAAATGGCGGACGCCGAACAGCGCGACGGCTTCCGACACCAATGCCGCGTGGCGCGCGATATGGTCGGGGCTCGCATCAAGATATTTGGCCTCATCAGCGACGACGTTCAGCGTCACCTTGTTACCGAGGTCCCATTTGCGGAAATATTTTCCGGCAAACATCGGGCTGTCGACGAGTACCTCGTAATTGGTCGGAGCGAAGCTGTAGCGATTGCCCGAAACCTTGACCCCGTCGAGCGCCGCCGCACCGGTCCAGCCGTCAGGCAGGGTGACTTCGAGCTGCACGGGAATCCCGCGGGTGAAATAGCCCGCGGGGTACAGGCTGACCTGTTCCCATTGCAGGTTCATCATCGCGGGGGTGACGACCACCCGGCCTTCGCTCGTTCGCGTCGGGGACAGGAAGTCAAAGGCGACGTCGACGCTCTTTACGCCCGCGGGCACGTCGATGTCGAAGGCGTAGACGTCGGTCGGCTGGCGCGTCCAGGCCAGCGGCTTGCCCCCGGCACTCGGCTTGAAGCCTGCCATCTCGGCGATCGCGCCGCGCGGGGCGTGCTTGCCGGGCAACCATTCGGGATAGAGCAGGGTCAGCTTGCCCGCCTTCGCCACCGGGATCGTCTGGCGCACATGAAAGATGCCGCGCGCATAATCGCTCGCGTCGACCTTAAGCTGCATCGTGCCCGGATAGGGTTTGTCGGCGGGCAGCGGGATCGTCAGCGGCTGGACGACCGGCTGGGGCCGGCTGTTGCCGTCCTGGGCGATGGCGGGGGAAACGGCGGCGGGTGCGGCGACGACCGCCGCTGCGACGAACAGTGCTTTTTTCATGGGCAGCACCTCTGCCGCGAAACGCGGGCGAGGTCCAGCGACGGCTCTGCAAGCGCACTTTGCCTTTCGACGAAAAACCATTAGATGCGCCGCCCATGAGCAAGGACAAAAGCGCGAAAAATCCGACCCCGCAAGCTGTGCGGGGCACCCAGGACATGCTTGGCGATTTCGCCGACCGGTTCGCGCATGTCGTCGATACCTTCGAACGGGTGCGCCGCCTCTATGGCTTCAAGCGGGTCGAGGTGCCGGTGATCGAGCCGACTGCCGTGTTCGCGCGCTCGCTCGGTGAAACCACCGATGTCGTATCGAAGGAAATGTATTCGTTCGAGGATCGTGGCGGCGAGTCGATCACGCTGCGTCCCGAATTTACCGCAGGCATTGCGCGGGCATATGTGACGAACGGCTGGCAGCAATTCGCACCGCTGAAAGTGGCAACACACGGCCCGCTGTTCCGTTATGAGCGCCCGCAAAAGGGTCGCTATCGTCAGTTTCACCAGCTCGATGCCGAGATGATCGGCAGCGACAGCCCGCTCGCCGATGCCGAGTTGCTGGTGTTCGCCGACCAGCTCCTGAAGGAACTGGGCATATCCGAAGGCGTGACGCTGACACTCAATACGCTGGGCGATGTCGCAAGCCGCGATGCCTGGCGCGCGGCGCTGGTCGATCATTTCGAAGCGCATCGCGGTGATCTGTCGGAAGACAGCCTCGCGCGGCTCGACAAAAATCCGCTGCGCATTCTCGACAGCAAGGATCCAAAGGACCGCCCGCTCGCCGACAGCGCGCCCGACATCGACGCCTATCTGACGAGCGAAGCGCAGGATTTCTTCGGCGCCGTCACCGCCGGGCTCGATGCCGCGGGCGTCGCATGGGAACGCAACGCGCGGCTCGTGCGCGGGCTCGATTATTATCGCCACACCGCGTTTGAATTCGTCACCGACCGGCTCGGCGCGCAGGGCACGGTGATCGGGGGCGGGCGCTATGACGGGCTGATCGAAACGCTCGGCGGACCGCCGACCCCCGCGGTCGGCTGGGCCGGCGGGATCGAACGGCTCGCGATGCTGCTCGCCGACGATGTGATCGACAATCGCCTCGACGCGGTGATCGCGGTCGAGGACGATGACAGGCTCGCGCTGGCGATGACGGCGCTGGCGGCGCTGCGCAATGGCGGCTTTGCGACCGAAATCGTCGCCAGCGGTTCGCCGCGCAAACGGTTCGACAAGGCCGCGAAAATTCCCGCGCATGCGCTGATTTCGGTCGGCACGCGCGATGGTGCGGCGCACATCAATGTTCGCGGCGACAGCGACCGCGCAAAGCAGGTTGAGGCGGTCGTCCGCGCAATCTGATGGCTAATGTTTCCGAAAGACAGATCGACGCCATCATCGAACGCCACGCTGCGCTGCAGGCGCGCATGGCGACGGGCGACATGGCGCCTGCCGATTTTGTTGCCGCGTCGAAGGAGTTCGCCGAACTCGAACCCGTTGCCAAGGCGGCGGCCGAGGTTGTGCGCCTGCGCGGTGAGCTCGCCTCGCTGAACGAAATGCTTGCCGATCCCGAGATGAAGGCAATGGCGGCGGAGGAGATCGACGCGATCGAGGCAGCTCTGCCCGCTGCCGAGCATGATCTGGCAATCAAGCTGCTGCCCAAGGATGTGGCCGACGAACGCGCCGCCATGCTCGAAATCCGCGCCGGGACCGGCGGTGACGAGGCGGCGTTGTTCGCGGGCGATTTGCTGCGCATGTACAGCCGTTATGCCGACGGACAGGGCTGGAAGGTCGAAGTCATCTCGGCAAACGAGGCAGAGGTCGGCGGATATAAGGAAGTCGTCGCGTCGGTGACGGGGCAGGGCGTCTTCGCCAAATTGAAGTTCGAAAGCGGCGTCCATCGCGTGCAGCGCGTTCCCGCGACCGAAAGCCAGGGCCGCATCCACACCAGCGCCGCGACCGTCGCGGTGTTGCCTGAGGCTGAAGAGGTCGACGTCGCGATCAACGACAGCGACCTCAAGATCGACATTTACCGCGCGAGCGGAGCGGGTGGGCAACACGTCAACACGACCGATTCGGCGATCCGCATCACACATATCCCGACCGGCCTCGTCGTGATTCAGCAGGACCAGCGCAGCCAGCACAAGAATCGTGCAAAGGCGATGCAGGTGCTGCGCGCGCGGCTTTATGACCTTGAGCGCGAGAAGATCCACAGCGCCGAAGCGTCGGCACGCAAGTCGATGGTCGGGTCGGGCGACCGCTCCGAACGCATCCGCACCTATAATTTTCCGCAGGGCCGCGTGACCGACCACCGCATCAATCTGACGCTCCACCGCCTGCCCGAAATCATCGAAGGCGCGATGGACGAGTTGATCGACGCGCTGATCGCCGAGGATCAGGCGCAGCGGCTTGCGGGGCTGAGTGACTGACGTCGGCGCCGCGCTGCGCGAGGCGGCAGCGCGGCTGGCGGCGGTATCCGATACGTCGCGGCTCGATGCCGAATTGCTGATGGCGCACGCGCTGGGCGTCGAACGGCCGGCGCTGCTGCTCGATCCTGAGCGTTACGATGTCCCGGCGGATTTCGGCGCGTTGATCGCCCGCCGCATGGCCCATGAGCCCGTTGCCTATATCCTCGGCTACCGCGATTTCTGGACGATCCGGCTGCAAGTCGGCCCGGGCGTGCTGATTCCGCGGCCTGACAGCGAGACGCTTATCGAGGCGGCGGTCCGTCATTTTGGCGGCACGGGCCCCAGCCATATTCTCGATCTCGGGACCGGGCCCGGAACGCTTCTATATGCGGCGATGAGCGAGTGGCCCGCGGCGCGCGGCGTCGGTATCGATGCCAGCGAAGTGGCGCTGGGCTACGCCGGCGAAAATGCTTCCGCGCTTGCGATGAACGATCGTACCGAATTGATACACGGGGACTGGGCCAAAGGGATCAGCGGCGCGTTCGACCTGATCCTCTGCAATCCGCCCTATATTGCCGATTCTGAACAATTGATGCCTGACGTTGTGGCGCATGAGCCTGCGGGCGCGCTGTTCGCCGGCGCCGACGGGCTCGACGATTATCGGCGGGTCATCCCCGATTTGCCCCGGATATTGGCGCCCGGCGGGCTCGCGGTTCTTGAAATCGGGCACACGCAGCATATGTTGGTTCGGAAGCTCGCCGAAGCGGCGGGGTTTTCGGTTGCCTGCAGACAGGATCTGGGCGGCCGCGACAGGGCGCTTTTGCTGACCCGCGCCTGACCCCCGCGCAAGAATTTACTTGGTTTCCGCCGCAAAGCACGATAGGGGCGGCTTACAGACCCGGTACGGGTACCTTGATTGGTCCGACTGGTCTGCTTCCCACTTACGATGCTGGTGCGGGGCCAAGGGCCCGGCGCAAGCGGTAGAAGGGCAAGAACCGCGTGAGAAGCGCGGGCACGACGCGCAACGGCGCGGTCGGCCAAAAGGGGTTGGCGTAGCTTATTAGCTTATCAGGATGTCTCAGTTGAACATGAACAACCGCCAGAGCGGTCGCCGTCGCGGCCGCAACAATAACAGCAACAACAACAACCGCTCGCAGTCGGGCGGTCGTGGTGGGGTCGACCAGGCCAACCGCATCGACAGCCGGGCGCGCGGCAACGGCGCCCAGATGATCGAGAAATACCGCAATCTCGCGCGCGACGCGCAGCTTGCCGGCGACCGGGTCCAGACCGAATATTATCTGCAGTTCGCCGACCATTATTTCCGCGTCGTGAGCGACTTCCGTGCCCGGCAGGAAGAAAAGGCTGCGGCGAACGGCCAAGAACGCAGCAACGACCGCGGTCGCGAAATTCGCGGCGTCGAGGATTTCGACGGCCACGACGATACCGATTTCGAAGCCGACAATGGCCGCGACGACTCCGATAATGGCGATGACCGCGGCGGCGAGCGCAGCGATCGCGGCGAACGCAACGACCGCGGCCAGCGCGACAACAATCGCGAGAACCGCGGCAATCGCGAACCGCGCGGCGACCGCGACGATGACAATCGCGGCAACCGCCAGCAGTCGCGCAGCCGCCCGGCGCGGGTTCGCGACGACGAAGAAGTGCGCGACGAACGCAATGATCGCAACGAAGCGCCCGCGCGCGAAGAGGCGGCCGAGCAGGAGCCGGCTCCGCGTCCGGCGCGTCGCCCGGCCCGCCGTCCGCGTCAGGACGACAACGCCGACAATGGCAATGCGGGGATCGACACCGCAGTGTTGCCGCCCGCGATCGGTCGTCCCGAACGCGCCGCCGAAAGCGAAGCTGAAGTCGAGGTCGAAGCGCCCGCCGCCAAGCCGCGCCGTACGCGCCGCACGCTCGCTGCCCGGAACTCGGACGTCGAAGCCGCCGAATAAGCTGGCGATTTCACGCTGGTTTTTCCGATTCGCATGACATAGCCTCCCCGCGGGATTACTCGCGGGGAGGTTTTTTATGCGCATCTTGGCAATGGCCTGTCTTCCGCTGGCCGTCGGCGGATCGGCGCTTCCGGCTCTCGCGCAGGATGCCGCGACCGGTAACGCGCAGGGCGATGTCGCGGTCACCATATATAATAACGGCCAGTCGCTGGTGCAGGACGACCGTCAGCTGAGTGTCGCCGCCGGCCGCAACCGCATCGAGTTCCCCGACGTATCGGCGCGCATCCGTCCCGAGACGGTCACGCTCTCCGGCCCCGGCATCGGCATCGTCGAACAGAATTTCGATTTCGACCTGCTTACCCCCGACAAGCTGATGGACAAGGCGGTCGGCCAGTCGATCACGCTCGTTCGAACCAACCCAGCGACTGGTGCCGAACGCACCGAGCGCGCGAAGGTGCTGGCGGCGAACGGGGGCATCGTTCTCCAGATCGGCGAGCGGATCGAGGTACTGCGCGATGACGGCCTGCCGGTACGCGCGGTGTTCGACCGGCTGCCGCCGAATCTGCGTGCGCGGCCGACGCTGTCGGTGACGGTCGATGCCGCCAATGCCGGCACCGTACCGGCGCGGCTTTCCTATCTCACCCCGAACCTTGGTTGGACCGCCGACTATGTCGCGCTGTTCGATGCCGCAAAGGGCGCGATGGATATTCAGGGTTGGGTGACGCTGACGAACAGCACCGGCACGACATTCAATAATGCGCGCACCTTGCTTGTCGCGGGCAATCCCGGCGGGGGTGGCGGCTTCCGCCAGATGTCGGGTGCGATGGATTCGGCCGGGACCGAATCGAATGATCGCGAGCGGCTCGGCGACTATTATCTCTATCCGCTCGCCCAGCGCACGACGATCGCCAACGCGCAGCAGAAGCAAGTGAGCTTCCTCGACGTGAAGGGCGCACCAGCGCGATCGACCTATGAATATGTCAATCGCTGGCTCGGCAGCAACAACGAGCCTGTCAGCACCGCGAGTGTGCTGCGTTTCTCGACCTCGCGGCAGGGCGGTCTAGGCGACCAGCTGCCGGCGGGGACGATTCGCGTCTATATGCGTGACGCGCGCGGCGATCCGCAGTTTATCGGCGAGAATCGCATCGACCATACCCCAATGGGATCGGCGATGTCGTTGCGCACCGGCGACGCGTTCGATGTGAAAGTCCAGCCGACCGTCGTGTCGCGCACGCGCAAGGGTGATTCGCGCTGGGTGACCAAAATGAAATATACGGTCAGCAATGCACGGTCGGCGCCGGTGACGGTGCTCCTCGCGCAGGATGGGCTTTATGGTGACGTCCGGATTAGCGACGAAAGCCTGAAGGGCGAGCGTATTTCGGCCGACCGCATGGAATGGCAGGTGCCCGTGCCAGCCAACGGCAAGGTCGACCTGACCGTCACATTCGATTCGCGTTACTGATATCTGCGCGATGCGGGCCTGGCCGCTGCTGCTGTGGGTCGCGGCTCTGCTCGCGCCGACGCCCGTGTTTGCCCAGGCTTCGGCGCCGGTGGTCGTGTCGGCGAAAATCGACGATAGCGCGGTCACCGTCTATCGCGCCCCGGGACGCGGCAGCGGCGCGATTGATCCGAACTGGCCGCAGGGTTTCGCCTTCATCACAGAAACGCGCACCGTCACCTTACCCGCAGGAAACTCGGTGCTGCGCTTCGAAGGCGTGGCCGAAGGATTGCTTCCCGAAACCGCGGTAGTGAGCGGACTGCCCGACGGCGTCATCGAAAAGAATCGCGACGCGCGGTTGCTGTCACCCGCGGGTCTCGTCGATGCCTATCTGAAGCGTAGCGTCACCCTGCGGCGCACCAGCCTTGCGACCGGAAAGGTGGTCGAACAGGAGACAGTGATTCAGTCGGGCCCCAATGGCGGGGTGATTGTTCAGACCGCGGCAGGGGTGGAGGCGCTTGCCTGCTCGGGTTTGCCCGAACGGATGCTCTATTCGCGCGTGCCGAAAGACCTCTCGGCCAAGCCGACCTTGTCGGTGGTGGTCGAGAGCAAGGCGGCTCGCACCATGAAGGTGCAATTGCTCTATCTCGCCGAGGGGTTCGATTGGGCCGCCAACTATGTCGCTGACCGTGGCACCGACGGAAAGACGCTGGGCCTGACCGGCTGGATCACCGTCGCGAATGGCGGGGTGACGAGCTTTCCGGGTGCCCAGCTCAATGTGATCGCGGGACGGCTGAACAAGATGTACAGCCCACCCCTGCCGCGCAGTACGCCGGGATCGCTCGTCCTCAAATGCTGGCCGATGGATATCACGAGCACGCACCCGCTTTGGGAACTGCCGCCGATCATCGAAGTCGAGCAGAATTTTGACGGGATCGCAGCGGAGGAAGTCGTCGTGACTGCGAGCCGCCGCGACCGCCGCGCGATGGCGATGGCTCCGCCGCCTCCACCACCGCCGCCGCCGCCCGCGCCGCCGCCACCTCCGGCGGAGGATCTGGGCGACCTCAAATTCTATCGCATCCCGTTTCGCGTCGATGTGTCGGCGAAGGGGCAGAAGCAGGTGGCGCTGCTGGCGAAAGACAAGGTTGCGGTCGAGCAGCTCTATGCGGCGACGCTATACAATTATGGTGACGGTCGGCCGCAGCCGCTGATGATGCGATTGCGTGCACAGAACCGCGAATCGGATGGGCTCGGTCTTGCGCTTCCGGCCGGCATGGCGACGGTGTTCGAAACCATCGGTGACCGCCGCCTGCTCGTCGGCGAGGCGGCGATCGGCGACAAGGCGAAGAACGAACGCGTCGACTACGACATCGGGTCCAGCCCCGCCGTCCAATATAAGGTCGCGGTTCAGCCGGACCCGAATGCTGATTACAAGCTTTGGCAGGTCACGCTCACGAACGCTCGGCCGTTCGATGCCGAGGTAGAGATGCTGATCCCTTTCGCACTCGATCCGACCCCCGAAGGATGGGAGCGTCGCGGCAGCAGTTGGGTCTGGCGCGTGCGCGTTCCCGCGAACGACAGCCTGATCCAGACCTTCCGTCAGAAATTGAAGGGCGACTGATTCGCCCGCGCCTGTTTGGCTTCAGGCCGGTGGCAGCGCGC